>CAJQOX010000133.1 GCA_905480075.1 uncultured Aureispira sp. | reverse complement strand
TTACTGAATCAAGATATAATATGCAAAAAATCAAAACATTCTTTATTGCTTTATTTTTGTTGATTTTCCCCTTGTTTATCCATGCGGAAGCCTTCAAGGGCGGGCCCTCGGATGCGGAGTTGAAAGTTATGTTTTTTGTTTTGCTGGTAGAGGCAATTTTGCTCATATTGGCTTCTTTTTCCCTTACAACTTATATTTTTACACAATGGTTGAAGCAGGAACATTCACCTAAGACCAATATTATTATTTTGGTCTTGTTTTCTTTGTTGGGTGTTTTTATGATAAGTAATTATATATTTACTCCAATGTTGATATTAATTGTATTGATGTCTGCGGGTTTTTTGATAGCCAAAGGAATGCAATCAAAAAATTCAGAGTATAATGTTGGGGCTCTGTTTGGTAAATCTCTTTTGGGGCTGATTGTTTGGTCTACTCTTGGGTTTTTAATTATTTTAGGAAGTATTTTTTAATCAGTATTAATTGGATAATCAAATACCTGCCTTTTAATCAAAACAGATTTAAAAATAATTTTATAATTATTGGATGAATTTTGATTAAAATGATTGTTGAGGTCAATCATTTTATATCATCCGCCAAACAGAATCAGCAGGCTTCCCCTTTTTGAATTGCAAAAATTTATCACAGATAAAATAAAGGACGATCAATCCGCAAAACCAAAGCAGATACATCCGTTCTATTCCACTTCCTTCAGGAAAAGCAATACTCATTATTGCATAAAGATACAGATGCGTCAGATAAAAGAACATCGCTGTCTGTCCGAAGACCCTGACCGGCCTGACCCACGATTTCCTGCTTAGCAAACCAAATAAGACAAGCAATATAAGATTAATGCCACAGGTAATGAGTGCAAAGGCAACAGAGGGTGGGTATTTTACCAGCGTAAAGAATCCAATAAAGCTGTCATTGTCAGCGATCTCAAAATTTCCGGCATCCATCCACCTTATCATCAGAAAAAGGGAAATGAAAATCAGTCCGCAAAGCAGCGAAATTTTATAGAAATGTTCCGGTATCTTCGTCAATAACTTTCCCCAGAAAATTCCAAAAGTGGTGATGCCCAGCCACGGAACTACAGGATATAGAACCAACGCATAAGGAGACATTCCCGGCACTAAAAAAAAGTGCTCGAAGGGATTGAACATTTCACCAACATCTGAATTGCTGATATACCAGGCAGAAAGAACGAAACTCAAAAAAGTAATCAGCAATAATTGCCAGCCTTTCAGCCGCCACAAAAATCCGCCGATCATCATACAGGCACCCAAACCATATAGCACAGAAGTAGGAATCGGAAAACTTCCCTCCGGCAACATACCGGGCATAGTGAAGGGGTTTTCAGGTCCTGCCGCCTTTGTCATCATAGAGAGGCCCCATCCGGGAAATTCCAGAAAAAACATCAGTAAAATAATAATGCCGCCCCGCTTCAGAAAATATTGATGAATCTGCCGCAGGGACCAGGAAGTACTCAATCGCTTTTCGGCAAAGAGAAAAATACTCATCCCCATCAGAAAGAAAAAACCGGGCGCACAGATATGACTCAAAAACCGGGTAAGCCACCACTGCCAGGAAGGATATCCTGCAAAGGAAACTCCCCACATCTCGGTAAAATGTACCCGGGCGATCATCGCAGAGGCATGGTCCAATGCCATTGTTATCATTATAAAGCCCCGCAACAAGTCAATGCTGTTGTTGCGTTTGCGCCTACTTTTAAGTGCTTTGCTTTCAGTCATATCAGGCATCGGGATTTTTACGGAATATCAGTGCTTTTGTTCGGCTGTTTGTGGTGTACAGGTAATAGATATATAAAGAGATTGCAAATGGGGTTAAAAGTAATTCTGTAATCACAAATATTAAGTTCTCAATATAAGAAAATGAACTGATTAAATCTATGAGGCTGTAAATGAAAAGACCTGCTGAAATAATTACAACAAAATAGCTAAGCATGTAAAACAAAAAAATCAGGCCATTGTCAGGTTTCTTTTCCGTTTCCTGATTGTCGTATTTAACAGAGGCACTGCGCCACAGGAAGGTGTAAATAATTGGTGTGACGTGTATACAAAATAAGATTGACTGACTGACCATAAGGATTATATAGGTTTCGTTTTCAGAATTTCCGAATAGTTCGGTAATTTCGAATATTCCATAAAACTGAATACCAATTATTATTAGGCCTGAGAAAAAAATCAGCAGTTCACAATTTTGTATGCCTTTTGTTCTTAAGGATACCTGTTCTTTTAAATCCAATAAATCTTCTTGCATTATTTTTATATGTTTCTTGAATGATTTAAGTTGAATTGCCTATAATTTCAAATGCGAATTATCGCAAAAAGGTTCATGTTTTGTAATCTTACAGTTACATAATTTAGCCGGACCATCCTTCTCCCCCTTAAACAAAAAGGGTTTGTATTTTGTGCCGTGATGAGAAGCATCGCAAAAAGGGGGATTCTGACTCAGGCCACAACGACACCACAGATAATTTTCTCCCTTTTTTAAATTGACAGTCAGAGGAACCTTTGTTGCAGTACGCTCTTTTTGAAAACCTGCAGAAATTTCACTTTTATTATCCCCGGACTTTACCAAAGGGAACAGATAGGCTGCCTGCCAGCTGTCTTTACTGTTTTCGGGAAGACCATAGGAGGCAGGAAATCTGCCGCTGAAAACTGCTGTACCAAACAGCTGATCCCAGATGCTGAACATGTTGCCGAAATTGGCATTCGGGTCGCCGATGCCATCGAGTTTGGATTTTCCGTGATGCGCATGATGAAAGGCAGGCGTGACGATGATTCTTTCCAGAATTCTGATAAAGGGTGTCAGCATTTTGTATCTGTAAAAGGGCTTGTCCCAACTGACTGTACTGTGAGAACCAATGATAATTACCTGCTTGATGACCAGCCCCACTGCCGCCGCCGCACCGCCAAAAAGGTAGGTGAAAATTCCCAGCCACCAGATATTCGGCATCAGCAAATAATACAGGCCTGCATTTCGGTAGGATACAAAAAATCCCATCTCTTCGGCCTGATGATGTGGCCGGTGAAGCTTCCAGAAAAAAGGATGTCTATGGGCAAAACGATGATAGCAGTACTGCAGCAAATCATCGCAGAACAGATATATCATCACTAAGATAAAAAAATGAAGCTCAGAAAAAAAGCGCAGGTATTCAGGCAGTATCATTGCCCCTGATATTGCCACCAAGGCAACAATGCCGGGCTTGATACCTGCAGAAAGCACCAAGGCAGCCCCCATTTCCTGTATCCAGTCGTCTTTAGTCCGTTTAGAATTTTTGAGGTAGCCGCTAAGAATTTCAATAGTCCCGAAAAAGACCAGTATCCCCATTACATACAGAATGCTGTTGTCTATCATTTTTTGCTGATTTATACTTAAATATAAGCAATATTTTTAATCAGCAAAATTTATTTGATCTATCCCATCATCCAATCAATAGACAGAAAGTTTAGCGCTTTTGCTATTACCGGTTTTATAGAAATATATGCCAGGTTTTATTTCTAATTTTTTAATCTTTTTGATTTCTACAGAATGAAAGAATATAGAAAAACCCCGGATACAATCAGTACCCGGGGCAAAAGGCAATATAAAAGGCAACAGTAATTATTCA
>CAJQOX010000132.1 GCA_905480075.1 uncultured Aureispira sp. | reverse complement strand
CAAAGCTCCGATTGCATTATTATAATTCCCTGAAACATTCGAGTATAACACATTGGCCCCTACAGCCGTATTATAGACCCCCACATCATTGGAGTACATAGCATTATGCCCAAGGGCACTATTATTATTTCCTGTAGTATTAGAAATCATGGCAGCATCACCCATCGCATTATTTGCGTCACCATCAGTATTTGATTGCATTGCAAGATAGCCAAAGGCATTATTTGAACTTCCCGAGAGGTTATTCTGAAGGGATTGGTATCCGAAGGCTTGATTTTTAGTTCCACTGGAATTGAGATTAAGCGCTTCGACCCCAATTGCCGAATTATAGTTACCTGATATATTCATCAGCAGCGCATTAGATCCTATTGCAACATTGAAAGAACCCACCGTATTATTCTGCAAGGCATCATTTCCAAAAGCGCTGTTATCCTGACCGATGGTATTGGAGTTCAAAGTACGATATCCGACGGCAGTATTCTGAAACCCTGTAGAATTATTCTGGCCGGATTCCGCACCTGCAAAAACATTAAAGTATCCACTGCTATTATCAGCCCCTGCATCGTGACCAACAAAGACATTTCTGTTTAAGCTGAGGTCATCATTATCGCCGGCATTTTGGCCAATAAAAACAGATTCACCCGTATTGAACAGTTCAATCTGCCCTTTGGTCGTAATAATAGCCCGGAGCAGGTTATTGGTTCTGATGTCGAGCGGTTGATTGTCGGTAGTTCCTATAAAGTTGATACCTGAAGTCGTCCCTGAATTTCCAGTCAGGTTCCAGGAAGAAGCAGAAGAACTGACTTTTTCCCAACTGGAGTTATTCCAAAAATAGAAACCAATACCAGAACCACCGGCAATGGAAATATTGGTATTCCATACCAACAAACCTGTAGCAGGTGAACTGATAGGTGAAGTACTGTTGTTGACATCAGTCAGCGCAATTCTGGGAATCAATAATCCTGCATTAGTAGCAGAAATATCGAGTTTTGCACTTGCCTCCGGAGAAAAAGTTCCAATTCCTACGTTTTGTGACCGGACATCTGTCAACACCATACAAATAATACAAACATTGAGGAGAGTGATTCTCATATGTATTAGATTTGGGTGACAAAAATATTATTTTTGAATAATACAAAGGTTTGGGGTCTTACTAAAGTTACGGAATAAAATTCACAATTCTGCATGAACCCCACACAGCTTAACTCATTAACATTCATATTTTTAAAATATAAATAAAAATATAAATATGAAATCTTTTGTAAATCAACATGCTGACAAACACCAAACTCACTGTATCAAAAAAAACACCCATACAGCCCATAACTAAATTTCTCAATTACTTTTGCCTATAATAACTTGTCTGATATACAAATAAAAATAAGAGGTATATTTTAATTCATAAAACCCATAGTAAGCCTACAAGAATTAAAAAATTTGCGGAACCAATATTTCGAGAAGAGATTAAGAATTATGAAAAGAGATTATGTAGTTTGTTCCGGTTTTAGATGTGTCCAGTATTATATCTGCATCAATTTGAACAGATAATTTATTAATGAGTTTCATTCCTAATGTATTCGTTGTTTTCCAGGCATAACTTTTTGGCAGGCCAACACCATCATCACCGATTTTCAGACAGTAAATATTTTCGGAATTCAGGTTCAATGAAGCACTTATCACCCCATTTGATTTATCTTTAAAGCCATATTTCATTGAGTTTGTTATTATTTCGTTAACAATCAGCCCCAATGTAATAGCCGTATTAAGGTTTAAAATATAATTATCAGAATTAATTTGGATGTCAATATTTTTGTCAGCGGAACAATAGGTATTAACAATTTCATTTATTAATTTGTTCAGGTAATCTTTATAATTAATCCCGGACAAAGAATCGTTTTGATAAATCATCTCGTGAATGATTGCCATTGAATTAATCCTGTGTTGACTGACAGTAAAAATATCCATAATTTTTTTGTCTTTCAGGTTTAACTTTTGAAGACTTAGAAGGCTGGTTATGATTTGAAGATTATTTTTAACTCTGTGGTGTACTTCTCTGAGGAGTACTTCTTTTTCTTCTTTCTGATGTTTTATTTTGAGATAATTTTCTTTTATTTCTTCTGTTCTCGTTTCAACCAACTCTTCAAGATATTCCTTTTGTGAACTAAGGAGTATTTTTTTTTCATTGATCGCAATAAGGCTTTTTTCTTTATAATGATTAATCTTATCAGCCAATGCAAATGAGATTAAAAAAGATTCAATTGTGACACCGATAATTATTGAATTAAAAGTGAAAAAATTATTTTCAAAGAACGCAAAATTGGTTAGAGCAAATACTGATGAAAAACTAACCATAATACCCCATCCTACGAAAAAAAACCTTGCAGGCTTATATCCTGAAATCAAAGACATCAAACTATAAACAAAAACAATTATACAGGTTGTAAGATTAAAAAAATTAATTAGTTGATAGGCAATTACCCTTTCATCAATTAATATAAAAACAAAAGGCAAAAAACAAAGAGGAGAAATATTCCTGAGAAATGCATAAAATTTTGGATGATTGACTTTGGATTCAAGAAAATTAACCAGAAACAAAAAAATTGAAAATATTGAAAGACTACCAAAGATTATTGTATCATTATCTGCCATAAATTGGCTGTCGGGCCATAAGTATTTCAGTGTATAATCATTGATGCTTAATAAAGTTAAAGAAATATTGAATATATAAATTACATAGAATAGAAAGCTGTTGTCTTTGGTAGATAAAAAAATAAAAAAGTTGTAAAAAAACACAATAAGCATGACCCCAATAAATATTCCGAAGAACAACTCTTTATTTAAGAGGTATTCATATGCCGTTTCTTTGTTTACAACGAAAAAGGGAATATTCATTAATTCATCCCCTTTTACTTTCAGATAATAGGTTGCTTTTTCATTTTTTTGGAGATTCAGATCGAAAACATAAGGAGTAGTTTTATATTTTCTTAAGTAAAAAGGAATATGATTCCCGATAGATTGATGCACAAAAGAATCTCTTTCGACCTGTTTGAACAAGGAAACTGAAGTAGTTTGCGCAAGGTCTTTCAAAAGCAGAAGTTCATTATCAGTCTGATTCTTTAATGTAACCCTGATCCAATAAGTAGAATTACAGTTTACTATTGAGAACACATTTGAAGTATGTTTTCTAAATTTGGCACGGGTAGAAACGAAATGTATCGTTGAGGCACCTTCTTTATCCTCATATATTTCGGAATTGTATCCAAAATATATAAATTCTTGATTATTGAAGGGAATAGGGTTTTGAGAAAATGTATTGAGAGGCAATAAAACAAAAAAAAAAAAAAAATGCATTTTCAATTTTTTAATCAGAATAAGATCATAAATATATATATATAATTGTAATATTCCTGCAATCGGTGCATTTATTTTAATAATAAAACGTTAATTATAAATTTAAATTTAAGAAGAATGAAAAGGTTTTCACGCTTTTCAAAAAGAAATATCAATTTTTAATTACCCCCCCCAAACACATTAAAGTAGAAAGAATACAATATTTTTATATGTTTTTGGGTCTTTGTTATTCTCATTAAATTTACTGACATTTGTCCTCGCATAAACTAAAATATCCACAATTATTTAATAGAGGCCCTTCGGCGCAAAGAAGGAATTTCATTATTTATATTTATGCCTGTTATAATTATTTTTATTGCAGGAGGGGTATTTTTATCAATATTCCTCCTATTATATTTTCAATTACAAGACATCAGACAATTAGATGAACAAATTCATTTGGCAGAAAACGAGTTGACAGAACTCTGTTATGAAACTGAAGTAATCCCGAAGCCAAAAGAGTAAGTTTTCTGAGTTCAGGTTAAGTTTGCCCTGACTATAGCAGGTTTCTTGACAGTGAAGTCAATTTGATATTTTCAATTAACCGAAAAAATATTTGTGCGGGTTTATGCATTCAAAAATATGTTTTGATAAAAGCATTTTTTTCGGTATATTTAATTTAAGTTTGTAATTATTTTTTGATGTTATTGTTAAAAATTCATTAAAGAAACTCTTTGTTGATAATTTTTATTATCAAGAGAATAAATTTGCTCACTTTTTATTCATTATAGATTTGATATATTAAAACATGGTATTAAAATCCTGTATTTATTCATTAATAATAGCCTGTAGTTTTATTGCATCTAATCATAGCAAGGACTTTTACAAGGCGCTTTTTGGTACTTCACAAACCGTTATTGACAGGACACTGAACAACCTTGAAAAACAGTCTGTAAATGACAATATAGCCGCATATAAGGGGGGATTATTGATGAAAAAGTCAGAATTCCTGAAAACCCCCAAAGAAAAAATTGATCTTTTTAAAAAAGGGAGAGCGTTTTTGGAATCTTCAATAAATAATGCTCCGAAAAATGCTGAATATCGATTTATCAGATTGACCATACAGGAGCATGCTCCTAAGATATTAAAATACAATAGGAACATATCCGAGGATAAATCTGTAATTCTTTCCGGTTTTTCAAAAATGGCACCGGACATCCAAAAGTATGTTTTGGATTATGCCAAACAATCTGATTTGTTAAAAACGGAAGAATTGCTAAAGTAAATAGTTAAGATCAGGCCTTAAAAACTAAACATCGGCAGGTATCAGGATTACCGGGTCATTAAAAGAATTTATTCAAATTACTATTAAATTTCAGCTTTGAAGATGCAGCAAAATTGTATTCAGATTGAAAACCTATCAAAAAGGTACAGTGGTTCTGTTACAGATTGTCTTTCAGAGATAAATTTAAGTATTTCATCAGGAGACAAGTTTGGAATTCTTGGTCCTAACGGTGCCGGAAAAACCACCCTTATCTCTATTTTATGTGGCGTATTGGAACAAACGAGCGGAAAGGTAAAATACTACGACAATGATCATGCTGTAAATTTCAATATGATTCAATCAAAAATTGGTTTTGTCCCACAGGAATATGCTTTATATCAGGAATTAACGCCTTTACAAAACCTGGAATATTTTGGTGCCTTGTACAACCTTAAAAAAAATAAAATAGCCAAGGAAAGCAGGTACATTTTAGACCGGCTGGGTTTGACTTCGGTTGCGGACAAAAAAATTCTTAGCTTTTCAGGAGGAATGAAACGGAGGGTAAATTTAGCCTTGGGTATCATTCATCAACCCTCCATTCTATTTTTAGACGAGCCTACGGTTGGTGTGGATGTTCAAAGCAAGGTTGCTATTCTGAAATTTTTAAATGAGTTGAACGAAAAAGGTACCACGATCATTTACACCTCACATCATTTGTCGGAAGCAGAAGAGTTTTGCAACAGAATAGTTTTGATAGACAATGGCAAGGTGATCATTAAGGGAAATTTACAGAACATAATGAAAGACCACAAGACCGAGAATTTAAAAGAACTCTTCCTGGAATTTACAGGAGAAGAATACAGAGATTAACCATAAAACATTTAAAAAGTGTACAAACTTTGGGTAGCAGTAAAAAAAGAGTATCATCTCCTTATCCATGATAAGGCAGGGCTTATTTTGATGTTTGCTTTGCCCTTACTATTGGTTTATATTATCACTATCATTCAGGATTCTGCTTTCAGGATGGTCAATGAAAATAATATTTCAATATTAGTTGTTAATAAAGACGAGGGAGAAGAAGGCAAGAATATGATTAAATTGATGAAGGAATCCGGATTTTTTGATTTAAGGGAAGATGCTTCACTCGAAAAAAGAAACATAAAAAAAGAATTAGAGGAAAAGGATATTCTGACATCCTTGTGGATCTCTTCAGATTTTTCTGAAAAAATTATACAAAAGGCCAATTTGGTTGGTTCCTCAATGCTGACAGAACTGGGCTTGGAGTCAGCGTCAAATTCCGAAAAAAAGCTCTCAATGCCTCAGCTTGAATTCTATCATGACCCTGTTTTACAGGAAAATTATTGTTCATCGGTGATGAATATTACGGAAGCCTTTTTAAAAACCATAGAAGGCGATTTGATGATCAGTGAATTGTGTGCACAATTAGATCTTAAAGAAGCCCCTGTTCAGATCAGGAATATTTTAAATGATAATCAGATCGCTATCAAGAGGTTCTCTACTTCCTCTTCAGAAAGTGAAAAGCTGCCGAATTCCACTCAACATAATGTTCCTGCCTGGACAATCTTTGCTATGTTTTTCATGGTTGTATCGCTCGGAAACAACATTGTGAAGGAGCGGCTGAACGGAAGTTTCATTCGTCTCAAGACCATGCCAAGCAGCTTTTTTCTGGTTTTAGGATCAAAGATGATACTCTATATGCTGGTGGCAGTCATTCAGGTAATCCTTATTTTTTCATTAACAAAGATAACCTTTCCTTTCATAGGCTTACCGGAATTGACCATGCCTGGCAATACAACCGGTTTTATATTAATAGTTATACTCAGTGCCCTTGCTGCGGTGAGTTATGCATTATTAGTGGGTTCTATGGCACGCACAGTGGAACAATCTCATGTTTTTGGTGCCATGTCTATTATTATATTTGCAGCTATCGGCGGAGTTTGGGTGCCGGATTTTATTATGCCTGATTTCATGAAAAACTTAGCGCTTATATCTCCTTTGAATTGGTGTTTAGAAGGTTTTTACGTTTTGTTTTTGAAAGGAGGTGACTGGTCAGCACTACAACCTGTGGTCATTGGCTTATCTTTATTTATATTTAGTTGTTTAGCCCTATCATTTTTAAAATTAAAAAATGAAAAAATTGTCTAGATAAATTCCCTAAAACTTTTTTTTATCTGATTATTGACCATTTCCTACGCATTGTCTGGTTTTAAAATTTCTACCTTCGGGAACGGTTTCTTTGAGGCTTGCATCTATAGATTCAATTGCTTTTTGCAGACCTCTATTCTTGTTCTCTATTTTTCTTGCGTAAACCAAAAAATGAAAAATTGACTCTTTCCACTCTGATGCAATGATATATTAAAGTATAATGGTATCTTGTTTGATGTTTATATTATTGCTAATCAATCTCATTCAAATGCAGTTTTTTAAACGCTTTCTCTTATTTTTCTTAGCTTTAATTACTTCTCCTGCTTGTGCTCAAGATGATTACAAACAGTACCTCAACCTCAGCTATGCCGAAATCGATAGCCTTGTCATGATTCCTTATCAAAAAGGTGACTTTCAGGCATGTAAACTACTCATGCAGGCTGGCAGAGAAAAAGCTATAATTGACTTTGGTGAGCAAGATTCAGTTGTTGCAACTTACATAAACAACCTCGGTTTTTTTTATATGCAAACAGGCCAATATGAAAAAGCCTTGCCTCTTTTTATTCAAGCGAAAAACATAAAAGAAAAAGTTTTGGGAGTAGAACATCCTCTCTTTGCCACATCGCTCAATAGTTTGGCTGTCATATACCAAAGAATGGGCAATTATGAAAAAGCCTTGCCTCTTTATATTAAAGCGAAA
>CAJQOX010000131.1 GCA_905480075.1 uncultured Aureispira sp. | reverse complement strand
GAATCTATTTATAACAAATATATTGAAATTGATAATAATGGACATATATATACTACAGGCACTTTCAATAATACTGTTGACATAAACCTGGGACCGGGAGTGTTTAACCTTAGCCCTGTATCCAACGGATATAATGATGTGGCCCTGCAAAAATTTGATAATAACTGTAATTTTTTATGGGCTAAATCAATTGGTTCTACTGGGAATGACAGACCTACGGGAATTGACATTGACAAATACAACAACCTGTATATCAGCATCAACTATGGTAATGATATTGACGTTGACCCCGGACTTGATTCACATATTTTGACCAATAACCCAATTTTTACGAATTCTTGCATTTTAAAATTAGATGATAATGCTGATTTTATTGATGCATTTTCTCTTAAAATGAGACCAAGTGTCAACGAAAGTCTTTTTTCTGTTGACCTCTACGAAAATATTTATGTAACAGGTTGGAGTCTGGACAGTATTATTTTCAATCAGACCACTTGGGATTTACTGCATCCTTCCAATGGTTTTTCTTACGCCTATTTTCTGAAAATTTCTCAATGCAAAAATACGGCTGCTTCACTTGCGGTTGAATCCTGTGATTTTTATATAGCCCCCGACAGTCAGAAATATGAACAAAGTGGTCATTATACTTTTATATTAGAGAATGCAAAGGGATGTGACAGTACAATTACACTGAACCTGACAATCAGTGAGCCTGAAGTATACATTGACGAAATTGTGCATCCTGAATGTATGCGTGCTGAAGGCAGTATCAACCTGATTGAAAATCTGAATGCCTCAGACTTCAGTTATGTATGGAATAATGGCAGCACAGGTGCTTCTCTTCAAGGTCTTGCTCCGGGTACTTATTCCTGTACTGCTACTTACAAGAATATTTGTGATATTTATTTAGCTGATATCAGTCTGGAAAGCAAGGAATGTTTCTATGGTTTACCCAATGCCTTCTCACCTAACAATGATAATATCAATGACTATTTCAAACCTGTTATGGAGGTTAAATCCGAAAATGTAACTCAATTCAAAATATTCAACCGATGGGGGCAATTAATATATGATAACGCGGAAGCATACAGCTGGGACGGCAGATTAAAGGGAGTTATGCAACCTAAGGGAGTCTATATCTATCTGTTTGAATATCATCCTGTTGGTGGCAAAGCAATTACTTACCGGGGAGAATTTACTCTTTTGAGATAATTCATAGGTTATATCATTATTTTTGTGATCTCTGAAGCAGGGAAATTTCTTTTTTTAATTTTTCAATTTCAACTTGTTGTTCCTGAGTAGCCTTAATTAAAACAGGAATAAGCTGCTGATAAGTAATGCCCATACGTTCCAATTCAATTCTCTGATATTCCTTACTGTCCTCATTCAATATTTTATTATCATGTGTTTTTACCACTTCGGGAATTATTTTAAAAGCTTCCTGTGCTATCAAGCCAATTTTTTTATCTCCAAAAGGATCATTTTTCAAAACATAAGAAACGGGATGCATTGCCATTATTTCTTTCAAACCATATTTTAAATCAGCGATATCCTTTTTCTCACGGACATCAGATATGTTGACAAAATTATCTGCATAAATATCATCCCAGGCCAGCGTGGAAGTCGCAAGGTCTTCATACATATGTGTAGTGGGCCCAAAACCATTATTTATAAGCGTAGTGGCAACCCCATCGAGTAAATATTCCATAGAACCTATGCCTATTGCTGTTCCATTCCAGACGGAACCTCCAAGATCAAAATCAGCTACATATTGCACACGGTGTTATTAACAGTAGAACCATTTCCGTATGCAGAGTAAGCAGAACTGCCAAAATTAGCAATATTAGCAGATGCATCCATCCAAAAGGCATGTGTTCTTCCATCCGATTCGATCCTGAAATCATAATTACCGCTGCTTTCATTAAATATTGCATCCCCTCTGACATCGAGTTTCGCTAAGGGAATAGTTGTTCCCAATCCTACCCGATTTGTACTTGCATCCACAACAAAAGAAGATCCATCCACCCTCAAATCACCATTATTGTCATTTTGTAAATACAAAATGGTAGATGAATTTGTTATAATCTCATTAGGGTCTATCCTCAGAGAATTTCCTATTTCCAAAACACCGCTGCCTGCAGTTCCATTAGCATCAGTTGTAGCGGTGAATTCCACCCTTCCGGAATTTACATGAAATTTATCTACCGGAGAAGTGGTTCCTATTCCGACTCTGTTTGTACTTGCATCTACAAAAAACATGGAGGAGTTTCCATCTGATTCTATTCTGAAATCATTATTTCCACCCTGTTCATTGAAAACAGAAGTACCTACCGAATTGAATGAATGTTGAATACTACCATCTTTGTAAATCTGAAAAACACCATCATTACCACTATCGTATAATCTGGCAAGGGTTGTTCCGCTACTGCTACCATCATTCCAGTAAGTATCATCCCCAAAATAAGTAAGCCCATTATCGCGAACCTGAAAATGAGTGGTTCCGTTATCTTTTATATTAAAATCTCCACTACCAGTCAAATCAAAATTTACATTGTAATTTCCTTGTGTGAAGCTGGTATTTTTTACCAGGTTTCCCCCTAACCTGATCGTAGAAGAAGAGGCATCATAAAGTAAACCATTATCTACTTCATCTCTGCCCAAAAAAGACCAGGCGGTTGAATTCCAATAATAGAACCCCTTTCCAAAACCACCGGTAACAGAAGTATTGGTATTGTAGACGAGTAATCCATTGGCAGGAGAACTAACAGGCGCACTGTTTGAAAGTGATACAATTGATATTTCAGGTATCAGGATACCTCTGTTAGCATCAACAATATGAAGTTTGGCGGAATTATGAGGGTTATCTGTACCTATTCCAACATTTTGAGCAGTAAGAATAGTGGTAGCATATAAAAAAACAAGGAGGCAAGAGAGAACTATAAGCTTTTTCATGAGTTTTGATTTATAGACGAATCAATGAAAAATAGCTTAATTTTTATGGTGGTTATTATTATTAACGATAGAACGGATAAATTGTTACCTTTTATATTACGAAAAGTTTCAAGATGTTTCAAATTGATTAATAAATTCCGTCTTGAGATGGAAGAGATTTATTGAAAATTTAAACAAAAAAAAACTCTGAAAGAAAAATCTTTCAGAGCTTTATTGGTTGCGGTCTGGACGGGACTCGAACCCGCGACCCCCTGCGTGACAGGCAGGTATTCTAACCAACTGAACTACCAGACCAACCGCTAATAAACAAGTAATATGTTTAGTGCAGTGCAAATATATAACGGTTTTCTATATTTTCAAAACTTTGAGGCTTATTCCTGCAAAAAAAATGATAAAATTTTTCATAAAAAAATAAATTGATAAGATTATCAATGATTTAGGGAAAATAAAAAATTTAAAAAAAAA
>CAJQOX010000130.1 GCA_905480075.1 uncultured Aureispira sp. | reverse complement strand
CCCCTTCCCAGGTCTCCGGCTTGTCGATGTCTACATAGGTATATTCCACGCCCCAGGCAGGAAGGATTTCGGCAATGATGCGGTGGGTGTTGCCAAAGACCGAACGGCAGGCGATCAGGTGGTCGCCGCTTTTCAGAAAGGGGGCAAAGGAGGCAAAGATAGCCGACATGCCCGAGGCAGTGGCAAAGCCGTCTTCCGTGCCTTCGAGCAAACACATTTTTTCTATGAATTCCGAGGCATTGGGATTCGAAAAGCGTGAATAGATGTGTGCGTCCTCTTCTCCGGCGAATACCGCCCTCGCCTGTTCTGCATCCTCGAAGGTGAAACTCGAGGTCAGGTACAAGGGTGCCGAATGTTCTCTGTTTTTGCTGCGCTTTGTTTGGGTGCGTATGGCCAGGGTTTCAAATTTTGCCAGAGTTTTTGCAGCAGTCTTTGTCAGTGCAGGCAGCAATTCATAGCTGTAATTGATCGTAGCTGTTTCTTTGAGAATATGGTAGACCGAGCAGTATTTTTCTTTGGTCACCTTAATGGCCTTCTGCAATCTTTTTTCGCTGACCTCGCCACGGATAATGATCTTCAGGTCAATCGTATTAAAAAGGGAAGGAATGCTGTCCTTTTTACGGTCTGCCTCCACTTCTATATTGAAGTCCTCGATCTGCTGTCTTTGTTTTTTGAGAATATTGATAATGTCAATGGCAGAACAACCGGCCAATCCGGCAAGCAGAGATTCCATAGGTCGGAAGCCCTTGTTTTGTCCTCCTATAGAAGGGGAGGCATCCAAATGCAGCTGTGCCCCTGACTCGTTTTCTGCAATAAAATGGAAGTAGTCATTCTGTCTTTTCAAGTTAATTTTCATAGTAATATTTTATATCGCTTAAACAATAAAATAATACAGGAAAGACAGAAAAGAAAAAATCTCTTCTGACAGGACCGTCAGAAGAGATTATGCTGCAGGTTATTGACTAACCAAGAGATTTCTTCCAACTTATCTGTCTTGAGTTAGCACCTTACAAAAGTAGGTTGCTAAGGTTTCAAAGGGCAAGTCCCTCCACCTTTCCCGATAAGTGTTGCCACAAAGCTATGTTGCCTTATGCTCAATTCCAAGTTTTTGCTGAGTTTTATGATTTTTTGTGCTATATTTTTCTAGGGGTTTTACTTTGTGCGTTTGAAATCAGGCAGTTCTTTTATAGAATCAACTCATAGTTTCGACAGGTATTGCAGGGAGGGAGCAAACCCGACCTGTCCAAATAATCCGGCGATTATCTTTTTTGGCTGGGTGAATAAAAAAGTATGGGTTGGTGATTTTTTCTGAATCAATCAAAGTGGAAAATAATAAACAGCTTTCCCGTCCTGCATTTCTAAATCCATCACTCTTGGCCAGTTGCTTTTTATCAGCTTTTTTTCCCAGACTTTGAAATCTGCTTGCAGGCTTTTGACAATTTCCGGATGTTTTTTTGCCAGGTTTGTCTTTTCTTCAAAATCCTTTTTCAGGTTGTAAAGAACCGTTTGGTCAGACATATCATCCCGGATCAATTTCCAGTCACCCTTGCGGATAGCCTTGTGGTATTCTGAGCGCCAGAAAAGTGCCTCGTGCGGAGTTTTGTCGACATAGGAAGAATCGATCAGATAGGGTAGGAGGTTGACCCCGTCATATTCGCGGTCATCGGGTAATTTTAATTTTGATATTTCGCTTGAAGTGGCAAAGATATCCAGGGCACTCACCGGTTTGCTGTAAATACTGCCGGGCGGTATTTTACCCTTCCATTGCATCAAATAAGGCACCCGGATACCTCCTTCAAAATTTGACATTTTTCCTCCTTTCAGTGGACTGTTGTCTGCTGCTGTGGTATAAGTGGCCCCACCGTTATCACTCAGAAAGATGACCAAAGTGTTTTCTTCCAGTTCCAGTTCTTCCAGATTTTTCATAATACTGCCCACTGCATCATCAAGGGCATGAATCATGGCATAGTAAATTCTTTTTTCCGGAGATTTTACATGAGCATATTGATCGTAATATTCTTTGGTAGCCTGAAAAGGAGTATGCGGAGCTGAAAAGGGGACATAGACAAAAAAGGGCTCATCTTTGTGTTCTTTTATCCATTTATTGGTCTCTTCAGCTATCCTGTTAGTCAGGTAGCCATCTTCTTGGATCTCCTTGTCATTTTTTCGGATCGCACAATTGCCGGACCGGCCCTTTCCCCAGATATGAGGGTCCGAAAAGTCCTGAAGTTTCTGATTGACAATATCCTCTTTGTCTACCGGTGCATAGAGACTAAAGGCCTCATAAAAACCATAGTGATAATCGAAACCGCGGTTGACCGGAATAGCCGTTTTGTTGTAACCCATATGCCATTTTCCCAGCGCAGCTGTGTTGTAGCCTTTGGTTTTCAGGAGCTCGGAGAGAGTAAATTCAGTAGGAGGTAAGCCTTGTTTGTGCATATCTTCAAAGGAGGGGACGGCCCATTCATCGTGTTTTGCTACCAGCCAGTTTCCGGTATTCATCAGGTTGGCATAGACAAAGTATTCCAGCCGGTTTTTTGGATAGCGTTCATGAATGTTTATTTCGAAGCCAAAACGTTGCTGATATCTGCCGGTTATCAACCCTGCCCTTGAAGGGGCACAGATAGGCGAACTGATATAGCCTTCTTCAAAGCGCACGCCATTTGCAGCGATCCTGTCTATGTTTTCGGTCTTTACATTTTTGCCACCATAAGAGGAAACATCCATCAGACTCAGGTCGTCGGCCAGAATGATGACGATGTTTGGAGGAGGTACAGAATCGGAAGTCAATTGCTTCTGATTCAGGAAATTATTTCTGTAGTCAATTTTTTTCTGATTAAAAACAATTTTGTATTCAGGATTTTCCAGTGGCCATAAGCCAAATATCAAGATAGGAGTGAGAATAATCAAAGCTAATCCTATCCATTTTTTCATGGTTTTTTTCATATTTAATTTAAAAAGAAAAAGCCGTTATTTACACTTACAATCAGCTATAGCCAAATAATCTGGTCGATCAGCAGGAGTTTTGTGAATGAAAGAAGTTATGATTTTTCCTTTTTGAATAAGAAAAATTCCAGGCATCTGTCTGATGCTTCCAAATTCAGGTTTATGTTCATTGCCATGTTTCAATTTAATAAACCTGGACCACATTTTTAATCCGTACAGTTCTCTGAACCCACCTTTTTTAAGACCGAAATATTCGTAGAGAGACATATCCGGGTCTGAAACATGTTCTTCACCAGCCAATCCGAACTTTTCCAGGTATTCATCGCCGTATTTCTCTTCAGACATATGAACAAAAACAAGCTTAATATTCCTTTTGTCCAAATCGGCTTTGACGTTAGAAAAATCATCAAGGGTTTCCCGGCAAAATATACAGCCGAATTGTCGCAGAAAAACCAGCATGACGGTTTTATTTTCTGTAAGTGTTCTGAGGTCATTCCCCTCATTTGTAAAAATGACTTCAAGTAAGTCCAGATCCAGAGTCATATTCAGATAGTTTATTTAAGGTCTGCAAAGACATGTAAATAAAGAAATTAATGTTTGGGGGAGCTTAAAATGAAAAAAAATATTATTTAATTAAATAAATCAAAATGTAGTTTAAATAATAACAGAGTATAAATATAGTAAAAAGAACAGTTTAAAAGTTGTTTTTGTTCGGAATATTATAAATGTAAATAAAATGATGAACTGAAAAGAGAACAAAAAAGACAACGGTTAATATTATTAAGATCATTTTTATTGCATTAAAAGAAAAACAACCAAACAATTCTGCTATCTTCACCATTTTTCAATCGAAATAATGACATTTAAGGATTTAAGAATAACCGACACGATACTAAAAGCCCTCGATGCAGAAGGATATAAAAACCCTACACCTATACAGGAAGAATCAATTCCAATTCTTCTGAGAGGAAAAGATTTGTTGGGATGTGCACAGACAGGCACAGGGAAAACGGCAGCTTTTGCAATTCCCATACTGCAGCATATTTTTCTGGACAACAGAAATCACAAGGGGGCCCGTAAAATAAAGGCATTGATTGTCACACCTACCCGTGAATTGGCTATACAGATAGCGGACAGCTTTACTGCCTACGGCAAATTTACAGGAATCAGAAATACGGTAATTTTTGGTGGAGTTAAGCAAGGGCAACAAACTCAGGCATTGCGGAGGGGGGTGGATATTCTTGTTGCTACTCCGGGGCGTTTGCTTGACCTTATGGGGCAGGGGTTTATTTCTCTCAAAAGAATCGAGTATTTTGTCCTTGATGAGGCAGACCACATGTTGGATATGGGCTTCATTCACGATATTCGTAAAGTTATAGCAAAACTACCTGAAAAGCGTCAGTCCCTGTTTTTTTCGGCAACAATGCCCAAAAATATAGTTAAGCTTTCTGATACTATTCTCAATAAACCTGAACGTGTTACGATCAAACCCGAACAGGCAACGGCAGAACGGGTAAGTCAAGCCTTGTATTTTGTCAGTAAGGCAAATAAGAAAAAATTATTACTGCATCTTTTAAAGACAGAAAATTTTGGTTCCACCCTGGTTTTTTCCAGGACAAAATACGGTGCAGACAAAATTGTTAAGGTATTAAAAAGAGCTGAAATCAACTCAGAGGCTATTCACGGCAACAAATCACAGGGAGCCCGTCAAAGAGCTTTAGGTAATTTCAAAGCCGGAAGGACAAAAGTTTTGGTGGCTACAGATATTGCAGCACGGGGGATAGATGTTGATGAACTTTCACATGTAATCAACTACGACCTTCCGAATGTTCCTGAAACCTATGTACACAGAATAGGAAGAACCGGAAGGGCAAATGCAAGTGGCATTGCGCTTTCTTTTTGCGATTCTGAGGAGAAACCATACTTAAACAGTATTCAAAAGCTGACCGGCCAAAAGATACCGGTGCTTAGTGATCATCCCTTTGTGGAAATCAGTGCTGATGTACCGGTTAAAAAAGCGGAGAACCAGAAAAAATCAAAAGGTAAAAAGCACTATAAGAAGAAAAAGCGTTTTTATTCAGGTAAAAAACGGTAAAGGGCTTTGGAATTAACGATTATAATATCTTAACATAAAAGCAGGGTCAATTTTCATGATATCCCAATTGTCGGGATCTCCTACATCGTACATTGCATCTCTTTCAGTACCTATGTAAAAAACAGGTACCTCGTTAGAACTACCGTCAAGGTTGGCTTCTGCGAGCAATTCCTGAGCAATTCTTGTAGAGTCTTCTCTATAAGCTCTCAGCATTGAAGCAGTTCTTCTGTCAAGTTCATTATATCTTTCATTATAGATTTTAATGCCAATCAGTTCGCCTTCTCTGTAATAGAAAGTTTCAGAACGTTTATTCTGTTTAGAATCATCATAATAATCAACAGCGCCATTAATCTGACCCTTTTCAAAGGCAATCAGATCCGTTTTACGCATACCATTTTCGTGGTATTCAATGGTAAAAACAATATTTCCATCTTTTGCCGGCGAATAGTAATACTTGTGTTTAGGATTTCCATTATCCCAGCGATAGACTGTAGAATCAATACGGACACCGTTTTCGAAATGAGCAATCAGCAGTGTGTCTCCGTTTTTACCATATTTATATTTAACTCCATGCAGGCGACTATTTTTGTAGGGTTCGTCGTCCATTTTATAAATTATTCTTCCGGTATGTTCATCTGTCCAGTATTTGCTGATATGATAGGTGCTGTCAGTACTTTTGATCGTGACCTCACAAATCTGCGGCATTAAAGAATTTATCCCGACAGCTGTATCAGGGTATACCTGAATGAGTGTTTCGTCTTCAAAGGGATTGCTGAGAAAGCATGAACTGAAGGTGCATGAAATGATGAATGCCAGGAATAGGTATTTTCTTAATTGTGTATCTTGTTCCATTGTCATTTTTTTGGCAGAAGGTCTAATTAACTACAACTGCTTAAAAGGGAATGAGTTTGAATTATTTCTTTATTTTCAATATAAATATAAGTATTTTATCAGATTAATGCGCTCATTCACTAATTTTTTATTTATTTGTTACCATAATTAATCAAAATAGAGTTTATGCTAAATACTGTCTATTATTTATTTTGGATTTTTGGAGATTAAATATATTAACAAAAAATTATTACATTAATTTAATAATGAAATGATATGTTTAAGCTAATTAAAGCTTTATATAACAAAAAAATTGATTCTACAGGTCTTGCAGTATTCAGGATATTCTATATGCTGGTTTTGATTTGTGATTTAAGTCATATGTTTTATTTCAGGCAACTTATTTTTGATAAAGTTCCTTATATATCACCCTATGAAATAAATTTAGGCTTGCCTCTGATGGCATGGATAATATGTTGTTTTTTTCTTGTATTTGGATTGTTTACCAGGTATATGACTATTATTAACTATGCTTTTACATTGGTATTTATCTCTACTATTTCCAGTTTTGAATACCATGTTTTTTATACGTATACGACTGTTAACTTTTTTTTATTGTTTTTACCTGTTTCTCAACAATTGTCTTTGGATCGTTTGATTATGAAACTAAGGTACTCCAACACCAGATTTCAGTACAATCCTCCTGCCAAGACGACTGTTTTGAGTTATTATCTACCCCTGTTTGTTGGAGTTGCTTTTGTCTATACAGATTCTGTGTTTTATAAGGTAACTTCTTCTTTTTGGATGTCAGGACTTGGTTCCTGGTTTCCTTCTGTATACCCGCATTTTTCAATTATTGAGGACGGTTCTGTTGTTAATCTTTTGAATAATAATTTTTATATAATAAAGTTTATGGGGTATCTTACCCTGGTATTTGAAACTTTGTTTTTATTTGTTTTTTGGTTCAGGAAATGTAGAGTTATCTGTTTAATTATTGGAGTTGGTCTTCACTTAGGAATTTTCTTTGTGTTTCCAATACCTTGGTTTGCCCTTTCAGTAGCCACTGTTTATATTCTGTTAGTACCTGTGAAATGGTGGAAGAAAACAGGTGTTTTATTTAAGAGGGGAAAGAAAAAATTACTTACATTTTATTACGATGAAGAATGTCCTTTATGTATGCGGACTGTTATTGTTATTAAGCATTTCGATATTTTTTCAAAAATTACTTTTAAGGGAGTTCAAAGTCATCATGACGATGAGGAAATAAAGGGAATTGAAACAGAAGAATTGTTGAATTCTGTTTATTCAATAAATCATAAGGGGAAACGTTTTTCAGGTCTGGATACCTATATAAGGGTCTTCTTCTCTATTCGATATTTAATCCCGTTGGCCATATTATTACGTATTCCTGGAATTTACCATCTGGCTAATATATGCTATAAATATTTTGCTGCAAACCGGGTAGTAGAAAGGTGTACAGAAGATAATTGTGGTTACACTCCGCCGACTTTGCCACAGAATGTTGATAATATAAAAATTCTAAGGAATTTGACAGTTTTGAATTTAAGAGTGGTGTTTACAACTATAGGTCTATTGTCTATTATAACTATACAATCATTTATTTCCTATGATTCTTCTGCTATTGCTTCAACACGTAAAAGATTAGGTATAGAAGGTACTTCATTAGATAACAGGATGGTAGAGATTTCAAAATTTTCAAATAAAGTTTTCAAGCCACTTTTAGGGTTGACACATCATCCTGTATTTATGGATGCCCATCTTAAGGGGTATGACCATATAGTTGCTGTTAGCTATATTAATGAAAATGGAGAAGATGTATGGTTGCCTATAATCGATAAACAAGGGTCCCCGCAATTTTATATTTATGGCTGTAATTGGGTGAATTGGACCTTTAGAGTAAATTACCCCGGCATTATTCCCTATTCTTCCTTTGCTTCAGGGTTAAAGAAATACACCGCCTTTTGGGCTCATAAAAATGATATAAAAACAAAGAAGAAAATTAAATTTAAACTTCATTTGAAATTAATAGATATTCCTGAACATTTTGAAAAAGATTTCCTGCAGAAACAGCGAAATAAACCCTGGGTGGATTTAGGAACTATTAATTGGAATGAAAATAAATTTGAAATGGATATAAAAGAAGACTATCAATATATTTTTAGTAGAGGTCCTGAATAATTATAATTTACCTATTTATTTATGAAAAGAATCTATTTTAAAGGATTAAATGAAATAAGGTCTCTTGCAGCACTCTCTGTGTTATTTCATCATATTGAACTTTATAAATACAGAGATAATATAGAAAGTTTGTATAACACCCGATTCTTAAACTTTATCTCCGCACTCGGAAAAAATGGTGTTTTTGTTTTTTTTGTCTTGAGTGGTTTTCTGATTACCTATTTGCTTTTGGCTGAAAAAACTAAAATGCAATCCATTAACATGAAGAAATTTTATATCAGACGTATTTTAAGGATTTGGCCTTTATATTATCTTGTAATTTTTTTATCTTTCTTGATTGTCCCTTATTTTTCTCTTAATATTGCTGCTTTTGAAAAAGAGAAACATTACTATTCTTTGATTCTACAATTAGATAATCACTTCTATCCTACTCTTTTATTATTTCTATTATTTCTACCTAATTTAGCTGTCTCATTAAAAAAATATGTAGTAGGGGCATCACAGGCATGGTCTGTAGGTGTTGAAGAACAGTTTTATTTAATCTGGCCTCAGATCATACAAAGGATATCAAAAAAATATTTGATCTTTTTTCTCCTGGCTATTTCTGTTTTGCCATATTGGAGTAAATTGTCAAAACTGATCGTTCCCGGATCTGAAAAATATATTGAAATAATGGCCACTTTTTTTCCAATTCATTTTATGGCTATTGGAGGGGTTGCAAGTTATTTATTATTTTATTTTCCTGATAAAATCCAAAAAATTCGCAATAATAAACTTTTGTTTTTTTTTAATACTTTAATGTTGATTCTGTTTTTTTTTTTACCGTTAAATAAAATTATTTTAGGTTTTATAGTAGCTTTAGAATTGCTTTTTGTAACAGAGGAGAAATTTAAATTTAACCTCAGGAATAAAATATTGGATAAAATTGGTAAGATATCTTATGGTGTGTATATGTATCATCCTTTAGTTATGTATTTTGTTTTTACTTTTGTTCATTCTGTTCTTGATATTCAAAAAGAAGGAATATTTTACCATATAGTCATTTATTTTTTAGTTGTTGCCATTACTCTGTTGATCAGTCAGTTTTCCTACTCTTATTTTGAGAAAAAATTTGTTTCATATAAGAATAAAAAATATACAGTAATTCCAAGTGGCCAAAAGGAAGAATGATTACTAATTCACCCTTTACTTAATTTATAAACTTTTTGGAAAAATTGAAAAAGTCTTTTCATCATCTTATTATTGGTGCCAATAGTTTTCTGTCAAGAACTATTACGATCAAGTTACTTGAAAGTAATTTGTCTGTAGAGGGGGTGTATAATCGAAACACAGATAAATTGATTGAAGGGGTAAAATATTATCAAACCAATGAATTAAAAACCCTTAAAGATGTATATGATTCCGTATTCATCATCAGTGCTTTTATACCGGAACATATTTGCAATGACACCAATGAAAAACTTTATGAAACAAATGTAGCGGTCACGGAAAGAATTGTCAGGCAATTTCCTTCAGCTAAAATTGTTCTCGCCTCTTCCGTTTCTGTTTATGGCAATCAGGATAAAATAATGGATGAATTCAGTCCTTCTTTGATACCCGGTGCCTATGGATTAAGTAAACTTTGGGCAGAACAAGTTGTTCGAAATGCAGGCAGTTTTGCCATAGTTAGAATTTCTTCTATGTATGGTAAGGGAATGAAGTTGTCTACTTTTTTGCCAAAAGTCATTAATCAGGCAATTCAACAGAATAAAATTACCTTGTGGGGAGAAGGTTGCAGAAGGCAGAATTACATCTCTGTAGTTTCTGTAGCGGATTATATGATTGCTGCTTCCACTTCAGATATCAACAGCACTTTTTTAGCAGTAAATTCTCAATCTTTTTCTAATAAGGAAATTGCTGAAATTGTAGCTGATATTTATAGATCGGAAATTATATTTTCAGGAGAAGACAATTCGACCTCTTTTTATTATAATAATCAATATACTCTTAATAAATTGGGAGTTATTAAACATAAATCAATAAAGAAGGATATAGAAGATTTAATTAAATGGATAAAAAAAATGTCTTAGTTACCGGAATAGGAGGTAATGTCGGTCAGGGAATTATCAGAAATATCCGTTCAACAGACTTTGATATTAAAGTTGTCGGATGCAATATTGTGGATTTTTCTGCAGGCAATCATTTATGTGATGTTTTTTACAAGGTTCCCTATGCTTATGATGCTGAATATATTTCTGTTATTCTTGATATTATAAAAGTAGAAAAGATAGACCTCATCATACCTTCTACAGACTATGAAGCTTATTTTTTATCTGAAAAGGAAGAAGTACTTCCTTGTAAATTAGCCTGTTCAGATTTAGAAACTACTTCAATTTATATAGACAAGTATAAAACATTTTTACATCACAAATTACATGATATCCCTTTTGCTGAGGCTCAGCTACCCTCTGAATTTGATGCAACCTATAAGGAATACATCCTTAAACCCAGAAAAGGAAGAGGTTCGAGGGGCCTTCATATAAATCCAAAAGACTTGACTGTTTTTAGCGATAAAGAATATATGGTTCAGCAACTCATCAGAGGTCAGGAAATTACCTGTGCTTTTTATATTGATAAATCAAGGAGTTTGCATGGTATGATTACCTTTGAACGGGAATTGGAAAATGGTGCTACCAACCGTTGCATCGTTGTCGATAAATACGATGATCGACTATTGGGAATCATTCATAAAATGATGGATAATTGTAATTTCAGAGGCGCAGCAAACCTGCAGGCTATTGTTACTGAAACGGGTGAAATACAACCATTTGAGATTAATTGCCGTATTTCCGGAACCAATTCTATACGCTCTAATTTTGGTTTTATGGATGTAAAATATACCTTGCAGGAACAGCTATACAATACCTTGCCGGATTCAATAAATTTGACCAAGGGTATTGCTGTTCGCGTTTTAATGGATGTAATCTATCCGGAACAAACAGAAATGAATACATTAAAAGATAATTCTTCCCCTCATTATTTATTTTGAACCTATTTTGATAATGATAAAAAAACCTGTTAAATATATACTTTTCGATGCTTCAGGGACATTAATTCATAAACCTGCTCTTTGGGATAAAATGTTAATTGTACTTCAGAATCACGGTTTTGATGTAGAATTGGATGAGTTGAAGAAAAAGCATAAAATAATCTCTGAGTGTATTCATTTTCCGGACAGAACCTCTAAAGAGTTTTATCTTAATTTTAATGCTGAAGTTTTATTTGCTTTGGGTATTGTTCCTGAAGAAAATTTACTGGAAGAGATTTTTAATGCCTGCACCTATTTGCCCTGGGAAAAATTTGATGATACGAATTTCTTGCTTAAGTCTGATATTCCAATAGGCGTACTTTCTAATTTTAATTCAGGCCTTAATGATCTGTTGAATCGTTTTTTCGGGGATATTTTTGTTGATGTTCTTATTTCTGAAGTATTAGGTGTAGCTAAACCCAAATTGGAGTTTTATCAGAAAGCAGAAAATGCTATTGATTGTCCTGCTGAAAATATTTTATATGTTGGAGATTCAATGAAACTGGATATTAAGCCAGCTCTTCAGACAGGCATGAACCCTTTATTGATTGACAGGGATAATTATTTCCCATCCTGTCCATATCGTATAAATTCACTCACAGAATTATCTGAAATTATATTATGAGTGAAACTGAAAACATAAAAAAATTATCCTTAATTGTTCCTGTCTATTTTGAACAGGAATGTATCTTTCAGTTTATTAAAGAAACTACAGCTGTTCTTCTAACACTCAATCTGGATTATGAAATTGTCTTTATTGATGACGGTTCTCAGGATAAAACAGTTGAACTTATTAAAGAAAAAGCATTTGAAAACTCAAAGATAAAATTAATTGAACTTTCTTATAATCACGGTAAACAGGGAGCTGTAACAGCCGGTATTTTTCATGCTACCGGTGATTATCTTTTGTATATGGACCCGGATTTACAAGACCCTCCTGTCGAAATTCCACGTTTTGTGAATGAAATTGAAAAAGGGTATGATTTAGTTTTTGGAATCAGAGAAGAAAAAATGGACTCGTGGATAAATAAATTATTCTCAAGAATATTCTGGTCTACTTTGAATAAGTTTACTGGTTTGAAAATTCCTACAGGTTTAGCAGTAATGCGTATCTTTAACAGAAAATTTGCAGAAAAATTCAAGGAGTACGGAGAACATAACCGATTTATTGAAGGCATGTTTATGCATATCGGTATGAAGCGGGGTCAGATTACAATAAAACAACGTGAAAGGTTTGCCGGAACAACAAAATTTAACTTTAAAAGAAAAATGCAACTGGCTTTTAATGCTATTTTCGATTTTTCACAATTGCCCCTGCTTTTTGTGGTAAGATTTGGTTTGATGCTTGCTTTGACAGGCTTCTTGGCCTTGCTTGCTATTATCTTCTCCAGAGTTTTTCTTATTGAATTTCAAGCCGGTTGGCCATCTATCATAAGCACTATTATTTTTTGTGCCGGCCTGCAAATATTTTTTATTGGTATCGCTGCAATTTATGTAGGCAAAATATATAATGAATCTAAAGGCAGACCCCTTTTTTCTATTAAAGAGTTTACCAACTTTAAGGAATAATATTTCATTTGAAGCGTTTTACTGTTATGAAAAAAAATCTGAAAGATAAAAAGCTGGCTATAATAGGTTCAGGTGATCTGGGACAGCTTATTGCTTATCATGCAAGCATCGATTCCGGTATGCAAATAGCAGGGTTTTTTAACGATTTTCTTGAGACCGGAGAAAATGTTAATGGGATTCCTGTACTAGGAGGACTTGATGATGTTTCTTATCTGTATAACAAAGGACTCTTCGATTGCCTGATGATTGGTATTGGTTATAAACATTTTTCTTTTCGAAAAGGGTCATTTGATAGATTTAAGGATGAAATTCCCTTTGCAAATATTATTCACAGTACCTGCTTCGTCGATGAATCCTGTATACTAGGAGAAGGGATTTTTATGTTGCCTGGTTCAACCCTTGACTTTAATGTTTGCATCGGTGATAATGTACTGTTGAATACAAGCTGTACGATTGCTCATGATTCTTCCGTTGGAAATCATTCATTTCTTTCACCAAGAGTAGCTATGGCCGGCTTTATTGAAGTTGGGGAATGTTGTAACCTTGGAATCAATTGTACCATTATAGATAATATTACAATTGTTGACAATTGTCAGTTGGGCGGCGGGGCTGTTGTTATTAATAATATCAATAAACCGGGACTGTATGTTGGTTCTCCGGCACGATTTATCAGATGATTTTTATTGATTTTTAAAATTAAACAGGTATATTATATTTATCTTTAATATTAAATAATTTAATTTTTATAATGATTCCATTCAACAAACCTTACCTCACTGGCAAAGAAGCACATTATCTATATCAGGCGGTATATTCCGGTAAAATATCAGGGAATGGTTTATATACTAATAAGTGCCAGGATTTTTTTGAAAATAAGTATGGATTCCGTAAAACACTGCTGACAACTTCCTGTACAGATGCGCTCGAAATGTGTGCTATCCTTCTCGATATAAAAGAAGGAGATGAGATAATTATGCCTTCCTACACCTTTGTGTCAACTTCTAATGCTTTTGTTCTTCGGGGGGCAGTGATTCGCTTTGCTGATAGTTGCATTCATAATCCCAATATTAATCCAGAATTAATAGAGCAACTGATAACTCCCAAAACGAAGGCTATTGTCGTAGTGCATTATGCTGGCATCGCTTGTGATATGGATGTCCTTATGGACATTGCAAACAGAAATAATTTGTTTGTTGTAGAAGATGCTGCACAGGCAATTGATTCTTTTTACAAAGGTAATCCTTTGGGAAGTATTGGCCACTTAGCTGCATTTTCCTTTCATGAAACCAAGAATATTATTTCTGGAGAGGGTGGAATGCTGGTTATTAATGATGAAAGATTTGTGGAACGCTCCGAAATTATATGGGAGAAAGGGACGAACAGAGCTGCATTTTTCAGAGGGGATGTTGATAAATACGGTTGGGTGGATGTAGGGTCTTCTTTCCTGCCTGCTGAAATCGTTTCTGCTTTCCTGTATGCACAACTTGAGAACCTGGAGGATATTCAAAGACGTCGAAAAAAAATATGGAATTATTATTATCAAAATTTGAAGCAGCTTGAGTCAGAAGGTAAGATCAATCTGCCTTTAATTCCTGATTATGCTACTAATAACGGTCATATGTTTTATATGGTTTGTAATTCTTTAAAAGAAAGACAAAAGTTAATACAACATCTGAGGGATAATGATATTCTTGCAGTTTTTCATTATCTGTCTTTGCATAAAAGTTCTTTTTATGCTGATAAACACGATGGAAGAACCTTGTCTGAGTGCGATAGGTATGCAGATAATTTAGTAAGACTCCCCTTGTTTTACGAACTCTCTGATAGCAATTTACAATTTATCGTAAATACAATTCTTAATTATTTTAAATAATTTAATTTTTTATATCAAAACCTCTTTTTCATTCTTTTTCCATACCCACATTCCAAGTCCAAATAAAATAAACCCAAATAAACTTATCCAAAATCCAATACTTGCATAGGGAGTCTCATAAATCAACTCTACAGTATGTGCACCCTTGGACAACATAATACCCGAAAAGCCAATGTTAACCTGATGTATCTCCGCCTCCTTACCATCCACGATGGCTGACCAGCCCTTGTCGAAAGGAATGGAAAAGAACAACATTTTGTCTTTTGATACGCTTATTTTTCCTTTTATTTTTGAATTTTTGAATGCCTCCATCTCAAATGCTTCCTGTTTTCTGTTGTTTACATCTTCGGTAAGAACGGCCTCTGAGTAAAATTTTGGCTGAACTAAAGTAGTGTCAAACTTAGAAAGTTTTTGGACTGTTTCAGTGTTCTCATCCTCTAATACAACAGCTTTCATCAATGTTATGTCTTTTGAAATATTGTCGTTTTTTATTTTGTCAAAATCAGACCTTAAGATCATTTTGTCATAGGTGAATCCCAAAGGTAAAAAATGTTGGTTCTGAAAGATGGAAACATCTCCAACCGTTTTGATATGTTTATAACCAAGCCCAACAGGTTTGTCAGCCCCTGATTTGGTAAGTACATATTTATTGCTCACAAGCATGCTAAGCAATTGTCTCATTCCCACTCCGGGTGCCCAACGGGTCTGATTTTCATTGCTCATGTCTATGATGTTCAATGCTCCCAAAAAACGAATATAGTTGAGCTGATTGAAAGAGTGGTAGTTCTTTGAACCCATAAATCCCTGCACCTTGGCATCGTTCATGCTACTGTGAATTGCAAGGCCGGAATGATAACCGTATTTTTCTATTCTGTGAAAGCCGGCATCTGTGGATTTTATATAGTCAACAGCATCCATTGTATAATCATTATATCCGACTTTGTTTTTGGTAAATTCACTTGCTGTTGCAATTGTACGATTGTTAAGAGTAGGCTTGGCAACAGATATCAGTTCTACAATTAAAATTCCCAGAAAGGCCATTCCGGCAATTGTTCTGAAAGATTTCATTGATGCTGCCGCAATTACAAGCACGTTTAATCCCGAAAGAAACATCAAAAAGTTTCTGGTAGATTCATTCACAACTATTTTTTCTGTATTGCCGACAGATAATAAAAGATAAAAAGTCAGTAAGGTACCTATTCCAAATGCTATCCAGCTGAATGAATTCTCTTTGAAAATTAAATGTAGGGACCTGATGGCAAGATACAGTAGAATAAAAATTACAAACAGGGAATAATACCTGAAGTAATCTCCTGCAAAGAGCCAGAAGGAATAGCGCAAATATGGAAAAATTAAAGGAAGTAGATAAATGCCCAACAGACTTCCGAAAAGTATTCTTTCTTTTTTGCTGAAAAATGCAAAGGCCTGAGGTATAAGTATCAGGGTGCCGAGGCCACAATAAATAGCCGGGGCTTCCAGATAATTCATAGACCCACGGTATATGTTTTCATTGTCTACCAAAAGATTTGTTGATAATAACCTTCCTTTTGTAGTTTCCCATAAATCTGATCCTGCATAAGCGTTTTCAGGGCCGGTTGTACTCCATAATAATTCGAAAGGATTAGTGGATTGCAACTGAGTAAAGAAAGAAGAATCTCCCAATACACGCGGGCTGTTCAGCATCAGTTCTATTGAAGGTAAAAATATAAATGCACCCATTGCCAATGCCAATACACCTAAACCCAGAAGCTGCATATATTTTTTGAAAAGATCCTTCCAGTCAAAATCATTCATCTGAAGAATTCGGACCGTTCCATATGTACCGATCAATATAGCCATGATGTAGACATCCAGTGGTTGGTAAATTGCAACAAGCATCAATGTAAAGGGAAATAAACCCCATTTTCCCAAGACCAGAAATCGTTCAAAGGCCAAAAGCATCATGGCAAAATATAGTCCTTCAATAGTAAATACATACCATCCGCTACCCACCATCATAAAGCCACTGAAGGCATATAGCAGCCCTCCAGCAACAGAAGCTAGATAGGCAGTTCCTATCGTTCTCAGAAAAGCATAGAAACAAAGGCCGGAAAGCACCACCTTCAAAGCTTCTATATAGGCAAGACCACCTAAAATTGATTCCTTGCCGGCTAAATAAAGCAACCAGATAAATGGATCGCCCTTAGATCCAATCATTATATCCTGACCCAGTCCGGATGTAAAGGACCAGCTGGGAAATACCCCTTCCTGCTCCCAGATTTCGGCATTCCAATAGTAATTAGGGTAAAAAACATTGATAGTGTCTGAACCTATATCTTTAAATAAAAAAACATTATCTGTAAACCAAAATCCTCCATATACCATAAAAGCGATCATCGCCAAAAGACCTGAAAGCAGATAGACGGAGTTTTTACCCAAAGTATCTTCAAAAAAATCAATTATGATTGCAGGCTTTGAAGATTTTTTATTTGTCTTGATTACCGGTTTTTTTTTCTTTACAGTTTCCTCAACTTGTTTGGTTTTTTTCTGCTGTCCTTTGTTTTTCCCGGACTTTGATGTTTTTTTCTTCTTTGCCATAAAAATGGTGTCTATGATTTAATGCTTAAATCAGCATGTTTTATTTTGAAAATCAAAAATAATAAAATAATTCAATAAACAGAAAAAGCCTTTTCCTGAAGGAAAAGGCTTTTTCTGTTAAGAAAGTAGAATAATTATTTATTCCAATTCTCCTGCATCCGAGGCAAGGTAGGAGACTTTCCGGAAGTTGACCTTACGCAACTCCGTTTTTACCTCCGTAACAATACCCATTTTAACCTCTTTATCTACCCGCATAGCACAGGTCATTGCCCTTCTTAATTTAGGATTCGATAACTTTTCGATCTCATTAGCAATAAAGAAAGGTATCTGTGAAGGATCTGCAAACTGATCGTTCAACTGAATACGAGGTGCAGAACCCATTACAGCAGCATATTTTGGTATAGGAGAACCAATATATACATGGCTTACCAAAGATTTCTTTTCTAACTTCTGTAATTCAGTTGCAGCAGGTACCTGTATTTTTACCTTCATCTCACTATCTCTCATCTTGGTTACTACCATAAAAAAGAACAGCAACATAAAAACAATATCGGGCAAAGAGGCAGTTGTTATTCCCGGTGCACCCTTTTTACCTTTTTTCTTAAACTTAGACATAATTATATGTATAAATAAAATAAATTTTCAATTCAAATAATACTATTTCTTCATAGCAAAATCAGAAGGTTCTGCTTCTGAAATAACAAGAGGATAAGTTTTCAAAATTACTTTCTGATTTTCCGTCTCCAGATCATCGTATTTCTGACCAAATTTTTTAAGGGCAGTATCGTTCCATATTTCCTTATATCCGGCTTTTACCTCATTAAAAACAGCAATATAGTGTTCATAGGTAGTAGCATTGTCAATTTGTATAGATACTATCGCCTCTTCCGGCGATTTTGCCTCTGACAAAACCATTTGTTTTGTTCTTTGATTAAGGTCACTCAATCTGACTTTTTCCCCTTCAACATACAAATCGTCTAGAGCATTTAATTGAATGCTAAGAACATTGTATTCAGGGACAGGTTGAATAGTTTCATTCTCCGTCCAGGGAGGTAAAACCAGATTTAATCCTGCATCGGTTTCAATGGTAGTTGCTATTAAAAAAAATACCAACAGCAAGAAGGCTACATCAGCCATCGACCCCGCCCCCAAGGGCGGTAATTTTCGTTTTTTCATAAGAACTTCTTTTATTGATGAATAAAAATTATTCTATCAGGTTGCCGGACAGAAGTTCTCAGGCCAAACTTAATTGTTTTATTTCAATTAACTTTTCAGTAAATCAGAAGGTTCTGCTTCCGAAATTACCAAAGGATATTCATTACGGACAGCCTTTCTTTCCTCTTTGTTCAAATCATCGTAGGAACGACCATATTTTTCCATAGATGTTTCTTCCCATAACTGATTATAGGCAGCTTTCAGCTGATTGTATACAGCAACATACATTTCGTATGATGTCCCATTATCATTTAACAAGGAAATGATTGCCTTATTAGGAGAGTCAGACGAATTTGGGTCTTTACCTCTGTTAGTAATAAATGTAATTGCCTTTTCTTTAATTGAGTTAACATCAGGACACTGACGCCCTCGTATCAACAAATCATTATTACCATTTATCTGTACAGCAAATACATTCCTTTTGTTCTTCTTTTCCGGTGGAGGAGGTTCCTCGACATAGGGAGGCAACAAAACACTCAGCCCCGAATCGGTCTGTATCGTTGTTGTAACCAAAAAGAATATCAAAAGCAGGAAGGCAATATCTGCCATAGAACCCGCATTGATTTCCGGTAAGTCTCTTTTAGCCATCTTTTTTAGCTTAAGATTGTTTAATAAAATCACGGCCTGCAGCCAATAACATAGAGATAATTGCAAGAATCATCATGATATATCCAAACTTTATCATGCCATCTGCAAACTTAACCCCTGTAGATTGCGTCACACCTTCTTCATATTTTACATCTAAAGGCAATAAGGTAGGGTCACTGTTTACCAATTCGGTTGTCAATGAACCATCTCCCATTGAATAGGTGACGAAGAAAAGGACTACAATCAGACCAAAACCAATAAGGCCTTTTACTGATTCCTTAGGGTTTTTTATTACATATAACAATGAAAATATTGCTACAAGAATAACTCCCATGAAAATCAAAAAATAAGTAGTGAAGATACCGAAATCAAAAATTGAAGAGCCATACAACTCTTTTTCTGTAGGATTGAATTCAGGATAGCCACCTATAATAATAGCATACATTATAAGGCATAGCACGGTTCCGGTTGTAAAACCAATTGAAACGCCGTATTTTTTCAGAAACTGATATGCTCCGGTCATAATATTCGAGATTTTTAATTAATCAAAAAAATTATTCTGCAACAGCAGTTTTGTTATCAGGCAGTTTCCTGTTGTCGATAAGAATATCCACAAGGCTGATTGTAGCATCTTCCATTGAATTTACAAGACTATCTACTTTAGAAGTGATATAGTTGTAAAAAACCTGTAGGATAATAGCAGTGATCAGTCCGAATACAGTAGTCAAAAGGGCAACTTTAATACCACCCGCAACCATTGAAGGTTGAATATCTCCTGCTTTTTGAATAGAATCAAAAGCGTCGATCATACCTAATACTGTACCCATAAAACCAAGCATCGGTGCCAGGGCAATAAATAATGCCAGCCACACTAAACCTTTTTCCAAAAGTCCCATCTGAACTGAGCCATTGGAAACAATAGCTTTTTCAACAGCATCAATGCCGTCGTCAACACGTTTAAGGCCTTCACCTAAAACCTCAGCAGTAGGGCCCGGTGTAGCTTTGCAGATGTTCTGAGCTTCTGCAATGTCACCATTAACAATAGCTCCTTCAAGTTCAGCAACCAGTTTCTTGGTGTTGACAGTTGCCAGACTAAGTGTAATGATACGCTCAATAGCGATAGCAAGACCCAAAATAAGACATACCAAAACGATAGACATAAATATCCAACCACCATCAATGAAGTTTTTCTTAACTACCTGATGCGCTGATCGCTCAATAACAGGATCACCTGATACAGGCAAATTCTCAACTTCAGGATCTACTTCAGGGGTAGTAACCGGTTCGACAGTTGCATTTTGAGAAGTGTCTTCAGGACTATCTGGTCCTTGTGCGACAATAACATTGTTGTAAGTGCATACACTTAGTAAAAGTGCGAAAAATAAAACGAAAACCTTTTTCATAACTCTAAGGATGGTTTGCGAAAGTTTTAAACAAAAAAATTAGTTTCAATTAGCTCATTTTGCAAAGTACTGATTGAATCAGAGACTAAGCAGATAAAAATAGTCAAACTCTGAGAGTTTGAAAATTGGCGGAGAGAGGGGGATTCGAACCCCCGGTACCCGTAAAGGTACACACGCTTTCCAGGCGTGCCCGTTCGACCGCTCTGGCACCTCTCCTGATATTGCATTTTCAAATATTTCGTAGTAGCTTTTCTACCCGAAGCACAAAAATTGTAAATAAATAGGACTTTACAAAATTTTCACTTGCTATTATACTATTATTTTTAAAGTAATTGAATAATAAAAGACCTAATCATGCTTAAATGCATTCTCATTACAATTTTTTCTCTTTTTATTTAGAGGTTTTTATTAGGGTTTGTAATAAAAAATCTCTTATTGCTCTTCAGTAAAAAAAGGATTATTCAATTATTTCGATAAGAAGGAAGATTAAATAGAATTTGTTTTGTCCACTTAAAAACAGAGAGTCATTTTTTGACGGGGAGTAACAAAATTAAATCTGTTGCCAAATAAATTAACTATACACAACAAAAAACAGAAGCCGGGGAAAGAAAATAAGCCAATAACCGGATAGATGTCCTTTTTTGAGTTTTTGGTGTATGTTGCAAGATTTTTTTTCATTAAGTCAAATAATCATTCTGTTATCTCAGACAAAGAAATCAGGCATCAGGTCACAGGAAAGATCAACAGCATATTGGTCCAGGTCCGTAATTCCTTCTTCTGCCAGTACTTCATCATCTATGAAAAAGTTGCCTGTAGTGGTCTTGCTATCCCTCCTTAGAATATAAAAGGCTGCATCTGCTATAATATCCGGCGTACGGGATTGTTTAGATAATGCCTCCCCGCCTAATAAATTACGAACTGCAGCCGTGTCTATAGTTGTGCGGGGCCATAAAGCATTTACCCCAATACCATCTTCTTTAAATTCTTCTGCATGTCCGAGTACGCACATACTCATGCCGTATTTCGCCATAGTATAGGCAACGTGATTGCAAAACCATTTAGGGTCCATGTTGAGGGGAGGAGAAAGGTTCAGAATGTGTGGGTTAGCTGCTTTTTTCAGGTGCGGGAGACATAGCTTGGTACACAAAAAGGTGCCCCTTGTATTAACTGAATGCATCAGATCATAACGCTTCATTGTTACATGTTCGGTAGGAGAGAGGTTGATGGCACTCGCATTATTGATGAGAATATCAATGCCTCCAAACTCAGCAACAGCCTTGTCAACCGCCTGCTGCACCAATTCCTCGCTGCGGATGTCAACTACCACAGGCAGTGCATTGCCTCCTGCTGCAATCATTTCCTCTGCAGCAGTATAAATAGTACCCGGCAATTTAGGATGTGGTTCTGTTGTCTTGGCAGCAATAATAATGTTTGCCCCTTCAGAAGCAAGTTTAAGTCCCATTGCTTTACCAATTCCCCTGCTTGAACCGGTGATAAATACTGTTTTTCCTTTAAATGTGCTCATAGTTAATGTCTTACGATGTTCTTTTTTCTAATGTGTTATTCAATTTAAAATCATATTATATTGAAATAATTATAGAAAATGGAATGATTTTAGTGATTTATTATGATCAGAAGTAAAAGTAATAATAATTTATTTAATGTTTCTTAAATTATAAAAAAAAGTTAACTGATTGTTCAAAAAATAATAATGTAAATGAACTTTGGATCCGATTTTAGTGTTTTCTGATGGCTTGATTCTTCGGAATTATTGATCAAATAATGTTTTTTAGTTTTTTAATGATAAATTTAAATTGTAGTAAGCTTTTTGAAAATCATTTTAATTATAATCAGATAAATGAAATTATTAGATTCATTCGGTTTTTTTCTTTTTGGTGCTTTTGCCGGTGCGTTAATTTATGCAAATTATTTTTCAAATCAAGAGTTTAAAGATCCTATGCCTGATGTAAATCAGAAGATTCTGCTTGAACGGGTAAGGAAGGTTGCAAAACTAATAACTGTAGAAGGAGAGTTTTCGAATATTCATCAATACAATGATTCCTATTGGTCCGATATATCTATCTTGCGTAAAAAGGCGATCATTAAAGTAGACGCAAAGGTTTCTGTTGGTTATGATTTGAAAAAAGCCTCTTTCGAACTGGATTCTGAAAATAAATTATTGTTGGTAAGGAACCTCCCTGACCCTGAAATTTTATCGATTGACCATAATTTACAGTATTATGATATACAGGAGGGTATTTTTAACAGTTTTACTGAAAATGAGTTGACAAGTATTGGTGCTGTAGCCAAAAAAAAGCTGGAGAAAGCGGCCCTTAATGGACCCCTGATAGAACAGGCAAGGGAAGAAGGTATTGAAAGCCTGGAAATTATAAAATTATTGGTTGAACAGGCCGGTTGGCGTTTCGAAGTACAGAATAATATTGTGGAACCTACCCCCTTCGATACCCTTCATATTGCTGACCCTTTACTCAATTAAAAAGAATTTGTTGGACTGATGAAACCCAAAGCAATATGATTTTTTAATTATTTATTATCTTAACCTGGCTAAGGGGTATAGCCCAAAAACCGAATGAATGTTCGTTACAAAATTTTCATAATTTCAAAAAAGGTATGAAATTTCATTTTATAGCCTTACCTTTGTTCTTTTAATGGTAAAAATTGTGCTTAATAAGCAGAGAATAAATAGTTTAAGATATTTTAATCAACCTAAATAATATTATGGATAATCAACTTAATGAACTTCAGGATAAGGACGGAAATCTTATTAGCCCAATCCTCCCTGAAGATGTCAAGAATTACCTTATTGATATAGATGGAACAATTACAGAAGATATTCCCAATGAAGAACCTGAACGTATGGGAACCTGTGTGCCTTATCCCGATGCCTTGGAAACCCTGAATAAATGGTATTATGAAGGACATCGTATCTGTTTTTTTACTTCAAGAACTGAAGCACACAGAGAGATTACGGAACAGTGGTTGGAGAAAACAGGCTTTAAGTATCATAGTTTGCTTATGGGCAAGCCTCGTGGCGGCAATTATCATTGGATAGATAATCATCTTGTTAAGGCTACCCGTTTTAAAGGTAAATTTACAGATTTGATCCTAAAGGAAAAGACTATTGAGGTCTTTCAGGATTAATTTTTTGAGCAATTTAAAGCAAATATTAAAACTCTTTTAAAAAACACAGGGGATAGCTTTGAATACTATTTTTTTATTCCTATCTTTGTACTCGCTTTTAAACAGACCTTTTATAAAATAGAATAATATAATGAAACGTACATTTCAACCATCAAACCGCAAACGTAAAAACAAACACGGATTCCGCGAGCGTATGAGCAGCAAAAACGGACGCAGAGTATTGGCAGCACGTCGCAAAAAAGGACGTAAACAATTAACTGTCTCTGACGAGAAACGTGGTTTAAAATAATCTTATAATACTATTTTTACAGTATTATATATAATTTCGTCTAGTCTCCTTATGAGGCTAGACGAATTTTTATTGTTAGAAATTAACATTGTTTATCAGGGTAAAGCCTTGTAAAATATAACTTTAGGTAAAATGGATGGTAATCTGAAGTTCACCTTTAATAAGGCTGAACGTTTGAAAAGCAGAAAGCAAATTGGTTTGTTGTTCAAAAACAGACAGAGTGTTGCTGTTTATCCTTTAAGGTTGTTTTGGGCAGATACTGAAAATACAGAATGTGATTTTCCGGCAAGAATGGCTTTTTCTGTTTCAAAAAAAACATTCAAACAGGCAGTGAACCGGAACAGATACAAAAGATTGATGAAGGAAATTTACAGACTTCACAAGCATCATTTGTATGGTAATTTGAAAAAAGAAACCAAATCTGTCAATCTGATGTTGTTGTATGTAGGAAAAGAAGAATTCGATTATTCCAAGCTCGAAAAATGTTACCTGAAGCTTATGGACAAATTTATTGCAAAATTATAGACTTATGCAATTATATGAATTTGATTAAAAAGATACTTTATTTGCCCCTTCGGCTTTTATCCTTTGTTTTTGTAGGATTGATACGCTTTTATCAGCTGGCAATTTCTCCCATTCTCCCTTCTTCATGCCGGTATACTCCTACTTGTTCTCAGTATAGCCTTGAAGCGATAAAAAAATATGGACCATTTAAAGGAAGTTTTTTGTCAATTCGTCGTATCTTACGATGCAATCCCTGGGGGAGACACGGGCATGATCCCGTTCCATAAATTATTCTCATTTTTGAAAATTTGAGAACTTTTCTTTTTAAATTGACTTTAGTCAGAGATTTTTAAGCTAATACTTATTTTATGAAATTGTTTAGTAAGGCATTTTTGAAGATGAATGGTTGGAAACTAGCAGCAGAACCTCCCAAAGAAATATTCGATAAATGTGTAATGATCTGTGCTCCACATACTTCGAATTGGGACTATCCTATTGCACTCTCTATTATGTCTCAGTTAGGAATTAAGGCAAGGTATGCTATTAAAAAAGAACTAATGGGCTTTCCTTTAGGAGCTTTATTCAGGTCTCTTGGTGGCATTTCTATTGATAGAAGCAAGAGAAAAGAGGGGGAAGAACGCCCAAGTACCGTCAAGGTAATTGCCAACTTATTTAAAGAACATGATAGTTTGTGTATGATGATTGCCGCTGAGGGGTCAAGGTCTTTGCGCACCGAATGGAAAACAGGCTTTTACTATATTGCTCTTGAAGCAAAAGTGCCGATCTGTCTTGGCTACCTCAACTACGAAACTAAAGAAGGTGGTTTTGGTATGGTTATTTACCCTTCAGGGGATATTGAAAAAGATATGGATTTGATTATGAAGTTTTACGAAGATAAAGTTCCTAAGAAAAAAGAAAAATTCAGTCTTGACCAACGCTTCACTAGTGTTGCCAATGCTAAAAACATTGAGGAAAATAATAAATAATCTTTTTATGCTAAATTTTCTCTCCTCAATGATAATGCTCTTCCCTTTGTTGTTTTTTATTTCACTTAGTATCTCTGGGTGCAATAATAATGTTGAGGGCAAAGATGTTGCTTTAGATACCGAATACATTCTTCCTGATAGTTCTTTTCGGTACAACCTGGATCAACCTGATAATAAATTTAAACTCACAAAAAAACTGAAGGAAATTTCCGGATTAGCCTGTTATGATGATAAATGGCTAATAGCAGTTCAGGATGAAAAAGGGGCCTTATATACCATAGATATTAAATCGGGTGAAATTGAAGATATTATTAAATTTTCTGCTGACGGCGACTATGAAGGAATGGCCTGCAAAGATAATGTGTTTTATGCACTGAGAGCAGATGGTGTTTTATTCAGGATTAAAGACTGGCATAAAAAGAAGACCATTAAAACTAAAGTTATTGAGACTAGCCTGGGGAAAATAAATGATACGGAAGGTTTGGCATATGATCCGCTCAGCAATGACCTGATTATTGCCTGTAAAGGATCTTCTTTAATAGGAGAACAAAAACATAAATCCCGGTCTGTCTATTCTTATGACCTTGACTCTTCAGCCTTTAATTCCCTACCTGTTTGTACCATTACCCGCAAAAAATTTAAGAAGTTTATAAAGGATAACCTGAGCAAATATCCTGAATATAAGCCCTACAAAAAAGAAATGAAGAAGGCAAAAAAAGACATTATTATTCAGCCCTCCGCGATTGCTGTTCACCCTATCACTAAAAATTATTATATTCTTTCTGCAATCAGTAACAGTTTGGTTGTGATGGACAGAAATAATGAGATCAAACATGTAAAAAGGCTTTCCAAAAAAAAGTTTGAACAACCTGAAGGACTCACTTTTACATCTAATGGTGATTTGTTTATTTCATCGGAAGGGCAGAAGAAAAAAGCCAGGATTTATAAGTTTAAATATTTCCCTGAATCCTGAATTTTGAGTGCTATCCTTCTGCTGCTATTTCATTAAGCTTGCTGACGGTCTTCCAGTTGCGTGTAGTGGCCTCTGCTTTTAATTTCTTTTCAAATACTCTGTTGGTCAGCTTTGTACGTCCGTATCCATTTGGGAAATACAAATACACTTTATCCTCTACTATCCTGAACTCATCTGTCCCATAGTCAGCATGTTCAAGATTTTCTGCAAGTTCTGAGTCAGGTATTTTATCCAAAAAGGTAACATGAAGGTATTTAATGTCAACCTGAGGATTGATAAAAGGATTGCCTTCTATTGTCTTCTGAAAATAATCCTGCCTCCGTACCATTACTTTTACATCATAGCCAAATGTTGTAAATAATCTTGATTTAAGTTTATTCTCCAGCTTACCAGGATTGTTTTCTTCCGATTCAAAAACAATATTTCCCGATTGTATATAGGTCTTTACATTGTGAAAGCCCATTTCTTGGCACATCGCTCTCAATTCTACCATTTTTATTTTGTTTTTACCGCTAACATTTATACCCCTTAATAATGCGATATATTTTGTCTTCACCATAATATATTGTTTAATGCAGGAAATAATAAAAAATTAGTTTAATTTAGAGAGAGTCAAATATACATTCATTTAATATGAAAGAATGAAATTGGATTCAATAATTGAAAAAATGTCTGCAATTAACTAGCTTGTCTCTGAACCTCTTTCAATACCAATCGCTCAAAATGCCTCAACCTCTACTACCTTGATTTAATGAAGGTTACAGTAAATGTTTTGTATTTCAGCTGATGAAAATGGTTAAAGAGTACGTGCTTTTGAAGGGTATAATCAAAATTGGTTAGAGATTAAACTAAAGAATAATAATATTGATGAAATGCTGAATATCTTAATAGAACATCAGGATAATCAAAGGAAAGACTGGTTTCTCTTTTTTTTATTGTCCTCTTTTGCTGTGCTGCAATTTTGACCTGGGAACAATTTGAATTGGATTATTGTTAATTTAAGTAACACGGATTAGGCATTCTATTTATAATTTAAATAGTAGCAGGAGGTTATATTGCTTCTAAACTTAATAAAACTACTTTCAATGTCATATCTTGAATTAGCTATAAAAATACTGGAAGAAGAACAGCAGTTATTAAGGGTAGAGGATATTTTTGATATTGCAATATTGAAAGGCTATCTGAAATTGTCAGATTTTGATGTCAATGATGAAAATGATGTTTTGAATCTCATAGAAGATGACCTTATTGATAGTATATCGGAAGACAATAATCTAAGAATATTAAAAGACCTTTCCTTTTTTTATCTGACCTCCTTTGAAAACCTTCCTCATTTAGTTGAGAATATTCTTGATGGTCCTTCTGTTATGAGCTTTAAGGAAATTGTTGAAAGTGGATCTGAAAAAAAATTCCAGCCCAGCAAAAGGGGATTTGATGGAATGGTCTTGTTTTATGCAATTGCCTGTGGATTGCCTGTGGGGATGTATATTGTTTCAAAGATAATGGATTCCTATTTTCCTTTATTATTATTTATGTCAGGTGTTTTTTGTGTAGTGATGTGTTTTGTGTTTATTGTTTTGCTATACCTGCAACTCACAAACTGTAGTCTTGTTATTCGGCCGGATATAATAGAGTTCAGAAGAATATTCCCTCCCAAACTTCTAATCTGCAGAATTGAAATTAAAGATATTCTTCAGATAGAGGCAAAGGGCCTGGGAAAAGAAGAACAGATAAGCAGTGATTTTAAATATTTGAAAATAACATTCATGGATAACGGTAAGGAAAATATTAAAAAAATAAGATGCCATGCTTATGTAAATCCGGATGAAAGGTATACACCCTATCGCTATTTAATCAGAAATCATGAAAGCTTTGTAACTTTGCGAGCTTTCCTGAAAGAAATCTGTATGCTCCATAAAATTGACTATTCAGAAAGTTGATCTTGCTGCTTAATTTGGCTACCTCTTTCTGTAGGTGTTATTGTCATAATAAAAAAATTATAACCCCAATAAAAATTATGTAAGTATAAACTAAGAACACCTTTTTATGGTCCTTTGTTTTTGGGGGCCAAAGAAAGATTTACCTTTATTTTTTGTGAACAATCGGTTTTTATGTCATAACCGTACGGCCTTTGAAGATTTTAAAGAACAGGAAAAGAAAAGAATTCTTGTCAGAACCTGGATTAACTATCCTTGACTTTTTTTCAGGCATAAGTTTCCGATTTAAACTTTATCTGATAGATTGAAATTGGTATATTACTTGCTTTTATTAAGATAAACCTATTTCTTTTCGTTTTTTTATATCTTTATGAAAAAATTAGAAAGGACCTTGTCTAAAGCAGTAAATTATCAGGAATGAAAGCATACAAATTTATCTTTTTTTTATTTTTTTGTTTTTTTTGTAACCTTGAAGTTTCTTCACAGGACCTTACAGGAGTATGGACAGGATACCTCGATCAGTCTAAGGAGGCCTCAAAGATGAAAGAATATAAAATGTACTGGGATAATGGCTTATGGAAAAAAGGAAAGAAAACGCATGTACTCCGTTTGACTTTTAAATATAACGAAAAGAAAAAAAATTATACCGGGGAATACTACATCAATGAAACGGTCAATAAGGCACATTATGCCAAATTTGATTTCCGCTCTACTTTTACTGATAAGAAAGCCCGGTATACGACTACTAATAAACTCTTTGAAACTCAAAATACCCTCAATACCAGTTTTTGCCATAGTGCCGCTACCTTAACATACTCTGAGGATATTGGCTATGAATACCTAGAAGGGGAGTGGAGGGGATGGAATGACCAATCTAAGACCTGCGCACCTGCACATGTCAGAGTGCGTAGAAAAAAACCAGGCTATGTAGAACCGGACCCGCCGGTCAAAGAAGAAATTGAAGACACCCTTGTGCAACCGGAAATTGTTGCTGTTGAAAAAGTTGATACTGTGGTTGAAATGAACATTGAAACCGAAACTGTGGAGGAGGGAAATTCAGATCTGCTGGTGGAAGAAGTAATCAACAAGAACAGAAAACTTATTACCAAAGAAACCATGCATGTTCCTAAAGACTCTATCTTGTTGCAGATATGGGATTCCAACAGGGTAGACGGTGATATCATTTCTTTGGAATTGAACGGTGTAAATATCCTTAAGGAACATTCTTTGACTTCTATTCCCAAATCAATTAAAATTTCGCTTGCCGCCGGCGAAAATATTATTACCATGATTGCTCATAATCTTGGTGATATACCTCCTAATACTGCAGCAATTTCTGTAGAAAGGGAATTCGGATTTAAAACAATTATCCTCAAATCGGATATGGGGCAGAGTGAATCAATTAAAATAATTAAAGAATAATAATTTTATCTTTAGTATTAATCAGTCTTTGTAAATAGATGATTTAAATGGTCTTAAAAATTTACAATTCAGTTTTAATAATTATATTTAGTATAATTTATAACGCTTAAATTTATTTAAGATGACAATAACAGAATTAATTGAGGAAATTGATGAGCTGATCCAATTATTAAGTGAGACTACTACTTCGGCAGGACATGTCGGTATTGCATTACAGGCTATGGTAATCTCCAAAGAATATGCCGTCTCAAAAGATAGTGCTGCAGGGAATCAAATGTATAATGATCCCTTTTACGCCTATTTTCAACAGGCCTCAGGAGACTTACATGCCCAATATCCTCTTAGAAAAAATGCACTCCTAGAAGCACTGAAAGCTTACAAAAGACAATTATCTCCCAAAAGATCATCGACTGATTAATTCCTGTTCTGTAATATAATTATATGCTTTCCGAAATTTATACCGGATGGCTTTTGTTTTATATTGTAGTAAGCAACTGTAAAAAACCGGCCACCATTCCCAATATTGCACCTGTAAGTATCAATTTCCACTCATCCTCCTGAAAAACAGGCCTGAGGAAATCCACAAATTCATCAGGGGGCAGACTTGTCATCCGGCTAACCATTGTTTCCTCGATATCAAGTGCCTGCTTGGCATAATCAAAAACTATATGTATCTGGTCAGGAGCCGCTTCTATAAAACGATTGACTGCTATTGTCTTTATTTTGTCGTAAGTCTCAGTTCCTGAAGTGAATTTTATTATTGAACTGTTGAATCCGGCCGTTTTGTCTATCCCCTCCTGTGAGTGTTTTGTAATGATCTTTATAAGCTTGTCTGCACCCTCACCATTAAACATCTGTGTGAACACATTATCCATCGTCATGATGTTATCTGATACTAATTTGGCATAACCACTCGAAACCTCTACCTGACGTTTGATAAATAATCCCTGTATCTTCCATTTGAAAATTTTTATCGGATTCGTGGGAGAAAAAATCATCCTCAATGCCAGCACATTCGTCAGATATCCTACAAGTAAACCGCCGACAGGAAGGGTCCACCCCGCTTCCCATTTTACCCATATTACTGCCTGTACCAATCCGAAAAGAAAGCCGAAATAGAAGCCTGACTTTTCAATAAAAGAAAATTCCTTGTCTCCGACTTCAAGAAATATTCTATTGAGTAATTCTTTATTGTTTTTCAAATGTTCCACAGCCATAGCCTTCAAATCAAATACTTCAGTAATATTGATCTTGACCTCCTCCATGATTTCTTCAATAACGGCAGGAATTTCCTCGGCAGCACGGGAATAAATTTTTTCTCTTTGTTTATTTGACAACACTTTCCAAAGGGGCACATGTTCTGTCATCACCTCATTTGTTATCTCACGGGCCAGCCTGAGTATGCTCGATTCCATCTCTTTGGCAACTATTGCCGGGTTTATCTTTGAAAACTGATCCTCAACATCTATCAATTTTGTTGTAATCATATCCGTGGCCTTAGAGGCCATAGTCTCGGCTTTTGAAGGAATTATTCCCTGCCATCCGATAGGAGGAAACCCACTCCAGCCTATTGCTTTGAACCCTTTAAATGTGAACCCGATAAACTCCAGTGGATAAAAGGTCATTTTCAGGGCAAGTACATTCGTCCCCCATCCAATTATGGCAGAAATAAATGGTAAAAAGACAATGAAAAGATGCGAGCTCAGATAGTTTAATATTTCCTGCACATTGAATATTTATATTGTGTAATGAAAACTTTTGAAACTATATTAAGTTTCACAATTTATTTCTGAAGAATTTATTATTATCAACCGTGTTTTTGGTATTATGTAAAGTTATAAAAACTAATAGATTTTTCAATTAATTAATTGAAATCATAAAGAATATATTTTTTTTGCTTTAAAAGTAGGTGAATTCCTCCAACCTGAACTTTGGTTTACAGGCAATGCTATTAATTCTGAATCTGATTAGTCAAATACTCAGGAAACAGACCAAATAATAATCAACATTATTTTTCGCCAGACTTAATTAGTTCTCTAACACAAAATTAATTACCTTTGCGGTATTCCTGCAGATTATGTCCGGTTTTTTGTTTGAAGGGGCATTTATATAAATAAAGATTAAAAGATTATGAAAAATTCAAATTTATTTAATGTAAGTATTCTGTTTTTTTTTCTTATTCTACTTACTGCATTTTATTCATGTAGTACAAGCAGTCGTACTACGAATAATACGACTCATTTAGACCCTGTAACCGGTAAAAATACAAACCCGAAAGATACGGCAAAGACAGGTAGTTTTACAGCAGTTACCAACTCCGAAAAGGTAAATGACAGTAATCCGGGAGATACGATTACATGGTGCGACACCCTAAAGCAAAGTGAGTTCAGAAGTATAGTGGTTTGTTTCGAAAAGGTGGGCAACAATAAAATAAAAGCGGATACTGTTGACGTGCTGGAAATAAACAAAAATGCCATTTTTTCAGTAACGGAAGTAGATTCCTCTGTCAATCTTAAGCTCGCTTATAAAGTAGTTGTTCTGATGCCTTTTATGAGTAAGAACTTTGTGCCTGCACCTACCAAGGAGATTCCTTCACGATCCATCAAGGCTGTAGAATTTTATGAAGGGGTAATGATTGCGCTCGATAGCCTGAAATCTGAAGGCATCAGCTTGTTTGTTGATGTCTTCGACACGCAGAAAGATTCCGCAGTTGTTGAAAGTCTCTTGCTTAAAAGAGAATTGCAGGAGGCTGATATTATTATCGGCCCGGTTAGTTCAAAGAGCATCAGAATTGTTGCCGAATTTGCCAAAAATAACAAAAAAAGCCTTATTTCTCCTTTTAACTCCCGTTCTGACCTGACTACTGACAACCCCTATTATATTCAGGTAAATCCTTCTTTTAAGGTACATGCTGACCTCATTGTTCAACATATTCACAAAATTGAAAGTGATCCTGAACTTTTCAGAACACCCCTGGAAAAAAATATGCTCATTCTTGGACTTCAAAGAGATTCTTCAAGAATTGCCGATTTACAGAGTAGCTATTCTGCCTACAAAAATGATACTTCTGCTCATCTGGCTCAATTGATAAGAAATAACCCAACAATAGATATTGAAGATATTGAACCTTTTCTTACAAAGTCCAAGCTCAATATAATTCTTATTCCCTCCTATCAGGATGAGGGGTTTATCTATAATGCGCTCAGGGAAATTCAAAAACTTGTAGATAAGGTTGAACCTAAAAAAGGGCATCAGATTGTTATTGTAGGGATGGACAGATGGAAATATTACAACCGGATAAATTTTGAATATTTTGAATCTATGAACCTCTATCTTTCCAGTCAGTATTTTACAGATATTAATGCTGACGAAGTCCAGAAATTTAAACAGGATTACAAAGCTGTTTATGGTATAGGTACAAGAGAGTTTGGGTTTGTCGGGTTTGATATAATGTTGTATTTTGGTAGGATTGTTAATAAATACGGAACAAATTTTCCCGCACATCTCTGGAAAGAAAGTGCTCAGTATAAACATACTAAATTTCAAATTGAGCCTACGTATGAGGCCCTTGTCCCTCTCGATGGCAATACCGGGCAGGAAGGTCAATCTGTTTTGAGAAACTACGAGAACAAGTTTCTCAATTTTTTAAAGTTTGATGATTATAAGTTACAAAGGATAAATTAACTTTTATATTTAAATTGTCTTGTTTTGTTATGTTGAAATTATATCCCCTTATTTTATCTTTTTTTATTCTTGTTTTTCAGAATTGCGGCAGTAACTTCAATTCAGAAAATAAATTTGCCGAAATTTCGGACACTAATGAAAATCAAGTTGTAAAATATAATATTTTTGATGAAAAATCCTCTCCGGAACAAGAGGTTTATAATCAGGTTTTTCCCTATGTCCTCAACAATACCTTTATAAAAAATCCAGATAAATTTGTAAAAAAACTAGGGGAGTATTACCGGCTTGATAAGATTGATAATACAAGTATTGAGTTTTGTGGTAAAAAAGCCTTGTTTGGAAGTGATGAAGCTATATGGTTTGTCAATTGCAAGTCTGTTTATAAGGATGATAATTGTGATTACCCGGCAGACTATACTCAGTTTTTATTTAGTGCTGAGGGTAGATTGATTTTTAAAAATCATGCCCAAATTGCTGCCTTTGTTCCTGTAATGAAAGACTCTGTGCCTTTGTTTATGTGTGTGGAACGTGATTGTAAAGGGAATGGCCAACATCATTTTTACCGGTATGAAAATGGTAAAATAATTGATGTCTTTAATGTTCTGATGAATGACAGCCCTAAAACTTATGATTGTAATCCGTTTTCTGGTCTGTTTAAGAATAATACACTTAAACCACAGATTTTGGATATTGATGATGATGGGTTTAATGATATCCGATTGTCGGGAGAATGGTTGATTCCGGAAAATAAAACAGAGAAAACCATAACTAAAGATTCTAAGTTCAAAACAAAATCAGTGCGCTATGATTTTTTGTATAAACCCGTTAAGGAGTTTTTTATATTGCAGTAAATTATTTCCATCCTAATCCATCAATATATTTTATCAATCTATTTATCCAATCATCTTTTTGCGACAGCGATGAGCAGCAGTGTGGCCTTTGGCCACAGACCGCCGTAGCTGTTTTTTTTACAGCTGCGGTGGGCCGAGCGGAAAGCGAGCTGCGGATCGTAGCGCCCGGGCGCCCAAATAAATAATATATATATTAAATTATAAGAAGTATTATTTATCCTTCTCAAGGATTTCTATAATTTTAAAGAATTCTCCTATCCTGCTCTGAACTCCGGGGTCGTCTGTATCCCATAAGCCAAAGGTTTTTCTTGCCTTAATTCTGATGGGTTTTCCTATGTGTTTTCTCAGGTCACTATAGGATATTTTATCTTCATAGGATTTGATAAAGTACCTGTCTTCTTCTGTTTCAAAAAACATGTTGGAAGCCCCCTCAATTTTTCGTCCTGCCTTGTTGACAAAAGGGACATCCACCAGTTTTCCCTGATACGTTTTTATATCCATATTGTTGGGGTTTTCTGAAGATTCAAGGTTCGATACGGGGAATTTTTCCTCGTAGTCTTTCGTCCTTTTTAAAGTTCCCAAAGGAGCGGCATTATTATTTAAAATGTTTTTTTCTTGATTTATGGAGAGAAATATTTTCTCTTTTTTATTCCACAAAATAACAGACCATATTCCTCCAATTGATAATGAAGAAATTAAAGATAAAATGATGTCAAATTTTGACGGACTGTCAAAGAGTGCAATGAAAATAAAGGAAAGAACAAATATTGTCAGGCCCCAACCAAGAACTCCCTCAATCAGAATGTATCTTGTTTTACCCTTTTTACGTTTTTTTTTCCATGAAGAAAAAGGTTGGGTTGTCCCGTCATCCAGAATATTCATATTTATATTTTGTTTTTTTGAATGCACCAGGTTGTCATACTTCTTAGATTCTGAACATTTGTAGTTTTTATAGATTCAAATAAGTTCCCTTCCAATTCCTTTGTGTAATTCATTAGCATTTTCAAATTAACCAAATACCGGGCAGAACCATCAGGAAGTCGGTACCTTCCATCATCAAGAGGTTTTACCAAATGTTCTATCCCAATGTCTGATGCAAGACGGATTAAAAGATGTCCCCCCGGAAGAAGAACGCGCCATAATGAATACAACATTTTTTCGAAGTGCTGTTTATTATGTGCATAATGTAAAACGGCATTGCATATTATCACATCAAATAATTCATCCTCGAAGGGCATATCACTAATTTCACCTATAACAAAATTATTTACAGGGTTCTCCGGATTTAAAGTGGCTGACATTTTTTTTACTTCATCAATAGCTGAAATGCTTTTGTCAATCCCATAAACTTCAAAATCATGCTGAAGAAAATACACCATATTTCTGCCATTGCCACAACCGGCATCAAGAACAGAATCACAGTCATCGAACCTTCGTTTCAACAATTGGTCAAACAAATATATATCAATATTGCCGAATTGTTCCTGTATCTTTTTCATAAGTAATGTTAAATCTGATAGCAATTATTCTCTTATGTTTTACGGCTGAAAGGGGAAATAGTTATACTAATTGGTTTATATAATGAATAACAAGGGTATGCATTGAAAGAAAAAGATAGAAATCTTTGTTTTCATTACTACCTCATAAAGAATCCCATTATGATTGAAATGGAATGGAATGTTAGAATGAATTAAAATAATTCACAAATCATACAGCGGGCTGAACCTCCCCCTGTTGTTTCAATAACTGGAATAGAAACAGGAAGCAAGACCCCATGGTTTTTAAGTTTCGTAAGCTGAGAAACAGACAGGCAGTCGAATGCTCTTTGAGATAAGACAATAATCTGACTGCTATTCGCAGCAAGTGAAAGCATGTTTCCGGCAAAATTAATGACCTGAGCGAATGATATTTCTATTATTTCAAGATTTGAATTGATCAGAGATTCCCTGATTATATTTTTTTCATTCTTATCAGCAATGCATTCTAAACAAATAACAGCAAAACCTTTTCCTATACTCATCATCACATTAGTATGATATATTTTAACCCCCTGATTGTCAAAGGCGTTAAATCCTACGGCTTTATAGTCTAGTTTTTGACACAGGTCCTCAAAAATATTTTTATCTGTTCTTACAGAAAAACAAGCATAGGCAATCCTGTTGATATGGTCAAATACTATTGAACCTGTACCTTCAAGAAATCGTCCTTCTTTTTCGAAAAATGTCAGATCGATCTGCTTTTTTATATTTGAATCTGTTGTAATTTTTTCAATAATATCTTCACGGCGTTCAATACGTCGGTTTTCTGTGCACATCGGATACAGGACCATTGTTTTATCGGCATGTACCGATATCCAGTTGTTCGGGAAAATTGCATCCGGTTTAGGAGGGGAGGGGCTGTCTTCAAAAACCTGAACATCAATTCCTGCTGCGATTAATTTTTGAACAAAGGTATCGAATTCTTTAAGGACAATTTGTTGTTTTATATCACTTTTTGAAACAACTTGTTCTTGAAAAGTATTGGACAAGGCAGTTTGTGTATTATAGGAAAAAGAAGCCGGACGGACCAGGAATATAGAATTTGTAGTTTGCATGATTTTATAATTTATTGTTCAGATATCAATTCTAAGGCCTTTAGTTTAGCCTTGTCTTTGTTGTGTAGTAAATCAATGATTTCTGAATTGACGGGATAATCTGGAATTAAACCACGATTTTTTGTGTCTTGTTTTTCTGAGATAATATTCCTTACCCATAAATTGGGAATGCCGATTTTTATTTTGGAATGTGGTAAAACACAATAGTGAATAGTCCCTGCTGCAAAGCCTTCATATCTGCTGCCTGTTTCTTCTCCGATAGTTATGGCATTGGCAAATTCCCGCAGGTATTTTGCAATATGGGCAGCAGTTGAAAAAGTAGCCCCATTAACTAAAACATATAAATTACCTTTAAAAAACCACCGGTTCCGTTTTGGTAAATAAGATTGGTGTATTTTGCCTTCCCTGTTTATAAGTTCTCTGAAAACCTCTTTTCTGTTTTTTTTCAGAACAAAGGGAAGGATGTCATCGCCAAATTCTTTCAGACCACCTATATTATCCCTCACATCTATTATAAGGTTTTTGATTTTGTTTTGTCTGAGTCTTCTGAAAATTTTAAGGTAGAAATCAAAGGCTTGAATAGCATATTCCTCCACCGTTTTTTCATCAAAATCCCGAAGGGTCAGTATTGCAGTACTTTTATCGATATTCAGATTATATAACCTGTCAATTCCCATAGGTTTATTACTTTCATAGCCTTTCAACACAGACCATCTAGACATTTCGGGTCTTGAAAGTGCAGGCAATTGAACTTCTTTTGTTCCTTCAGAACCTCTCTTTCGGTATTCCAGTAAAAATAAGTCGGGTTGTTCAATAAACCAGAAATACCTTGCAGACAATTCTTTGCTTAATCTTGATTGCTTGTAAGTTTCAATAGAACCATCAGAAGCTGTATACCGGAAAATTGTGTTTCTTATTTCAGTAGGGGTATAGCCGTTTATCGATAAAATTTCATCCCCTTTTTGCAATACAGTATCACTACTGAAGTTTCGCCATACAAAAATCCTGTTTTCTATAAATCTTACCTCCAGTGGCAGGCTTTTGAACTCTTCACTAAAAAATCCTTTGTAAAACTCATCGTCTTTACTTCCTGTTGTAATATGTCCCTCGTTGGCACAGGCCACAAAAAGGGAAAGCAATTTATGAAATTGAATGGCTCCTGTTTTTTCTTTTACCGAGTTTCTTATTGTATTAAAATGTTTTTTTATTTCTTCCTTGGAATTGTAAATGTACAAAGTAGGATTATGTGTTTCAAGCTCCCTTTCGAGGTAGGTCAAATCATTTTTTAATTGTTCAGGGCTCAGTTCAGAAATTTTCTGTGCTGTACATAAATTGGAAAAAAGAACTAAAAGAATTGCAATAAACTGTCGCATGATATAGAAAAAAGAAAGTCAGTAAATCAGGTGACAATATGGTTGACAGGAGATAGTTTTTCTGGCAGGTCTTGTTCTTTCAGCATTTCTTTAAGTGAAATCTCTATGCTTCTGCAAATTGTGGTAATAGGAACATCCGTTCCTCTTCCTTCAAAGGGGTTCTCACTCAAATCGCCCACTTTTTCCATACTGTAAAATATCCAGGAAACCAAAATGCTGAAAGGAATTGTGAGCCATACAAAGCCTTCTCCCAAAGCGGCTAAAGGAGTCAATAAAGTAAAGGGAAGAACGGTAATAAAAATGGCTACAAAAAAGAAGCTCATAGAAGCATACTGCCTTGGAAACGGGAAATTCTTTATTCGTTCAGCACCTCCCTGTTGATTAATCATGGAATGAATCATATCTTGCATGGCAATATGTCTGAAGTTATCTATTAATCCTTTTTTATTAAGATCTTTCATGGTAGCTGATTGTAATCTGAGAATCTGTAATGCAGGATTGGAATGGCCAAGTATATCATTCAGCTCATTTTCTTCTGTGAATCCCGATAAGGCGTCCCGGCAGGATTTCTGGTGTTCGGCAATAACAAAGAATTTTTCACGAAAACGAATAGCAGCAGCCGAAGTCTGAAGTTCCCATTCCTTTGGTTCTCTTAATTGATATCGCAAAGCGGTCACCCATGAAATGTGACGGTAAATAAGTAGTTGATGAATTTCCTTAAGTTCTGCTTCGCTGTATTTTTCGGAGGTGTATTGATTGCTGATAAAATCAAGACAGATCATTCCCCAGGAACGACTGATATTGGTAATTGCTCCCCATATTTTTCTGGCCTCCCATACCCTGTTATAGGCATTATTGTTTTTGAAACCCAGGTTGAAAGCTACTGCTGTACCCATTAAAGCTATTGGAAGTGGAGGAATTCCCAACCATTTCCATTCCATAAATTCATATATACAAACAGGGTATGCACTGAGTAATGCAAACATAAGCAAGTCCCTGTAGGTCCAGGCAATTGATTGAATCAAAGTGAATCTTCGGTTTGTAAACATCTTGTTTTTTTTGTAAACAGCTTATAACTTGATTGTAGACTTGAAAAAGGACAGCTTATAAAAAAAAGGATTATATAAATTTAATAAATTATTGAATCAATTTAATAATATTCCGGCCTGTTCTACCCATTTATCCCTTAAAATAGTTTTTTCTGAAAAGCCAAGTGCAGCACCTAGTTTATCAATGAAATTTTCGTCAAATTGACTTATTTGATTATAGGTGTAAATCCCGAATTGATTTAGCTTTTGTTCAAGAAACTGACCAATACCATCAATCTTTTTAAGGTCATCCTTATCTTCTTCAAGTGCCTGAGGGACAGAACGGCCAATCTCCTGCATGACAGCAGATTCTAATTCGGAACTTGGTTGTTCGGTCTTATCGTCAATCACGGAAGAAGATAAAGGCTTTTTTGTTTCTGAAGGAGAATAAAGCGAACTCACAGACATTGCCTTATTTGATGATTCAAGGGCAGCGTCCATTTCATCATGTTCACTGTCTATTATTTGAACAGGCGCTTCAGATAATTCTTCCGCTTGCACCACTGTAGTTATTTTTTTTAGTTCTGCTGTCAGTTTTTTTTCGTCATCTATAAATCCTTTTTCTAATGCCTTTTCATTAAAAAATAAGGAGTCTTTCATGATGTTGTTAATCTCCTTCAGCTTGGTTTCCGTCAACGTATCTCCCGGTATATCCATGCTTTCCACTAAAGAAGCTTTGTCAATGTCGGCATAAAATCCCTCTCTGTTCAGCGCTTCGGAAGACATTACCAAAGCATCATCAAGCACGATTTCTTCTTCTTCATCAAAGGATATTAATTCAAATTTATTATTATCAGGTGATTCCTGAACGCTTTCTTCTGTCAGTGCTTTTTCAAGATAGTTTTTGTCTTCAATAAGGTCATCTTCAAGATAGTCTACATAAAAACCGTCCTTTTCCATATTATCAGCCACCTCACTCAATGTAATATCCATCATCTCATCAATTTCCCTCTCTTTTAGTAATAAGGAACTTTCCTTCTCAAGAAAGGGAGCAAGTCTTTTCATCAAATCAGAAGACTCCTGTTCCAGGTCATTAATATGAGATTTTAGGTCGACCAGCTGATTTTTTAATTCCTGATCCCCTACACCCTCAAGTTCTTCTGAGGCCTCGAGTTCAAAGACCATTTTCTTGTATTTAGCCTTTTTTGTCATTGCCTCCTCAAGGTCTGTTTTTAACATCGAAATCTGTTTTTCAGATTCCGTCATTTTTTCAGATATGACTTTGATCTGTTTATTTAATTCAATGCCGGCATCAATACTTTCCTGCTTCTCGATCAGCAAATCTACTTTTTCTGCTTCTATATCCTCCACAATGTTTTTCAGGCCATCCGTCTTTATTTTTAATTTTTTGTTAACTTCTGAAAGTCTCTGAAATTCTATCATCAACTTTTCTTTTGATTCCTTAAAATTACGGGCATGGTCTTTATATAATTCCAATTGACTTGAAATCATTTTTATGTTTTCCTGTTGATCTATTGTTTTTTGAACTTTTTCCTTGAGCTTGGCTTCCGCATTCTGAAGGTCAGAACTCAAACGGTTGTATTTGGCATTGACGACTTTATATCGCTCAGAAACATCAGTATAATCTTTCTTTATCAACTTGTTGTTCTCCTCAAGTTTAGAAATTCTTTTTTTGTGTTTTCGGGCAGATGGCAAATGTGCCAACAGGGCCCACAGTAATAATCCCAGCAGAAAAGATAGTCCGAGAAGTATTAAAAGGGCAACAGTCTGATCAAAATTGCCGGTTGACCATAACTTGAAAAATGCTTCTTGCATATTAAAATTTATTTAGATTATCAGGGTGTTAACAGGGTTTATAATTTGTTGATTAATTTAAACTTTTAATTTTTATATTTACTCGTCGGTTTTTAGACATAGCTTCTTGATTATAAGTTCCATCAGCATTTTTATCCTCAACAAGAAGGTTCTTACGGCCCCCTGACTGTGTTTTAATATTGACCTTTACATTGTGTTCAATTAGGTATTTTTTTACTGATTCAGCACGTTTTAATCCAAGCCGGTTATTATAAGAATCATTCCCTTTACTATCTGTATGTCCTGTTACAACTAAATAATCTTCAGGATTCCTTTCAAAATAACTATTTAATGAATCAATATAAACATCAAAAGAACTATGAGGGTCAAAAGCACCGGAATTATAATCAAATTTTGCACTTTTATCTGTGTACGTAATATCCCTTACAGAAGTTTTAATTTGTTCCAATAAAGCAGTATCTTCTTGATTATTATCAATTTCAATATTCGGGGTATATCCTTCTATATTGAAACTGATTATCTCCTCAGTGGACCCCTTTATTAGTATTTCAGAGCTGACAGTTAAGATGTTTTCATCTATATTGTACTCATTTACAAGTTTGTCAATAATGCTTTGTGCTCTTGAAAGTCCAAGGTCAATATATATACTGCTGTTTTTTAGTGATTCTTTTTCTTGTTCAGAAAATCGCCCTGTTAATGCCATCCAGACAGATTCCTCCTTGTGTTCCAAAAGAAAGGTGGCCGTAAGCTTTAAAAATTCTTCATTACCTGCTGTATAAATACAGGAATGACTTGCGTAGTCGAAGGTAAACTGTGGGTAATTCTCCAAAATAATATAATCCCCTGATGTGAGGTCAAGTGTATGCGGAATGTTTTTCAGAAATGTAGAATCAACATCTGTTAGGGGTGGGCCACATTCGCCTTTTATTTCACAAAAATAATAGTTGCGGGCAAAAACTATCCAAATAATAAAAATAAAAAAACCTGTAAAAAATCTGATCATTGATGTTTTCTGATAGCTGCTGATGTGTTTTGCCTGATATAATTTTCAAACACTCAGGACATTGATTGAATTACGCATAGTAAGATATCACTTTTTTTCTATTTTCATGAATATTAACTGCCAAAAACTCATTTTCGTTTTCAAATGATATTGAATAAATTTAGTTTGTTTATTCAACCATTATATAAATATTCTGACCCCTGATGTGCCGATACTCAGGATGAATAGTTGATGTGGTGATTTTTCTTTCTAAGCACAAAATGGAATTATTCTTCACAATCTGTTTTATGAATTATTGTTATTATCAATATGGACTCCGGAAAGGTGTTCAAATTATAGGGGCTGTTTCATGAAAGGATAAAGTCCCTTTTTGAATTGTATAGGATTTTATAACTCAATTGATGCCCTGAAATCATTTTCTCTGGAAAGTATATATTGATATTTTGTCCCCGAGTAATAAAAATGAAGCATGTTAGTTTGATCTATGTTCTCTGAAAAGGTTTCAATCTTTATGTTTAGCGTTGATAGATTATCAGGTACGCCACCCAATGTCCACATAATATCTGCATTTTTATCCTTTAGTAATAAATCTGCAGCATGCAATTCTATTTTTTTACCATTTGCCTTTAACTCTATAGTGCTTTTTATATAGGAAAGGCAGGCCTTATTGTCATTTATCTTCTCGTCAGCAGATTCTTTATTATATTGGTCCATAGCATCTTCAAGCGCCTTCCTGTTTAGTTGTATATGCAACATCCACATTCCATATTGTTGCCTGATCTTGAATACCGACAAAAGTGGGTCTCTTTTGCGTGACTTAACAGCCACGGCTGCCAGGGTTACTAATAATGCCAGTTTTGCAATGATTTTCACTCCTCTGAAATTTTATTTATTAAAGTAGTTTTTTTTAAGTTAAGTATTTCTTCTGCTTTTACTGAAGTTATTAAACAGAAATTATCAGAAATGGGTTTTTGAATAAGTTACAAATATTGTTTTCTACAGTTAATTATCCTCTGGAATTGCCCTGTTTTGTCTTCAGCCTGTCACGCAATTCCATAAATGGTTTTTCGAAAAATTTATATAACAAAAGAGAGATTATAATACTGAGTAAAAGATAAAGTAAATAGAGTATTATGCTGGTGTAGATATTGTTGTTAAGAGGGTCGAACTGCCTGAGTATACGTAGTACCAAAGAATAATGTGTCAGATAAATGGAATAGGAAATTATTGATATTAAAGTAATAAATTTTCCTGAAAATGAACGTTTCTTCATTTTTTTGACAGAATCTGCAAAGGGGAGGCATAATGCAAAGCCTGTACTTGTCAGCAAAAAGTAAAAGGTTTTACTGTAAAAGGAATGCTGTTCTTCGATATATAGCTTATCTGCATAATAATTGTAAAAAGACATTGATAGAAGAACCAAAGCAATAAAAAACATTTTGTATCTGTACCTGTAAAAAATCTCCCTGTAATATAAATTGAACCAGGCAAAAAGTACCCCTGTCAATATAGAATCAAGTCGCAATAGTACTATTTTTCGTATGCCTTGGTCCCACAAAGGGTCGGACCCCCAAACGACGATCATTCGCATGTTATTGGAAAAAAACAAGACGATCAATATACATGCAACAAACATCCTTTTTTCAGATATTATTTTACCAACTATTTTGTTTGTCAGAAACAGTAACATAGGAAAAGATATATAAAAGCATTCTTCCACGGCAAGACTCCACGCCTCTCCAAAAAAACGGGGATGTTCAGTATACATGTTTTGAAAAAAGAAAAAGAAGGGGATATACTCAGAAAAAGGAAGCTGCGCTGAGGACAGGGAATAGGCAATAATGAGATTGATAATCAATATTATATAGTAATTCGGAAGGGTTCTGTACCAACGCCTTTTCCAGAAAGAATATAATTTTTTAAGATCAAAGTCAGCCTCCGGTTCATATAATCTCAGAAGTATTCTCCCTATTAAAAATCCACTGAGTACAAAAAATAATTCCACCCCCCAGAATCCACCCAGTTTCAATATTTCTGTCTTCTCTGTAAGAGGCTTTAATAAAGTACGTCCATGTTCTATAAGGACCATCGTTATTGCCAGAAACCGCAATACATCAAGACCAAATGTCCTGTCTTTACTCAGGTTTATTTTAAATATTTTTAGCATATCCTTTTCTGCTGCTGGGTTTGATATATCTATTATTAATCCTGAAATCAATTAATCAGCATATTGCTTTAAGGATTTTTTGAACTTCAGATATTGTTCACGGTATTTTTTATAAGCATCCTTGTCTGAGTATTGAAATCCAAAAACATGATGCAAGTTGTTACCTGATTCTATATCCGTTTCTATAGATACCCAGGAACGTAGATAGGCCCCATCCTTTGCTTTTACTGTCACATATTTGTGAATATCCTTGTCATACTTTTTATTTATTGTTTTTGTGTCCTCTGCTACCACTTCCTCATTCTCCCCTGTGTCAAGATATCTTTCAGGGTCGCCACCCCATTGTGGCGAAAAAATATAAAATTCAACCAACCCGTCCGGAGAACGAAAATAGGCTTCATCTTCCGGAAATGAGATTTTGGAAGGGTTGTTTTTTTCTCTCATTGTATCTCTTGATACTATAAAATTTTCAGGGTATTCTATAGAAAAAAAATCGGCTTCACGGTATGTTAGATAGTCAACAGAGGTGGTTTTTGAAGGATTCTTCTCTTTTGTATCCTTCTTGGATTCTGAAGTGATTTGTGATACTTCAACTATAGTCTCATCATCATTCATTGCCCCGGAGGGAGAATGCTGACATCCTGTAAGTAATATAAAAAATAGGAAGGGGATTATTTTAATGTTGTTCATCACTGTTTTGTTAATTTATTGCCTCATTACTTAGGGTAATCTAAATGTATAAGTTTATCTACTTATTCACTACCATAATTGAATTAATTTTAATGATTTTTTATAAGATTACTGTATGCTCCTTGGAATTAAAAAAGGCCTTTGATTATCTCAAAAGGCCTTTTAAAGAAATAGGTATTCTTTTATTGAAAACTTGCATTCAGTCCTCGAAGCCCCATGTCTATCACTGTTTCTAAAGTAGCAGAAGAGGTGTCAGCGTTTATATCCAATTCGCCGTTACCATTGCTGTCGGTCCACTCAAAGCTGTTGTTTGTTGAAAATGATAAGGTTAATGTGATATCATCTGTCTCACTTCCTGTGATTTCCAATGGCGTGCTGCCGAAAGTGCCTGTTACAAGACATGACCCCGCAGGAGTTGGAGTACTTGAACTTATTGGGTTGACAACAGTGGTTCCTGCAGCCTGCCCTGTATATACATCATTAAAGCTTTCATAAGGACTTGACAAAATGGTCTCAAAGGCCCAATAGCCCTGTAGTTGATTTAAGTTTATAACCTCTGTTACGTTTTTGGGAGTTAAATTGCCAATATAAGTATTGAAACCTACAAAGGATGCCAAAGTACCGGTTTGATTATTCAAATCGATGGTCGAACTGTTAAAAGGTATGTTGATAATGTTATAGTAAACATCAAAATTCTGGTAACTGACCGATACCCGGATGTATTCATAACTGCCTGTAGTTATGTCCTTCAGGGGAACTTCCAGAAAAATTTCACCGTCATTTTTAATAATTGCTTCATCAAAATTTATTGCATTATTTCCTCCGGTCGTTGTCTCTGAACCATGGTAAATAATCGGCCCGGCGTTCACTGCTGTCAGTGCATTAGGAACTAATTCTATCTTGTGTGCACTCAAACCATTAAATTGTGGATGTTGGGCTGCATTGCCGGAGGGAACAGAAACAGGTTGTCCGAAGGCATCAAGCCGGGCCTGTGTGCTGTCTAGTTTAAATTTTATGATCAGCTTGGCTTCATTTGCATTGTCGGGCGTGGTATCGCAGGCCGTAAATGAAAAGGTCAGAACTAAAAGTAATAATATGCTATATCTCATTTTTCTTTTTTTTGTTAATAACAATGTTGCTAAATGTACATAAAAATCTCTGCATTTCATTATAATCCTTTTACAAGGGATGTTAAAATTATTACTATGCAATAGAGAAAACCTAAAACTATATGTATAATTAATTTGTAGTGTATGATAGGTTCTTATGTTTTGGAGTGAAATTTTTAATTTTTATAAGATGCGATTTTTAAATATTTATTACATGGTTTATTTTACCAAACAATCGTTTGATTAAACTAAATTGTTTATATTTGAAATATCATTCAATCAAAAACATCAATCAATGAAACACGAAAAATATCCACATTTACTTGCCCCTCTCGACTTAGGCTTCACCACTTTGAAAAACAGGGTCCTGATGGGGTCTATGCATACAGGCCTTGAAGAAGGAGACCCTGAAGTTCTTGCTGCATATTTTGCTGAAAGAGCAAAGGGGCAGGTAGGCCTCATTGTAACAGGAGGCATTTCACCAAATCGTGCCGGTGTAGTAAAACCCTTTGCTGCCAAATTGACAAAAAAATCTCAGGTTGCCCATCATAAAGTAGTAACAGATGCAGTGCACAAAGAAGGGGGCAAGATATGTATGCAGATCTTACATGCAGGCCGTTATGCCTACGTACCCTTTTGTGTGTCGCCCTCATCTACAAAATCTCCTATATCAATGTTTAAAGCCTGGAAATTACCCGGGTTTATGATTAACTGGACAATAAACGATTATGCTAATTCTGCTTATCTGGCCCAACAGGCCGGGTATGATGGGGTAGAGATTATGGGCTCGGAAGGATATCTTATTAATCAGTTTATTGCTAAAAGAACCAATAAAAGGGAGGACAAATGGGGAGGAAGTTATGAAAATCGCATTCGATTTCCCCTGGAAATTGTAAGAAAAACAAGAGAAAAGGTTGGCAAAAATTTTATTATTATCTTTAGGTTATCAATGCTTGATCTGGTGGAAGGTGGCAGTACATGGGAGGAAATAGTGCAATTGGCAAAAGGATTGGAGGAAGCAGGTGTAACTATTTTAAATACTGGTATAGGCTGGCATGAAGCAAGAATACCTACAATAGCCACTAGAGTGCCGAGGGCTGCTTTTGCATGGGTTACCAAGAAGATGAAATCTGAAGTAAATATTCCTTTGGTAGCCACTAACCGGATCAATATGCCCGACGTGGCTGAAAAAATTCTGGCGGAAGGCAATTCTGATATGGTGTCGATGGCCCGTCCCTTTTTGGCAGATCCTGAGATTGTTCTCAAGGCGATAGAAAACCGCGCGGATGAAATAAATACCTGTATTGCCTGCAATCAGGCTTGCCTTGACCATGTTTTTGAACAAAAGAAAATATCCTGCCTGGTCAATCCCAGGGCTGGGCATGAAACAGAGTTGAATTATTCAGCAACAAAAATTAAGAAAAAAATTGCTGTTGTGGGGGCGGGTCCTGCCGGGTTGGCAGCCGCAACGATTGCTGCTGGAAGAGGACATGAAGTTACCCTTTTTGAAGCATCCTCAGAGATAGGGGGACAATTTAATATGGCAAAGCAGATTCCCGGTAAAGAAGAGTTTTATGAGACTATCCGTTATTTTAACAGGCAGATAGAGTTGACGGGGGTGAGCTTAAAACTAAATACAAAAGTTAACGCTGAAGATTTAATCGGGCATTTTGAGGAAGTCATTCTTGCTACGGGTATCAAACCAAGGGTGATTAATTTGCAGGGGGAGGACCATCCTAAAACCCTGACCTATATTGAGGTGTTGAGGGATAAAAAACCGGTAGGAAAGAAAGTAGCTGTAATTGGTGCAGGGGGCATTGGTTTTGATGTTTCTGAATTTTTGTCCCATGATGGAATTTCTGCAGGTACGGATGTGCCAACTTATATGAAGGAGTGGGGCGTGGATATGACACTTGAAAATCGATCGGGTCTTATGAAAGAGGCTAAGGTTCATCCTTCGCCAAGAGAAATTTATCTTTTGCAAAGAAAGAAAACAAAAGTAGGAGGTAAATTGGGTAAAACTACCGGCTTTGGACACAGAAAGAGCCTCGAAAAGAAAAAAGTAAAAACTATTAACGGAGTAAGCTACGTGAAAATAGATGATGCCGGCTTACACATAATAAAGGATGATAAACCACAGGTTTTAGAGGTTGATAATGTTATAATTTGTGCAGGTCAGGTGCCTTTTAAAGAGTTGCATGAACCTCTGCTTGCTGCGGGTATTAACGTACACCTGGTCGGTGGTGCAGATGTGGCCTCTGAACTCGATGCAAAACGGGCCATTAATCAGGCATCAAGATTGGCGGCTGCATTATAACTAAGCCTTTTATTAAGGGCATAAAAAAAACAGTTGTTGACTAATGTCAGCAACTGTTTTTATTTCGGAAACAAAATAATAAGGACTTACCTTATTTCTTTTTGTTTTTGATTTCCTGAACTTCAAGACGGATGTTTTGTGCAAGAGTTTTAATTTCCTGCATTCCTTTACGTACACGAGTTCCGGCAGCATTGTTGCTATCATTGTAAAATTTTCCAAAATCAGCTTCTAAAGCGTCAACAATACCTTTTAATTCATCAAATTTGCTCATTATAAATTAGTTTTATTAGTAATAATTGGATATTACTTTAATGGTTTCAAATATTATTTTTGAAGGAAATCAAATGTACAACAACATCTATAATTTCCAAAGAGCTTAGACTGTTTTTTTTATAAAAAAGGGTAAAAAGTGCCTTTTTTGTCTTATTTAGACATAAAAACCCTGAAAAAGTATAGAATTTATATGTTAAGCTTGTGAAAAATTTGAATTAAGTGACAGCCCCCGGAATACTTTGATAGTCTGTTCCAGCATAAAGTCTGAAATGTCAAGATGGGTAACCAGTCTAATCTGCTGAGGGCCAAAAGCAGCTGTTTTTACACCTTTGGCAGCTAATTTTTGTATAACTTCCCTGTAGTTCAGATCTTCCGGTAATTCAAAGACAACAATATTGGTGTATACAGGCAGAACTGATTTTACATGAAAGTTCTTGAAGGGTTTCTCCTAAGATACTTGCTTTTTTATGGTCTTCTCTGAGGCGTTCAATATTATACTTCAGGGCATAGGTTCCTGCAGCAGCAAGAATGCCTGCCTGTCTCATGCCCCCTCCAAAAAGTTTCCGTATTCTTCTAGCCTTATAAATCGCCTCTTTTGACCCAAGCAACAAGGAACCTACAGGGGCTCCCAGTCCTTTCGATAGACATACAGAAATAGTGTCGAACTCTCTCCCCAAATCCAGGGCTGAATAATCTGATTCAACTAGGGCATTAAATACTCTGGCACCATCGAGATGTAATTTCAGGTTCTTATTTCTGCAAAGAACGCCGATCTTTTGAATTTCTTTCAAATCATAGATCGTTCCTCCTCCTTTATTACAGGTGTTTTCCAGACTCACAAGTTGTGTTTCAGGGAAATGAGGATCGTCAGGCTGAATTGCTGCTTCTATCTCTGTTGCAGTCAGAAGTCCTTTATTTCCGCTAAGTAGATTTGTAGCAAGCCCGGAGTTATAAGAAATACCCCCTCCTTCATATTTATATATATGTGATAATTTATCACAGATAAGCTCGCCGGGGGCATTACTGTTGATTTTTATTGCAATCTGATTGGTCATAGTCCCCGAAGGACAAAAGATTGCTCCCTCCATGCCAAAAATTTCTGCAGAAAG
>CAJQOX010000129.1 GCA_905480075.1 uncultured Aureispira sp. | reverse complement strand
TTCCGTGCATATCCATTTCTAGCATCTCCTTGTAGCAAGGTAAATCATAATCCTCTAAAATTGGTAGGGGTGCAATGTAGGCTTTAGAATATTCTGGTAAATTATCAAGTTTCTTTAATCCGTTTTTAAAAACTGAAGATGCATATCTTCTCGGAACATTTGTAGCAACAAAGCCCAGGTTGTTATCTTTGGCAAATGTAAGTAGTGGCTTATAGTCGGTTTTATAATTCGACCATAAACGACTTTCTTTTTCAAAACTCTTTTCAGATATTAAACCTAAAAAATATTCATTTATAATCAACTGATTATCCGACTCAAACATTTCAGCACCTAAAATCAAATTATCATTCTCCTGACTATATAGATCGCGTGTAAGTTCCAGTTGTAACCAATGACAAACTGAGTTGTTGTGCAACTCACCAAAAAAGACAATGTCCGCCTTTTGAATATCTTTCAACATTTTTTGGTAGGCTATTTCTTTTCCCTTCTGATTGAATAAGTTATAGGCAAGAGGTTGTCCTGTGCTGATTGTGGTGGATAAGATTATTATACTTAAAATAACAAAAAATGAATTCATTGATTTTCTTCTAAATTTAGTTTGTAATTAAAATCATCAGCTATATCATAAAATTTATATCTGAAACCTAAACCACAATTTATAACAAATATTGTGGTTTGGTTCTGAACATTGGAATTTTGTTCATTAAAAGAAGGATATACCGCAGTATTTTGTGCATCTGCCAAAAAATCTTCTTCATTAAGTTCTCCTTCCCGTATTGCTGCTGCATATAAAATAGATACTGTACCAAATATACTGAATTTTGGTGTAATATTATACCCAAAAGATGCAGTTCCTTTTATTGCAGCAACAGTCTCAGTCGAATAGGACCACTCACGTACAGTTAAGGTGTCAATCGTAATTGAACCACTTTTAATATTTCCGCCGGAATAGGCTAATATTCCGGCACTTATATTTATTCCGTATAAAAATTTCGACTTGCTTATAAAACCAACACCTAATAATGCGTAATAAGAATTCCAGGGAGAAGCCTCAAAAATTGGTAAATCAAAATAAGTTTTGGATTTATCGCTTTCAAAAGGATGGTGCATGTACCCAAGAGTCAGACCTATTCGCCAGGGAGAACTTGTCAGGGGAGGGAAACTAGACATAATTTCAGTATAAACACCCAATCCTGCTGATGACCTGTCATCACTCTCATCTGTAAGCATTCTGTACTTACCAATAGGGATTGATACACCGGAATTAACTCTTATGTCAAACAGAGGTCGGAAAACGGTTTTGTCTGAGTTGGTTTCTAATGTGTTTATCTGTGCCATTGATTTAAAAACAAATAGGAAGACAAAAACCAGTAAAAGATATCTCATAATAACAGGAATAGGTGATTGTATATTTGACGGGATAGGCAGCCTGTATAAAACTATAGTAACCTATAGCCTAATATATTATAGTACACTTTATTTGTTAATTTTACTCTGTTATACGATAGAAATTGAATAATGGTCGGATTTTCTGTTATTAATGTGTTTAAATGTAATTTATTTTTTATACATTTTGCCTGTTTAATTAGTCAGAAAAACAAAATTATCAAGCTTTATTTATACAGTTTTTTTATTCAGTTTTACAATTGATCAACAGGATTTTATTCTTTTTTATGTTGCGATAAAATAAATATATAAAACATTGAAAAGCAGTTGCTTTTGTTCTGTTTAATTCTCTAATTTATTAGGTCGGTTAAGGTAATTTTCGTATCTTTGTACCACCTTTAATACAAAGGTTGTTTAGGACTTAGAAAATACAAGAATAAATAAAAAACTATGGATTCAACGCAGAAAATTATCCCCATTAATATTGAGGATGAAATGAAGTCAGCTTACATTGATTATTCAATGTCAGTTATTGTTTCAAGAGCTTTACCCGATGTGAGAGATGGTCTCAAACCGGTACATCGAAGGGTTTTATATGGTATGTCTCAGCTTGGACTTACCTTCAATAAGTCACATAAAAAGTCTGCCCGTATAGTAGGGGAGGTCTTGGGTAAATATCACCCACATGGTGATTCTTCTGTCTATGATACTATGGTGCGTATGGCACAACCTTGGTCTCTCAGGTATCCACTTGTTAACGGTCAGGGTAACTTCGGTTCTGTGGATGGTGACAGCCCGGCTGCTATGAGATATACTGAGGCTAAGCTTGAAAAAATATCAAATGATATACTGGCAGACCTTGGTAAAGAAACAGTTGACTTTCAACTGAATTTTGATGATTCTCTGAAAGAACCTACTGTACTGCCTACCAAAATACCTAATCTATTGGTAAATGGTGCCTCAGGTATTGCTGTGGGTATGGCCACGAATATGATGCCGCATAATCTTAGCGAAGTCATTGATGGCATTCTTGCTTATGTCGAAAATCAGGAAATCACAATCGACGAATTGATTGAACACATAAAAGCTCCGGATTTTCCTACCGGCGGTACAATTTATGGCCTGGAAGGTGTACATCAGGCACTTGCAACAGGTAGAGGAAGGGTGATTCTACGTGCTAAATCTGAAATCGAAGTTACCAAAACAGGCAAAGAACGTATAATTATTACCGAAATACCTTATCAGATAAATAAATCCAATCTGATAATTAAAATTGCAGAACTGGTCAATTCCAAAAAAGTGGAAGGTATTTCTGATCTCAGAGATGAATCAGACAGAAAAGGTATGCGTATTGTCATTGAACTCAAAAGAGATGTCAGCCCGCAGGTGGTCCTCAGTAAACTATACAAATTCAGTCCGCTGCAGTCTTCTTATGGTGTTAACAATATTTGTCTTGTTGATGGTCGTCCCGAATTGCTGAATGTCAAGGATATCATTCGTGAGTTTGTTAAATTCAGATTGGAAGTAATTTTAAAACGGGCTATTTTCGATAAGAAAAAAGCAGAAGCAAGAGCACATATCCTGCAGGGCTTATTGGCTGCACTTGATCGTTTGGATGAAATTATTTCTCTGATCAGATCGTCAAAAAATGCTGAAGTAGCCAAAGAGGGTCTGATGGCTTTTGATTTTACTCCCAAAGGCGATGCCCTCGATACTTTTTTAGGAGAACACCCTTTATTGGATAATAAACTTTCTGAAATTCAGGCCAAGGCGATTCTCGAAATGAGATTACAACGTCTGACCGGTCTGGAACGTGAAAAATTAATTGGTGAATTTAAAGAACTGATCATTCTCATCACAGATTTGAATGATATCATTGATAATGAATCCCGTCGCTATACTATTATTACGGAAGAATTGACGGAAATGAAAGAAAAATACGGGGATGAACGCCGTACGGATATTATCTATGCTGAAGGTGAAATCAGTATTGAAGATATGATCGAAAATGAAACCGTTGTTGTGACGATTTCACATTTAGGTTATATCAAACGTACTCCTATTACGGAATACAGAACGCAAACCCGTGGAGGGGTTGGTGCTAATGCTGCTAAAACCAGAGACCAGGATTTTGTGGAACATATTTTTGTTACCAAAACACACAATTACTTATTGCTGTTTACCGCTTTCGGACGTTGTCATTGGCTCAGAGTTTATGAAGTTCCTAAAGGTGCTAAAGCTTCTAAAGGAAGGGCTATCCAAAATTTATTGCAGCTATTGCCTGGAGATACAATTAAAGCTTTTATTCCTATAGAAAATCTTAAGGACGAAGAATTCCTTAAGTCGCATAACCTTATCTTTGCTACCAAAAAAGGTATCGTTAAGAAAACAGATATTACAGCTTACTCCAGACCAAGAACCAACGGTGTAAATGCTATTAATATACGGGAAGATGATGAATTGCTTGAAGTAAAACTCACAGATGGCACCAATCATATTTTATTGGCTACCAAAGAAGGTAAGGCTATCCGTTTCAATGAAAGGGATGTAAGGGCTATTGGCCGTACAGGTACAGGTGTTAAAGGTATTAACCTGGGAAGCAATCAGGAAAATGAAGTAATAGGTATGGTCTGTGTAGCAGATGGAGATGAGATTGCTACTATTCTTGTTGTTGCTGAAAAAGGTATTGGAAAACGTACTGTCCTGGATGAATATCGTGCTCAAACCCGCGGAGGTAAAGGGGTTAAGACAATCAATATTACTCCAAAAACCGGTAATCTGATCGCTATAAAATCTGCTACTGATGATGATGATATGGTTATCATCAATAAATCAGGCTTAACTATCAGATTGGCAGTCAAAAATGTCCCTACTACCGGAAGGGCTACTCAAGGTGTCAAACTCATCAACCTTAAAGGTAAAGATGCTATCGCAGATGTCGGACTTATTATTGATGGTCAACTTCATGAAGAGGATTCGGATGAGGAGATTGATAATAATGACAATTCAGAAAATACTGATTCCAGCACTAATGTTGATAATAATACCGGTGAATCTGATAATCAGGATAATGAAAATGTCGATACTGATGAAAATTCAGATAAAGAAGAGTAATAACTGCTTTCTGTTGCTCTGACTTATTAACAGCTGACTTTTTTAAGTCAGCTGTTTTTTTTTATTCATTGCTGAACTTTTTGTCATATTCCCCAATTATATTTCCCCAATCATATTTTTTTACTAAATCACGGGTAATTACCTTTTCCTCCAAACTACATTTTTCAATCAGTTTAATCAATTTCGCTATAAAATCGGACTCTGTATTATAATAGAACATCGGATGAAAAGGAAAATGTTCCGGATAGGCCAAACGACAGGGGAGTAGTGGTACCGTGTTGCAGTATACGGCTTCTATTATACTGCCACCAAAAAAATCCTGAAAAGAAGTCACAGGCAGGATGTCTGCCTTCCATAACCATTTTGCATATTCTACTTTGTCTTCACAATAACCAAAATGTAGGATTTCCTCTTTCAGTAATTCTTTTGCCTCATTAAATATTGAAGGAAATTTTTTCATTTTTTCACCCAGTACAATCAGTTTGAATTCAATTTTTCTCTTTTTTATTTCATATAATGCAGCAAAAAAATCTTCCGGGTTTTTGTCATATTCCCAACGATGATTCCATAAAAGTACAGGCGCCTGATTTTGGTCGTTTTTAATTTCTGCCTTATTCAAATCATCTAATTCCATCCCCAGAAAAAGAACATGACTTTTATTTTCAATTTCTTTTATTGTATTTATGTTTCTGTGGTCAGGAAATTGTCTTAGAAAATCGGGCAATGATTCCAGAAAACTTTTCCTGTGATATTGGGAATTGAAAAAACACTTGTCTGCACTCAATGCTGAGGTATAATTGATAAATTTGTAATGATTGTCCCGGTTATTTTTTGTATCCTCGTCGTCAATACTCCAGGGATAACTTAATTGATTTTCATGAAAATAGATATTAACTGGAATTCGGGAACTCTTTTCTCTGGTCAATGACAAAAATAAAGACAAATCAAGCATATCGCTAACCACTATGCTGTCAGGAATATAATCCATTTCCATCAACTTTTGGGCTAATGTAACTGCCGCTCCATGCATTCTCCATTTCCAATGATGCCCCGATAATGTCAGCATTTCTATCTCATGCTCACTATGTCTTTTCAAGCCTTCAGCCCATTGTTTATGCGATCCTCCGAAAAATGGTTCTACCAAAAGAATTTTTGCCATGCTAAACTTTTTATTATTTTATTTTCTATAAAAGTAGTAATTTATTATTTTTACTTATTCCGGATTATTTCTAAATTTAAATCTTTTTTCTCAATTTTCTATTATGAAAGAATTGCTTGATGATCCTATTGAATTTAAACCAGTAGTTCCTGCACCTGATTTTAAAATTGCTGTCACTTTATTATCTGTATTTATTTTTCTTTTAGTAATGCAATTCTATGTCGGAACTTCTGAAACAGCGCTTGTGACTGGCAGCTACTTTTGGATGCCTTTTTTGATTGCAGCTATCTGCGCATTCATTGTACCTCCCAAACGTGCATTGTTACTTGGCTTTCTTACTGTACCGGTTACTTTTGTATTTTATGAAATATTATGGCCTTTATTATAATAATATAAAAAACATTCATAATACTATATTTATCAACATGTTGAGGTTTTTACAATTGATTTTTTTAATTATATCGATTTTTTAATTAATAAAATAATGGGGTAGAGCGTCCAAAAAAAAATGATTCAAATAAAAATGGCAAGGTATTTTCCTACTTTTGTGTAAATAATATTCTAAAGTTTACTTTATTTCGTATATAACCAATTAATAAAGAACATAAATAATTAATGATAATGAAGAATTTAATGCTGGCTTTACTGACTTTTATTTCTTTTGCTGTTAAAGCACAAAATCCTAAAACTGCGGTTACAAATGCTGCAATGAGTCTTGAAATGTATGATGCTGATCCATCAAAATCTGATGAACTTGTTAAAGCAAAAAATGATATTGACTTCGCTGCAGGTCATGAAAAAACTGAAGGTGACCCAAGAGTATGGAGATACAGAGGGAAAATTCATAACAAAATTGCTTTTAATGCTAAATTAAAGGCAGACAATAGTGATGCTGCTATCATTGCACTTAATTCTTTCTCAAAAGCATGGGACCTGGAAATTGCAAAACTGGAAGAAAAAGGGAAGGGGCCTTCTAAAATTCCTGCAAAACTAGATTTTAAAACTGGTTTCGAAAATGCTTGTAAAGCATTATATAATACAGGAGCGGATGCTTATAACAGTAAAAATTATGACCTCTCTTATAAATGTTTTGCCGGAATTCTTACCATAAAACCTAAAACAGCGGAAGGTCTTGTCAAAAAACCTGTTAATTTGATCACGCCCAATAAAGTAAATATGGAACTTGAATCTGCAAGATTGGGTGGAATGTCTGCTGTCCTTCTTGGAAATGCCAAGGAAGCTGAATTTCTTTTGTTGCCTTTATTGGATGGTAAAAAAATCGATGAAAAACTGATTCCTTCAACTTATTCTATGTTGGCTAATGCGTATCAGAAATCTGGAAATATTGCCAAAGCAAGTGAAATTCTTGCCAAAGCCAGAAAACTTTATCCATCAGATCAGGCTTTATTGATTTCTGAAATAAATATTGCACTTGGTGAAGGGAACTTAGATGTTATCGAAGAAAAACTGAAACTAGCAGTGGCAGCAGATAAAGAAAATATTGAATTGCAATTTGCGCTTGGTGGTGTCTATGATGAAATATTCAGGAATAAACTTAAAGAGGATGATGCTACAGCTTTGGAATTTTTCGATAAGGCAGTAGAATGGTATAAAAATGCTTTTAGTATCGATCAAAAACATTTTAATTCTGCTTACAGTCTTGGTGCAATTCACGTTAATTATTCCAATGCTTTTGCAAAAAAAATGAATGAACTCGATTTGAAAGATCCTAAATTAAAAGATCTGGAAATCCGTTATGCTGAACTATTGGATTTTGGTTTGGTGCACTTGCTGACTGCAGAGGAAATTAAACCTGATGACCTTGGGGTAGCAGTGGCGCTCAAAGAAGTTTATGGAAGAAAAAATGATGAAGCTAATTATGAGAAGTATAAAAATAAAGTTATTGAAATTCAAAATAAAAAATAATAATCTATAAAGGGAAGGAGGATATAATTATCCTCCTTTACTTTTAAAAAGTCTATTTAACATAATATAAATTATAGGCAACAAGTAGGCCCGAATGCTGATGAACACTGTATTTGAGAAATTAATATATTAGTACTATATTTAAGCCTCAGGAAACGGCTGTACGTATCTTTGTCCGGAATTATTTTTTTTATGCGATTCCCGGGCCTAATAAATTACTTAACTTTTAATCTGAATTTAGGATTTGGACAATTTAATTTTTAGCAATAATGAAATATTGTATTCTCGCATTTTTCTTTTTAATAATGATTGTTTGTTCCTGCGATACGGAAAGACAACTTAAAGATGTAACGATAAACAAGATAGAACTTTATTCTTATCCTCTGTCTGATACTTCCGGAAATAACTGGGACAGTTCTTCGGCTGATTCTTCCTTGCCTGACCCCTTTATCATTATCAGTGAAAGCGACTCAGCAAGCAATACGGATTACGAGTTTTATACTTATTGGAATACAGATGCACAAGGTTATGTAGTATCTTACGAAACACTACTGCCTCATACGATTTTAAATCCTGAAAATCTTTATACCTATGCTTTATATGATTATGATGATGCTGTTTCAACCTCTCAGTTGATGAGGAAAATTTCCTTTCGGTTTTCTCAATATCAGGAATTATCTCCGCCGGAATTAACTTTGACTTCTGATTCTATGTCGGTTAAATTTTATTTGACCTGGAATTATATAATCAAATAATAAAACAACTGACAAAAAGATACAACAATTTGTTTGTTTTTTTCTTCAGTTATTTAAAATGAATATCAGATGATTTATCACAAAAGTTCACAAAATTGCTGATAAGAATTCTCTATCATTTCTTTATGACAGTTTTCTAAACTAAATGTTGCCGGAACAAAAGAATCAATAGCTTTGTTTACTACTAATTCAAATTTTCGGGGATTGGCAGTTTCCAGAAAAATACCTGTTTCATTATCCGCTAAATCATTATTCAGACAAATTTTCCCTACTGCACCATGCGGGTCCAGAATATAATTATATTTTTTGTAAACCTGCTTAATTTCTTTGAGTGTTGTAGCATCATCAACCGACTGAGAAGATATATCTTTTTTGATTTCTTCAATATCCTTACTATATATATGTAGCAGACGCTCAAAATTACTTGGTGCACCTACATCCATCGCATTCGAATAGGTGCTTACTGAAGGTTTTGGTTCATATATTCCTGTAGAAAGATATTTGGGAAAGGTATCATTTGAATTCGTAGCAGCTATAAACCTTTTAATTGGAAGACCCATTTTTTTTGCTATTACTCCGGCAGTGAGGTTTCCGAAATTACCACTTGGTACAGATACAACAATTTGTTTGTTATGTGCTTTCAGTTCTTTATAAGCAAAGAAATAATACAACATCTGTGGTAGAAGTCTGCCAATATTTATTGAATTGGCAGAACTCAGATTTATCTTCTCATTAAGTTCAGGGTCGGAAAATGCTTTTTTTACCAATGCCTGACAATCATCAAATGTGCCTTCAACTTCTATTGCCCTTATATTATTGCCCAAAGAACACATCTGATGTTCCTGATAAGGACTTACTTTACCTTTTGGAAACAATATTACAACATTTATTCCCGGGACATCATAAAAACCATTTGCCACAGCACTGCCTGTATCTCCTGAAGTTGCTACTAAGATCGTCAACCTGTTTCTATCACTGACAAAACGGGAAAGACATCTCGACATAAATCTTGCCCCCACATCTTTAAAGGCTTTTGTCGGGCCATGAAATAATTCCAGCGTATAGATATTGTCATGAACAGGAACTACAGGAGTTGGGAAAGAAAGGGTTTCAGCTATTATTTCTTCCAGATTTTTATTGTCTATTGATTCTTTTACAAAAGGATGAAGTACTTTAAAGGCAATTTCATTATTAGTTAATTGCTCAATATTCTGAAAAAACAAATCAGATAAAACAGGGATATTTTCAGGAAGGTACAAAGCTTTGTTTTTTGCCAGACCTTTAATTAGAGCTTCTTTAAAAGTTACTTTTTCATTTTTATCTTTTGTACTTATATATTCCATCTTTATATTTATTACTTCTGTTCAATAATCCTGCATCCAAGGTTATTATTGAGGGGCTCAATAAAACTCATTATTTTAATTGTAGTATTTTCAAATTCTTTAATCATCGCCGTTTGAATTTTTTCCGCCACTACCCTATCATCTGTCAAAGCAAAAACAGAAGGTCCCGAACCGGAAATCCCAAACCCGAGGGCATCGTTTTTTAAGGCAGCTGCTTTTAATTCGTGAAATTTAGGAATAAAAAGAGACCTTACAGGCTCAGCAACAAGGTCTTGCATCGATTTTCGAAACATTTCCCTGTCTTTTTGATATAAGCTCGCCACAAAGGCAGCAAGATTAGCCCATTGTCCACAGGCAATCTTAAGAGGTATATTCTTTTGCATTACTTCTCTTGAATCTGAAGTCTTGATTTTTACATCAGGAAAAAGCAACACCGCATGAAGGTTTTGGGGACCGGCAAACGGATAATATCTATTGGTGAATGAGACCGAATCAATACCAATCCGCCCATCAATGAAGGCGCTACGTTATCGGCATGTGCCGCTCCACAAGCTACCCGTTCTCCTTCTGCGGCAAAAACAACCATTTCCTGTTCCGAAAACGGGGAACCGATCAAATTATTATAGGCATATGCTGCAGCAGCACTGCTTGCACTACTTGAACCCAAACCGGAACCGGATTTAAATCCCTTGGTTATTTTAATATCTACTCCGATATATTCACCAAGTTGTTCCTGCATTTTTCTGATCACCACAGAGCAACAGTTCTTTTCTGTTTCCATTGGAAGGTGTACTCCGTTAATAATTTCTGTGATGCGATTTTTGTCTGATCCGTTTACAGATACTTCAACGGTATCTCCAATACTATCCAAAGCCAGTCCGAGTACATCAAAACCTACAGAAAGATTGGCTATTGTTGCCGGCGCAAAGGCGGTAATTTTTTTCATAACTATGTATTTACTATCAACATCAGATCTGAGAAAACACCGGAGGCAGTCAATTCGGCACCTGCACCGGCACCTTTAATTACCAAAGGCTCGACAGGATAGCGGTCTGAGTTAATAGAAACGATATTGTCTTTTCCTTCAAGGTGATAGAATGGACTGGAAGGAATTACTTCTTCGAGTGCAACAAACGCCTTGTTATTTTCAAAGCTTGCTACAACTTTAAGTTTATTACCTTTCTTATTAGCTGAATCATATAGTTTTCTGAAATGCGCTTCATTTGCTTTAAGTTCATCAAATAAAATATCATAAGAAACAGCCTTCAGGCAGCTATCCGGTAAAAAAGGACGGGCAGTTACATCAGACATTTCCAATTCGTGACCAGCTTCTCTAGACAGAATCAGAATTTTTCTCATCACGTCTACTCCACTCAAATCTATCAGCGGGTCAGGTTCAGTATATCCTTCTTCCCCGGCAAGTTTAACAATTTCAGCAAAAGTATTTGAATCATTATAATGATTAAAAATAAAATTAAGACTTCCTGAGAGTACTGCTTTAATTTTATGTATTTTATCTCCACTGAGAATTAAATCCTGAATAGTTTTAATTACGGGTAAGGCAGCACCTACTGTTGTTTCATAATTATAATGACAATTTTTGTCTTTTGCTAACTGAATCAGGTGCGTGTATTTTTCATAAATGTCACTGCAGGCTATTTTATTACAGGCAATAACAGAAATGCTCTTTTGCAGGATTGAAGCATAGGTCTTACTTACTGTTTCTGATGCTGTATTGTCAATAAATATGCTGTTTCTTACATTGAGGGAAATCATTTTATCAATAAATTCAGAAAAATCATTATAAATCAATCCAGATTCTGATAAGTTTTGTTGGTTAAAATTAATTCCTTCTTCGTCAAACAACATTTTCGTGCTGTTAGCCAGTGCAATGACTTTGAGATCAATTTTATGATCACGGAGCAAAGTAGCCTGTTGTTTGTTTATTATATTTAAAAATTGAGATCCTACATTTCCTATTCCTGCAATAAAGAGATGGACTTTTTTACTCGTATCACTGAAAAAACGTTCATGCAATACATTCAAAGCTTTCTTTTCATCTTTTTTATTGATGACAACAGAAATATTGCGTTCGGAAGCACCTTGAGCAATTGCTATAATATTGATACCGTTTTCACCAAGTGCTCCGAAAACTTTACCACTCAGCCCCACTTTCATTTTCATATTGTCTCCTACCAATGCAACGACAGAATAGTTGGAAGCGGATACTATTTGGTCAATCAGTAATTGGTTGATTTCATTTTCAAACTCATTGATCAAGCTTTGTACAGCGGCAGACTCTTCCTGATGTATTACTCCGATACAGATACTTTGTTCAGAACAGCATTGTGTAATTAAAACAACATTTACATTGGCATTTTCAAGTGCAGAAAAGATTCGACTAGCTGTTCCTTTAATACCAGCCATTCCAACTCCAGAGATTGTCAGAATGCTTAGTCCGCTAATGGAGGAAATACCTTTGACCGCACCAATTTCAGTGTTTTCTCCGATTTTTCCTATAAAAGTACCTTCCTCCTCAGGAAAGAAAGTGTTTTTCAGAAAGACCGGAATAGATTTATGCATTACCGGACGAATTGTAGGTGCATACAAGACCTTTGCACCAAAATGTGAGAGTTCGAATGCTTCCTTATAGCTAAGTGAACTAATTGTTCTTGCCGCTTTCACTACTCCTGGATTTGCACTGAGCATTCCGTTTACATCCGACCATATTTCCAAAGAATTTGCATCAAGTCCTGCCGCATAGATAGCAGCTGTATAATCGGAACCTCCACGGCCCAACAGAGTGGTTTCTCCTTTTAAATTTGAAGAGATAAAACCCGGAGCAATATAGTTCTTATTAATATCAAGTGCAGAAATATGCTCATACGTTTTTTTGAATATCAAATCGCCACGAAGAAATTCTCCTTCAGTTATAATCATTGACTGACTATCGGACAGCTGCATTTCAATACCACACTGATTAAGGTATTTACAGAGGATAAAGGAAGACAGTTTTTCACCGAAGCTCATTATTTTAGCAAGGGTACGGTCCGAAAGTTCCTGAAGGGCATTAATACCTTCACAGAGGCTGTTGATATTATTGAATTGTTTCTGAATATATATCAGAACATCTGCCTGAGACGACAATTCGATCAGGTCTTTAGTAATATTAGAATGATGTTCTTTTAATTTGCTGAGCAAGACAATATGTTCCCCAGTCAAGGATTTCAGAGCAATATTCTGAAGTCTGTCGGTAGTTCCTGAAAAGGCAGAGACTACAACAAGAAAAGGTACTGATTTTTGATTAAGGATATCCTTAACCTTTCTTATGTTTTCTGAAGAAGCAACACTGCTACCTCCGAATTTCATCACGATCATAATGATACTTAATTAGAAACAATTAATTCTACCTTGCACAATTTACACAATAAGGGCTCTCGGGTTTGAGCACTATTCTACCTGCAGGTATCTTACAGCTACATTTTTTGCATATACCAAAATCTTCTTTATGTAGATTTTCCAACGCCGATTTAAGAGCCGCAAGATTTTCTTCTGCCCTGCGCAACGCAGCTTCCACAACACTTTTGTTATTAATAGCATCCATTCTTGAAACCCTGCCCAAAGAATTCTCTGGTTTAATAGGTTGTGTCAATTCTTTATAGTCGAGAATTTTCTTTTTAGCCCGGATGATCTTTTGCTCAATCATCTTTTTGATATTCTCTTTCTCCTGAGTAGTCATAAACTTTAATTTTTCCACTTTTTTCTTTCCTGTTCCCTGTGATGAAGAATAATATCTACAGGATATTTCGATTCAAGATGTTTGGCTATATAATCAGCAGAATAGACGGAACGGTGTTGTCCTCCTGTACATCCGAAATTAATACAAAGATTAGCGAAACCTCTTTCAATGTATGTTTCAACGGCTTCATCAACTATAGCTTCCACTTTTTTTACAAAATGATCAATAGTACTTTTTTCCTTAAAAAAATCAATGACAGCCTCATCCCTGCCGGTTAATTTTTTATAAGGTTGGTATCTACCCGGATTGTGAATGAACCTGCAATCAAAAACAAAACCACCTCCATTGCCGGAAGGGTCTTCGGGAATTCCGCGTTTGTAAGAAAAGCTCTGAATCCTGATAGTCAGTTTATCTGCTTCTGACTGATAGGAAGGTTTATTAAGTTGCTTTTCAGTTAAACGTAATAAAATATCATTAAGATGCCTCAATTCTATAGGCAAGGAAATATTATTCAATAGCCAGGAAATATTTTTTAAGGCAAAAGGGATGCTTGTAATGAAATGTTCTTTATGTTCATATAATCCTTTAAAGCCATAAGCCCCAAGTACCTGAAGTGTTCTTATGAGAACAAATGCATAATATTTCTCCTTAAATTTAGCAGTATCAAGGTTTGTGTATTTTGAAGCTTCACTAATGTAATAGTTTAATAGTTCTTCTCTAAGAACAGTTGGCAGATTGGCTTTAGCCTGAAAAAGAAGGGATACAACATCATATTGTAATGGACCCCGTTTACCGCCCTGATAATCTATGAAATAGACTTCATCGTTTTTGATCATAATATTACGTGATTGAAAATCGCGAAACATGAAAAAATCATAATCATCAGATAGATAATTAATCAGGGAGTTAAAATCGTTTTCAAGAAGCTGTTCGTCAAAGACTAGTTTACTGGGTTTCAGATAACAATATTTAAAGTATTGCAAATCCCATTTCATAGCTTGTTTATCGAAGGAGGCAGGACTATGGTACTTTTCGATATCCAAACCATTAATCCCTTTTATCTGCATAAAAGCCAAACCTGATAATGACTTTTTGTACAACTCAATTACTTTTTCAGAAATATCATCTCCCTTCCGGTTGGTTTCAAGAAAATTTAATAAGGTCTTATCTCCTAAATCTTCTAAAAGATAAATATTCTTATCGTGGTCCTCAGCAAAAAAATCAGGTAGATTTACTCCGATTTTTCGAAAATGACGGGTATAGTTGATGAAGGTTTTATTCTCCTTGGACCAAACATTGTATACTGCTATTGCCTGTTTGGTATTACCGGACACCCGAAAGTATTGACGGTCGGACCCTGACTGTGGCATAGCTTCAATGTGTATGGATTCTTCGCCTGACCAGTTTTTAAATAATTTCTGAATATTTTCTGTTCTTTCTTTGTTCACTTGCTGATTAAAATTAATTATACTATATTTTGAATACCTAAATTGTGGGTCAATTTATCTTAATAAATAAACTGCAAAATACAATATATAAGTGTTAAAACAGAATAAATATGTCAGAATCAAAGCCTACTTACTTTTTGTTCAAACGAGTCTGACTTTTCCTTTTTAATGATTATATACTTAGAGTCTTCAGAATTAGGAGATGATTAACCAAAAGCCGAGAAAATCTTTAATACTGTTCTGTCCTGCAACTTGGAAGAATGTGAAAATTAACTTACCTTCACTTTATTCCTTTTACTCAATTTAAAACTAAAAAATCTATTCCTAATGGCAAAAGATACCGTCATAAAACAACATGCAGAAACTGAATATGCCAAGGAGTTAGAAGCCCTTGCCAAGCAAGACCAATCAGCAAGGCCAGTCAATTGGAAACTTTCACCATGGGCCGTTGTAAAATACATCATGGGAGGAGAATTGGAAGACGGAACTCATATCAGCCCCAAGTATTTTGGCTCTAGACGTATAATAGAAGTTGCAGTATCTACTCTTGTCACAGACAGGGCCCTGCTTCTCATGGGAGTGCCCGGCACAGCTAAAACATGGGTAAGTGAGCATCTTTCTGCCGCAATTTCCGGTACCTCTACCCTATTGGTTCAGGGTACCGCCGGAATCAATGAAGACACTTTAAGATACAGTTGGAACTATGCAAGCCTTCTTTCCAAAGGTCCTTCTGAGGAAGCAATGGTCGCGTCCCCTATTATGGTTGCCATGCAACAGGGAAAAATTGCCCGTGTAGAGGAACTAACAAGAATTCCTTCGGATGTTCAGGATACCCTGATTACTGTTTTGTCAGAAAAAACACTCCCCGTTCCCGAGTTGAACAAAGAAGTACAGGCGCTGAAAGGATTCAATGTGATTGCTACTGCCAATGACAGAGATAAAGGGATTAATGATTTGTCCAGCGCTTTGAAGAGACGTTTTAATACAGTAGTGCTGCCTTTACCCAATAGCCTTGAAGAAGAAGTTAAAATTGTAAAAACAAGGGTAGATCAGCTCGGAAAAGGACTGGATATTCTCTCTGAACCTGCTCCTGTTAAAGAAATTCAGCGACTTGTTACCATGTTCCGAGAATTGCGTTCAGGCAAAACATCAGATGGGAAAACAAAACTAAAAATCCCTTCTGCTACACTAAGCACCGCTGAAGCAATTTCTGTGATTAATTCCGGACAGGCACTCGCTGCTCATTTCGGTGACGGCAAATTAAAAGCACGAGACCTTGCGGCAGGTGTAATAGGTGCCATTATCAAAGACCCTACTCAGGATAACGAAGTATGGGAAGAATACCTTGAAACTGTTATAAGGGAGCGTAAAGATTGGTCCGATTTGTACAGGGCTTTCAGGGAATTCAAATAATTTATAATATATATTTATGAATTATTCCAATTTTTCTATTTCCTTCATCAGTTCCTCTGCCTCAAATTGCTTGAAATTACTAGCTTTTCTATCTGTGTGAGATAATTTGTATGCTTCCTTTATAAGTTGATCATACCGTTGCATGAGCAATTCCTTTTTTGATTTCTTTTTAAAAAATTTAAACATAATTTTAATTTTTAATTGTTTTTGAATAAACCTCTAAGGCCCGTTCTCTGCCTTTTTTATGTTCCACAATTGGATCAGGATAGGCACTGGTTTGGAATTCCGGAACCCATTTATTTACATAAGTAAAATCATTATCAAACTTTTTCAATTGTGTTATTGGATTAAAAATTCTAAAGTATGGTGCTGCATCACAACCTGTTCCGGCAGCCCATTGCCAATTTCCTGCATTGGAGGACAATTCAAAATCAAACAAATTTTTTGCA
>CAJQOX010000128.1 GCA_905480075.1 uncultured Aureispira sp. | reverse complement strand
GGAACATTTAATGGACTTGCTGCGGGTATTTATACTGTCACGGTAACAGATAATAATGGCTGTGTAACCACAACTTCTACCTCGCTATCAAACCCTGCTCTCCTTGTTGTAAATGCTTCGGTGTCTTCTGCGGTTTCATGTAATGGAAGTTCAGACGGAGAGGCTACTGCCAATGCTTCAGGAGGTACAGGTGCTTTATCTTTTGTCTGGGATAATGGTCAAACAAATACTACCGCTGTTGGTCTCGCTGCCAATGTATATACTGTTACAGTTAATGATGCTAATGCCTGTTCAGATGTAGCAAGTGTTACTTTGACAGAGCCTTCTGCTGTAATTGCTTCCGCTAATCTTACTTCAGCAGTTTCTTGTGCAGGTGGAGCTGATGGAACTGCTGTTGCTTCAGGTTCCGGTGGTACAGGATCTTTTACCTTTAATTGGGATAATGGTCAGACAGATCAAAATGTCACAGGATTAAGTGCGCAGACTTATACGGTTACTGTAACTGATCAAAATGCCTGTTCTGATGTTACATCAGTATTTCTTACTGATCCAATAGCACTCTCCGCTACCGCTACTGTCACTTCCAACTATAATGGTGCTGATGTTAGTTGTAACGGAGCATCCGATGGCGCTGCCTCTGTTTCTTCTTCCGGAGGGGGAGGGGTTTATACTTATTTATGGTCTCCGGGAGGTCAGACTGATGTAAATGCTACTGGGCTGGGTGCAAATGTTTATACAGTTATTGTTACTGATACGAATAATTGTGTTACGCAGGCTGCTCTAACTCTCACAGAACCTTCGGTGGTTTCTGCTTCTGCCACTGATAATGGCGATGGTACGGCTACTGCTTCAGCTTCGGGTGGTACAGGCTCTTATACCTTCTTGTGGGATGCCGCTGCAGGCAATCAAAATACAGCAATCGCTACAGGTCTTGTTCATAATAATACCTATTCTGTTACAATTACGGATGCCAACGGTTGTACCGCTACTGCTTCTGTTACTGTTAATATTGTTGGTATTGATAATATTTCGGACCTCTCTCGGTTTATGGTGATGCCTAACCCGAATACAGGGGAGTTTTATATTCAGGTTAGTTTTACTGAAACTAAGGATGCTGCAATTCGCCTGACTAATGTTCTCGGGCAGATTATAAGGGAGTATCACTATGCTGAATCTGAGTTCAATATACCCGTTAATATTCAGCATCAGGCTTCGGGAGTTTATTTTGTGGAACTCCGAACAGGCAGTAAATCTGTCACGAGAAAGGTGGTTCTTTCGAAACAATAAATTGAAAAAAAAGGTGTGGTTCTTATCACACCTTTTTTTTGATTGAAATTGGTCATTCATTCACTACTAGGTAGTTACGTTTAAATCAACCGTCATTTGTTCTTTGTGTTTTACCTTTAGCCAAACAAATATTTGAATTTCTGAATAAATCTACTTTTTTTTACAGTCTTTTTTAAATTATACATTATTAATAATTAAGATGTAATTAATATGGACAAGTGTTTATTTTTCAGTATCCTCAAAAAATCTTTGGTTGCTATTGTTTTATCAACTTTCCCTGTTTTAGTATCTGCACAATCCAATGACAATTTATGGAGTTTTATTTCTGAGTCAGAAATACCTGTCAATGGGGAGCGTTTTATCATTCCTTCAGAATATCAAACTTTAAAGCTTGATGTTAATGAATTGAGAATACAACTGGCAAAGGCTCCTTTTACAGGTACGCCCGATGTTAAAAACAAACCGGCCTTTCTCGATATACCCTGGCCCGATGGGTCAATAAAAACTTTTCAGATTATTGAATCTCCTGTTATGGAGGTGGGGCTGATGGAAAAATTTCCGGAAATAAAAACCTATAAAGGGTCTCAAATTGGTGACCCCGGGAAATATATACGCCTGGATTTAACACCCAAAGGCTTTCATGCAATAGTCTTAACGGATGATGAAGGAACTGTATATATCGATCCCTATAGTTTTGGTGGTGGAGATGTAGAACATTATGTTTCTTATTATAAAAAAGATTTTGCTCCGGTTTCCGGTAAAACGATGGTCTGTGGAGTCAGAGGAAATCCAATTAATACAGGAGACTTCAAACCTTCAACAGGTGGCCTGCGTTTTGGCTCTTGTGAACTCAGAACTTATCGCCTTGCCTTAGCTGCTACAGGCGAATATACTCAGTTTCATGGTGGTACTGTAGCTGGTGCTTTGGCTGCTCAGGTAACAACCATGAATAGGGTGAATGCTGTTTATGAAAGAGACCTGGCTATTCATATGAATATTATTGCTAATAATAACCTTATTATTTATACTAATGGTGGCTCCGATCCTTATACTAATAATAACGGAAGTGCAATGTTAGGTGAAAATCAATCAAATGTTAATTCTGTTATTGGGTCTGCAAACTATGATATCGGACATGTATTCAGTACAGGTGGTGGAGGTATTGCTCAGTTGTACAGCCCCTGCACCTCTAATAAAGCTAGAGGAGTAACAGGAAGTTTTTCTCCGGTCGGGGATCCTTTTGATATCGACTATGTCTGTCATGAAATGGGACATCAGTTCGGAGGTAATCATACACAGAATAATAATTGTCAGAGAAATGGTGGTACCGCTGTAGAACCTGGATCGGCTTCTACAATTATGGGATATGCAGGTATATGTGCACCCAATGTTCAAAATAACAGTGATGATCACTTTCACGGTGTTACACTACAGGAAATTGGAGCTTTCGTGACAAGTGGGGGGCATACCTGCCCGGTGAAAACTCCTCTCTCAAATTCTGCTCCTACTGTAACAGGTACTAATGCTGCAGGTGTAACAGTACCGGGAAGTACGCCTTTTGCTCTTACTGCTACTGCCACAGACCCGGATGCTAATACTCTTACTTACTGCTGGGAACAAATGGATAATGCTACAGGCTTTACCATGCCTCCTTCTGCTACTTCTTCTGATGGTCCGAATTTTCGTTCTTTTTCTCCAACTACTAGCCCTACCCGGTATTTTCCGAACTTGCCCGCTGTTATAGCTGGAACATCTCCAACATGGGAGGTGCTTACCTCGGTTTCCCGATCTATGGACTTCAGGGTTTCTGTCAGGGATAATTCTGCTGGCGCAGGATGTACAGATCATGATGATATTACTATTAATGTGGATGGAGGATCCGGACCTTTTGTGGTTTCCTATCCTTCTGCCTCAGGAATCACCTGGGCTGGGAATAGTTCAGAAACGGTTACATGGAGCGTGGCAGGAACAGATAATGCTCCTGTGTCTTGCGCTAATGTCGATATTCTTCTTTCAACTGATGGTGGGGCAACTTTTCCTACTGTTCTTGCAAGTAATGTTGTCAACGATGGTTCTCAGGTTGTTACAGTCCCTAATGTGGGAACTTCTACTGCAAGGGTGATGGTTATTTGTTCTAATGGAACGTTTTTCGATGTTTCTGATAATAATTTTACTATTACTTTAGCTACTTGTAATGTTACCGCTTCTGTAAATAATAACGTTTTATGTAACGGGGGGAATGATGGTTCTGCTACTGCCTCTGCTACTGGTTCTACACCATTTAATTTTCTTTGGTCCGGAGGTCAGTCAGGCCCTACTGTAAATAATTTTTCCGCAGGAGTTCATACGGTAACGCTAACGGATGGTGCTGCATGTATTTCTACTGCCTCTGTAACTGTTACAGAACCTGTAGCACTTTCTGCTTCAACTTCTGCAACTGCTGAAACTTGCGCAAATAACGACGGTACGGCGACTGCTTCTCCTTCCGGCGGGACGGGTACTTATAATTTCCTTTGGTCGAATGGACAAACTAACTCTACTGCAACCGGACTTCTTTCAGGGGCTTATGATCTTACAATAACAGATGCTAATGCCTGTGATTTTGTAACAAGTGTTTTTGTCTCTGACGCTTGCTGTCCTCTTTCTGTTTCTACTTCAGGTTCTGTTCTTACTTGTGCCGGGGATAATAATGGTACGGCTACTGCTACTCCTTCAGGGACTGCTCCTTACACTTTTACCTGGCCCGGAGGCCAAACTTCAGCTACTGCAACGGGACTTTTTGCGGGAGTTTATACGGTTACTGTCACAGATGCTACGCCTTGTACTGTTACGGAAACAGCTACCGTTACTGAACCTTCTGCTATTTCAGTAGCTACTTCGGCGGGTCCTGAATCCTGTACAAGAAATGATGGTACGGCTACTGTTACGGCCTCTGGTGGAACAGGAATATTAAATATTCAATGGGATGCTGCAGCTGCAGGTCAAACTACTAGCACTGCCACCGGTTTAGGTACAGGTCTTTTTGCTTATACAATTACTGATGCTAATGCATGTGCATTCTTTGGTTCTGTAAATGTTCCCGATGGTTGTATTGTTAATACCTGTGATACTATTACCAATATTGATACAACAGATAATTTAACAATTTATACTTCTGCCAGCGGATTTATTGCTGGACATAATGAATATGGGGATATTGCTAAAGCAGATTATTATAATTATTCAGGAACAAATACCCACATACAAGGCGCTTATTTATTTTTTGCTGCCGCTGTTGCAAGTAATACCACTAATACTTTTAATGTTAATGTTTGGGATGGTACAGGGGGAACGCCCGGAGCAGTCCTTACACAGACATCATTGACTTATAATGCTGTAGCTTCATCCGGTACACCCGGACTTTATTATATTCCTTTTAATTATACTGCATTACCTGCCTCAGGAGAGTTTTTTGTAGGGGTCGAATTTACTTATGCTGCAGGCGATACTATCGCTTTGGTAACAAATACAGATCCTGAATCCACTCCTGCTACTGCATGGGAACAGTGGGGGGACTTGTCCTGGCATCCCTATGATGGCGCCGGTGGCTGGGGCTTGAGCATCTCTCATGATATTTCTCCTGTGCTTGGGGTTTTACCTGCTCCAAACTTTACTCAAAGTAGCCCCAATGTTTGTTCTGGAGGTTCGGTTAGTTTTACCAATACTTCTGTAAATGCTGTGTCTTATGAATGGGTCTTCCCGGGAGGTACTCCTTCTACATCTAATGCTTCTAATCCTGTGATAACTTATAATTCATCGGGGACGTTTAATGTTATGTTAATTGCTACCAACGACTGTATGTTTGATACAATTGTTCAGACAGGTGCTGTTACTGTTGCAGATTTGACTGATAACGCTTCTTCATCACCCGAATCCTGTGCTACTAATGATGGAACGGCTACCTTAACGCCCTCTGGTGGAATAGCACCCTATACTTTTTTATGGGCAGGTGGTCAGACTACTCAAACAATTACAGGGCTCAGTGCTGCTTCCTATGCATTTACTGTTACGTCTTCTAACGGATGTGTTTCAACAGGTTCCGTTCCTGTAGCAGATGGTTGTGTACCCTGTACTATGACTGCCTCTGCATCAGTTACTAATGTTAATTGCTTTTCCGGAAATGATGGAACGGCAACGGCTACTCCGCTTAATGGTTCTCCAAATTATTCATATTTTTGGAGCCCCGGAGGGCAGACAGGCGCAACAGCCACCGCTCTGACAGCCGGTATCTATTCAGTAACTATAACCGATGCTGCAAGTTGTACTGCTACTGCTTCTGCAACTGTTACAGAACCTTCAACTGCAGTCAGCACTACTTCTTCTTCAACGACCGAAACCTGTGCAGGGAGTGATGGTTCTGCAACTATAGTTGCTTCCGGGGGGACAGGGGCTTTGTCTTATTTGTGGAGCCCGGGTGGACAGACTTCTGCAGCAGCAACAGGCCTTTCGGCTAATAATTACAGCTATACTGTTACTGATATTAATGGTTGTACGGATATTGGAACTGTTAATGTTCCTACTAACTGCCTGACAGGTTGTGATACAATTTCCAATATAAATTTTGCAACTGATACGGTAAGGTTCTATACTGCTGGTGCAGGGCCACCTGCAACGTTTGTAGCAGGACATAATCAATATGGCGATATATCGAAAGCTGATTATTATAATTATACAGGCGCCAATTCTCATATTCAAGGGGCTTACCTTGGGTTTGGAATTGCTGTTGCCAGTAATGCTACCAATACTTTTAATGTCGTGGTAAGAGATGGAACAGGAGGAACACCCGGTGCGGTTATAGGTACAACTACTTTAACTTATCAGGAAGTTGCCGACTCTATTAATGCAGGAACTGTGGTTTTGTATGTTCCCTTCAATAATGTGGTAATGCCTGCTTCAAATGAGTTTTTTGTTGGGATTAATTTTGCTTATGGAGCGGATACAATTGCCTTATTGACAAATACAATTGGTGAAACTACTCCTAATACAGCATGGGAACAATGGGGAGACTTTTCATGGCATGCCTATAGTGATGCATCAGGATGGAATTTTGATCTTGCTCATTATATAGTTCCTGTTATGGGAACACTTCCAACCGCTGGCTTCTCTCAAAGTGCTGCTGCGGTCTGCGAAGGAAGTACGGTTACATTTACAAATTCATCGGCTTTAGCGCAGAATTATGAATGGTCATTCCCGGGGGGAACACCTGCTGCTTCAACGGCTTCTAATCCTGTCGTTACTTATAATGCCGCAGGATCCTATGATGTTGTATTGATTGCAATTAATGATTGTATGGCGGATACTGTAACGGTTGTTAATGCAGTTACTGTAAATTCTTTGGCTGCTTCTGCAACGGCTACTGATGTTAGCTGTAATGGTGGTGTTGACGGTTCTGCTTCTGCAACGGCTGTTGGGGGAATTGCTGCCTTCTCTTATCAATGGGATACAAATGCAGGAGGCCAAACCAATGCAACAGCAACAGGCTTGTCAGCAAATAGTTACACCGTAACTGTATCTGACGGGAATGGTTGTGTTGCAACAAGCTCTGTAACGATCACGGAACCTACCGCAGT
>CAJQOX010000127.1 GCA_905480075.1 uncultured Aureispira sp. | reverse complement strand
ATTGCAGCAAGCAATGCAAACACAAAGAATTTCTCCTCAAATTTCTGAAAAGTCAACTCCTGCAGTTTGGTTTTTTCCATCTGTTCAATCTCTTCATATATCTCCTTCATCTTCTTTTTGCTGTTTGCCCGGAAATATTTTCCACCGGTCATGGAAGAGACTTCTTTTAACAATTTCTCATCAATTTTAACAGGAACGTTTTGATAAACAGTTCTACCAAAGGCATCCTTGAAAGGGTAGGGGGCCTCGCCAATTGTTCCCACCCCTATTGTATAGGTTTTGATATTAAATTTCTGTGCGATTTCTGCAGCAGTCAGCGGGTCAATAAAACCTGTATTGTTTATCCCGTCTGTAAGTAAAATGACCACCTTGCTCTTAGCTTTGCTATCCTTTAGCCGGCTCACAGCAGTTGCCAGACCCATTCCTATAGCGGTAGCCTGATTTTCTATAAGCCCCACTTCAACATCTTTCATCACATTCTTTACAATGTTGTGGTCAGCGGTCAGCGGGCATTGTGTAAAACTTTCTCCGGAATAAACTACCAACCCAAATCTGTCATTCTTTCTGCCCTCAATAAATTTCAGGGCTACTTCTTTTGATGCCTTTAGACGGTTGGGTTTAAAATCTTCCGCAAGCATAGACCCTGATATGTCTATTGCTATGACAATGTCGATTCCTTCATTGCCAATAGTCTTTTCACTGACTTCGGTAGTTCTTGGCCTTGCAAGGGCCACAATAATAAAGGCAAAGGCAATAAGCTGAAGAGAAAACAGCAAATGTTTGATGTTTCCTGTTATGCCGGGTTTATCTGAAGCAAAAGCCCGCGCAGAAGAAAGGATTACGTTTACAAAATATTCCTTTGAGCGGTAGAAATACCAGGCTGCCACTACAGGTAGTATCAGCAAGAGATAAAGTAATTCCTTATTTGCAAATTCGTAATCAAACATCATTACTTTCCTTTGAAGGTTTATCGTTATCAGATTTTGTATTATTTACAAAACTCAAAGCAATTGTCAGGTATTTTTCTCCCTCTTCTGGAAGTGGATGTACTTTAGCAAATTTAACCAAATCACTCATCTGAAGAAGGTCCTGCAATTCCATTTTATTTTGCCTACTTATTTGAGTAGTATTTATTTCATCCATGATTTCATCAGAGGTATATTCCATCGCATTGATATTTAGCCTTCCACTGATGTATTTTCTCACTACGTCAGTCAGGTCTACATAGTATTCCTTGATGATCATGTCCATCCATACTTTTCCATCTTTCATCGAGTTAAGCCTTTTCAATGCTGTTATATGTGGAGGTATAACAATTTTCTTTTCAACTTTTTCTTCCTTTGGCTTCCTGCGTTTATATAAAAACCAAATGAGGGATAGCACTGCTATTGTAGCAAGTATACCCATCAGGATTTCAAACCAGTAACTGTATTCGATATCCATAGGCTGCTTGATGTCGTAATAGCGGTTGGTGGAATCCAGTTGAATGGTGTTATAGCCTATATATACAGGGTAGGAAATAATAGAATCTGTCAGGCTGCCCCGGTGAAACTTAAGCATTACTGAATCAACCTTATATACTCCTGTATCAAAGGCTGTAACCGTAAAGCCTTGTCTGTACAGTAAGCCCGAAGCATCTTCTGCTGTGTCTTTTTTTGATTTTGCAAGTACTTCAAGGCCACTGATCGTTTCCCCTATTTCAGGCCACTCAATCATTGTCTCCCGGTCGGCCTTGATGGCCAATATCATATTTATCCGCTCACCGATCAAGGCCTGATTGGTATCAGCCATCAACAATATTTCCTGAGCATGACCATTAAAGCTCAAGATCATTATATATGCAATTACGGCTAATAGTCTAATATTCATAAATCATCTCCTTTTAAAATAGCCAAGCAGTTTGTTTACATAGGAATCATCCGTTCTGATATTGATCATCCCGGCCCCTGATTTAATAGAACAATGCTGAAAATATTTATTTCTGCTATCGTAAAAATCAGTATATTTTTTCTGGTTCTTTGCCGATGAAGTGTTCACCCATTTCAATTTCCCGGTTTCAGGGTCTTTAATTCTTACCAATCCTATTTCCGGCAACTTCTGTTCGTGTTCATCAAATATCCTGATGTTTGTAAGGTCGTGGCGCTTGCTAACAAAACTCATTGCATCACTGTAACCATCGTCTACAAAATCGGAAAGCAAAAAAAGGATAGCCTTTTTCTTCATCATATTGGACAGATAGACCAATGCTTCGGAAATGTCTGTCCCCTTGCTTTCTGCTTTGAAATCTACCAATTCCCTTATGATTCTAAGAATATGTCTCTTACCTTTTTTAGGAGGGATGAATTTTTCAACTTTATCGGAAAAAAACAAGACCCCGACCTTGTCATTATTCTGAATGGCAGAAAAGCTGAGAACGGCACAGATTTCAGCGATCATATCGCTCTTTTTCTGATTCCTTGTGCCAAAGGACTCCGACCCGCTGATATCTACCAAGAGGACTACCGTCAGTTCCCTTTCCTCTTCAAATACCTTGATATAAGGTGTGTTGAACCTTGCGGTAACATTCCAGTCTATTGCCCGGATATCATCTCCGAACTGATATTCCCTTACCTCGCTGAAAGACATGCCTCTGCCTTTGAATGAGGATTGGTATTCCCCGGAAAACAGATGGTCTGAAAGCCGGCGGGTTTTTATTTCTATCCTTCTTACCTTTTGGAGGAGCTCTTTTGTGTCCATAATTTCAATGGTGTTTAAGGAACCTCTACAACATTAAGTACCTGCTTGATAATCTCCTCTACCTTCACGTTTGTAGCTTCGGCTTCATAGCTGAGGCTTATACGGTGACGAAGCACATCATAGCATACTGCCCTGATGTCTTCGGGCAATACATAGCCTCTTCTTTTTACAAAGGCATAGGCTTTTGCTGCTACTGCCAGGTTGATAGAACCCCTTGGAGAAGCACCGAAACTTATCAGTGGCGCCAAATCAGCTAATTTAAACTTGTCAGGATTTCTTGTCGCTCCTACAATATCAATTATGTACTGAATTATTTTTTCATCCATGTAAATGTCCTTCACAGAATCCATTGCACGAAGTATGTCATTCTGTGATACTACTGAATTGATCACTGCAGGTGTTTTCTTCAAATTCTGTTTGATGATGAGTTTTTCATCTTCGGCTTCAGGGTAGTCAATAACTACTTTAAGCATAAAACGATCCACCTGAGCTTCCGGAAGCATGTAGGTGCCTTCTTGTTCCACAGGGTTTTGCGTGGCCAAAACGAGAAAGGGTTTCTCCAGTTTATATGTAGTGTCACCAATTGTCACCTGTTTTTCCTGCATAGCTTCCAGTAAAGCACTTTGTACCTTTGCGGGGGCACGATTGATTTCATCTGCTAATACAAAATTGGCAAATACCGGCCCCTTTTTGACAGCAAACTCGTTTTTCTGCATATTGTAAATCATCGTTCCCACAACATCTGCGGGGAGTAGGTCGGGTGTAAACTGAATTCTGCTGAAACTACCGTCAATAGCCTTCGAAAGGGTGTTTATTGCCAGTGTTTTTGCCAGGCCAGGCACTCCTTCAAGAAGTATATGCCCCTGTCCGATAAGACCAATCAACAGCCTTTCGATCATGTGGCGCTGCCCTATGATGTTCTTATTTATTTCCATCATCAGCAAATCAATAAAGGCAGATTCCTGCTGGATTTTTTCGTTTATCGCCCTGATATCATCTTTGATATTTGTTGTGTTTTCTGATTCCATTCAAAAAAAATTTTAAGAAAATTGATATGTTTTTTCTATTAAAAAATAAAAGTATTAATTGTTCATAACAAACAAAAAATATCGTGCTCCAATAATTTTTTTTTAACAAAAATTAACAAATCTTTATTTTCTGTCTTTGTCCCATAGGTTTCCTTTTTCTGTATATCAGTTCATTCTTGATCCCACCCCACTTGGATTCAGAAGTAATGTATACACTGATATGTACAGAAAAACAGATAGTCTGAACATTGAAATTCAATCTTTTGATAAAAAATATTTTCGGGTCTATAGCTTACATCAGATAAAAACTTTCTGCCTTCAAAGGTTCGGGAATTTCTTCCTCTCCTAGTAATTCCCTTATGTTGATCTCAATAGTTCTTGCTATTGCCGTTACTGCTGTATCACTGGGCCGGTTCTCAAAAGGGTCCTGAAGATTATAAGCAGCTCCTTCAAGCATAAAAAACAGGGTGCCGATAATCAGTACAAGTGGTAATCCGTAAAAAACAGAAATATTCGTAAGTGTGATGGTAAGGCAAATAAGAAAAATGTATATACTGATATGAAGATTTAAACGGTAGGTAGTAGGGAAAACCGTACCTTTTATTCGTTCTGCCTTTCCCATAGATGCGGTCAGCCTGGTAATCGTGTCATCAATCTTCGTTTGGGAAAAGATATCTATGTCCCCTTTTTCACGTATAGTTTTAACATCCAAAGCATTTTTCTGCAAAAGTGCCAGGGGCTTGTTATGATGAGTTTCAATACTTTGATAATCTCTTTTATCTATCAATTTATCAATATTATCCATGGGATTGAGCCCTCTTAGCGATTGTCCCAAAGAATAACAAAATGCTATCTGACGATGTGCCATCTTTTTAATATTGGAATCGGAATCTTTGTTAAGGTATGATTGAAGCTGAATAACAAAACTTCTGGAATCATTTACAATAGCACCCCATATCTTTCTTGCTTCCCACCATCTGCCATAGGATTGACTGATTTTGAAAGATAGTAATATCGAAATCGCTGTACCCAAAAAGGGAGTAATCCCGGAGGGTATAGATATAGGTGCCTGTTTGATATACATCTTATAACAATAAACTGCCAGTCCAAGTAATAAAACAATAATAAAATCAACTACAGTGGTTTCAAGAATATATAGCCAGGAGATTCGTTTTTTGGTAATCATGGTCTTCTAACAGGTTTGTTTAAAAGGGTGAATAAGAGCCTGATAATTTGCAGGTTGTATAATGTAGATAAAAATAATTTTTTATTCTTTAATTTTCAGATTTTATGCCTATTGTTTTTAGAATATTTTACACCGGCAAACTAATTAATTTCTTATAATATACATAATTGCTTAATAATTTATTTATATTCATGATTACTTAATTAATGTAAACAAGAACATTATGAAATTTCTATCCCACTTTTTATCCCTGTTGATTATTTGTTTATTCTTTTCTGTCAATATTTCTGCTCAGCAAACAATAGATGCTGCAGGTGGTGAGGCTTCAGGCAGCGGAGGGACTGTGAGTTATTCTGTCGGTCAGGTGCTTTACAATACCTACTCGGATGCCAATAACAGTGAAGCTCAGGGAGTGCAACAACCCTTTGAAATTTCTGTAATAAATGGTACTGAAGAACTTGAAGGGATTAGTCTTAAATATAAAGTGTATCCGAATCCTGCCTATTCAACGCTTGTTCTTGAAATTGATAATGAAATGCCTGAAGCTTCCTTTCAGCTTTTTGACATCACAGGAAAATTGTTAATTACCTCTCCGGTTTCTTCAGGCATTAATCAAATCAGTACAGAAGAACTTATTCCTGCTATCTATATTCTCAAATTATTGTCCGGCAATCAACTTGTCCAATCTTTTAAAATTATCAAAAATAAATAACAGTAATTATGAAATCTGATATTTACTCAGTTTTGGCAGTTTCTCTTTCTTTTGTTTTTCTTTTATTCTCTCAATCTGCCTTTACTCAGGCCCCTGAAAAAATGTCTTATCAGGCTGTGATAAGAGATTCCGGAAATAATCTGGTAGTTTCTCAGAATGTAGGAATGCAAATAAGTATTCTTCAGGGTTCAGCCTCCGGAACGGCTGTTTATTCAGAAACTCAAACTCCTTCCACCAATGTCAATGGCCTCTTGAGTGTGGAAATAGGAACAGGTGTTGCTCTAACTGCTGCTTTTGATTCTGTAGACTGGTCGGCAGGTCCCTATTTTATTCAAACAGAAACCGACCCGGCCGGAGGAACTAATTATACAATCAGCGGGACTTCTCAACTTTTAAGCGTACCCTATGCACTCTATGCCAAAACTTCAGGAAGTTCTACTCCCGGCCCACAGGGAAATGATGGCCTCAGCGCCTATCAGTCATGGCTGAACCTCGGCAACAGTGGTACAGAAGCTGATTTTATAAATTCTCTGACCGGCCCGCAGGGCAACCCGGGCACCAATTTCTTCTCTGCAATGCAGGGTGGAACGCAGAATGTGGGGGGCTCGGGCGTTAATTCACTGGTCGTTGTAAATGTAACTTTTTCTACCCCTTTTACAGGTACACCGAATGTTATCTGTACCGCCTCTGCTGAGGTATCTTCCATTTATGATGATTCCTTTAATGTGACAACAAGACAGGTGACAAGTACAGGCTTTAGCATGATAGTAAACAGAGTGGATGGTTCCACCTGGGGGCAAAACATGAATGTGCATTGGATGGCTTTTGAGTAATCTGGTTCTTGAACAACTTAAAGTTCAGAATTACAATTAATTATAGTAAAATTGGAGATGAAAACCAATAATAAGCCTTCAAGGTTCAACTACGATGCAGCAACTGTCGAAGAGGCAAAAGAGTACATTCTCTGCCGGGCAAAACAATTGTTGAGACATTACTACAGACTGAACTCTATCAGAGAATACGAATGGGGAATTTCGGCTTATTTTATTAAGGGGAATAAAACGTTTCAATCTATTTATATCACAGAACCTTTCAGAGGGAAGGGTGTTTTTACTCAAAATATTACGCATACAATTCTGACATCGGATGAATGTGATATTGAAAGCTACCTGATTAAAAAAAATATTGATTATCAGATTGAAAAATTAAGGATGTTCAGGGAGTATCAGCTTATTGAAGACTATTATGCCGATCAGAAAGCACAACGGTCAGGTGTATATCTGATGAATCATATTGATGAAGGCTTGTATATTATGAATAAAATCAATGCCTCTGAAACAGCAAAAAAGGCTTATTGTCTGCACCCGCTTATTCAAAGCGATGAAGCCCTTTCCGAAAATTATGCACTCCTTTCTGATATTGATGTTCAGGTAGTCATTGCCCTGACCGAATACCGTTCTGTAGCCAATGAATACCTTTCAAAAAGACAAATCGAACGCATTGATGATATTAGATTATCTCCTCTTAAAGAGGTGAACGATATGCTGATTGCAGATAAAATTCAGAATAAAAAAGATTTTGAATTGTATCATAAAGGCATTCATCCCCGTTCGGCTGAATTAGACCTCTATTTTAATAATTGGCTCCGAAGGCTGAATGTCAATGATGATTTTTACAGGGAATGTGCAGACTATATGGAATAGTCTTTTATTATTTTTGTACCTTGCACGCTATTATTTTATAAGTATCTTCTTGCAGACTCCTTCATATTCAGCTATAATGAAATTCTTTCCTTTTCTTGTTGTTATTTTAACAAGCTGTCCTCTTTTTGCACAGATTTCAGCTTCTCTGCTTACTGTCCCAGAGAAAACAAATTATGACAGTACTTCAAAATCTCAGGATGTCATTGATTTTGTTCATACCATAAAAGCAAAAAGTAATCTTGTTTTTACCGATAACATGTTTACCACAAAATCCGGAAAAAAATCTTTGTTTGTGGTTATGGCAAATCCTAAAATTTCAAGTCCTGAGGAAGCTAGAAAATCAGGCAAACCTGTTATCTATTTTCAGGGGAACATCCATGCAGGAGAAGTGGAAGGAAAAGAAGCAATGATGATGCTGATGCGTGAAATGTTGTTCGGAAATAAAAAACATCTCTTAAATAATCAAATCATTATTTTTGCACCCAATTATAATCCTGATGGAAACGATAAAATGTCAGACAAACACCGGACATCGCAAGAACATTGTCCGCATAGGGTAGGGGCACGTAGAAGTGGCGGCGATTATGACCTTAACAGAGATGGGATGAAAATGGAAGCCCTCGAAACTCAGGGGCTTTTTAGAAATATTATCCTGAAATGGAATCCCGATCTCTTTGTTGATATGCACACCACGAACGGTACATGGCACGGAAATGAACTGACCTATGCACATAGTTATCATTATGCAGGACATCCGGCTACCTCAGACTACTGCAAAAAAATTATGTTGCCTGCTATTAAGAAAAATATGCTGTATAAGTACCACCTGCATACTGATTGTTATGGAGGATACAGCTTCAAAGAGGGCTGGCCACCACAAAATTTTTATACCTATAATCACCATCCCCGTTATCTTGTCAATCAGTTTGGTCTCAGAAATAAAATGGCAATCCTCAGCGAAACCTTTGCCCATGATAAATTCTATCACCGAATCAATTCTGCCCATAAATTTGCTGTCGAAATCCTTGAGTTTACCAATGCACATGGGAAACAAATTCTGGATGTTAACCGAAAAGCAGAATTGCAAACTATTGAAAAAATAAAAAATAATGCAGGGAAATTTCAGAATGGAGTACGTTTTAAAATGGTTCCTAATGATTTGCCGATGACCCTGCGTACTTATGATTATTTGCCCTTTATAGATTCATCAGGAAAAACCCGGTTTGCCCGCTTGCCAACGGTTATTGAAGTGGAAAATGTAATCAATCACAGTTCCTTTAATGCTTCTGTCTCCGCTACTGTCCCTGCGGGCTATATTATTCCGGCAGCATTGGAAAATGTTGTTCAAAAACTCAGAGAACATGGTGTTCTGATAAATCAATTAAACAAAGATCAAAAATTTTCGGGAGAAGAGTTTATGATTTCTGAATTGAAAGTAGCCGGGCAGTTATTTGAACATCATAACAGAATTACCCTGGAAGGTGATTTTGTAGCTAAATCAAAATTATGTAAAAAAGGCGATTACTATGTCGAAATGTCTCAGCCTCTCGCCAATCTGATCTTTTATCTGCTCGAACCTCAGTCAGATGATGG
>CAJQOX010000126.1 GCA_905480075.1 uncultured Aureispira sp. | reverse complement strand
ATGCCATTGAATCCGGGCTCTCAGCATTATGTAGATATGTTTTCCGATTATATCTATACCCACCTCAAATTGCATATCTATCCCGATGGCGGCGTTGCCCGTTTCAAGGTTTATGGGCATGTACATGTTGATTGGTCTTTATTTGACAAAAACACTGTAGTCGATTTAGCTTCTGCTAACCTGGGAGCAAAATCTGTACTTTGTAATGATATGTTCTTCAGTCATATGGACAATCTGATCATGCCCAACCGGGGGGCTGATATGGGAGATGGCTGGGAAACCAAACGAAACAGAACCCTCAATAACCGGGATTGGGTAGTAGTAAAATTGGCAAGAGAAGGCCGTATCAATAAGGCACTCATCGATACCTGTCATTTTAAAGGGAATTTTCCGGATACCTGCTCCATAGAAGGGGTCAATATTAATAATGGAACCTTGATCAATAATGATAATATTGATAGCTTAGACTGGAAGGAAATTCTGCCAAAACAAAAACTGCAGGCGCATCATGAACATTATTTTGACATTCCCTCTAATGAGAGTTTTACGCATGCAAGGCTTAATATTTTCCCCGATGGCGGTATCAGCAGAATGCGTTTGTTTGGGAATCTGATTTAATAATCTTACTTTGTAGACCTCATTAAATGTATTCCCCTATGACGCTTTCAGAATTGAATTCCTTAGCACTCAGTGAACTTGAAATAAAGTTTGAACAATGTTGTGCCGCCACTTCCTGGTATAGTAATCTTGCAGCTCAGGCTCCTTTCGATTCTGTGGAAATACTCAACAATAAAGCCGATCAGGTATGGGCAGATTGTTCAGAACCTGATTTTTTGGAAGCCTTTTTGGGACATCCCAAAATAGGAGATGTGGATTCCCTCGCCAAAAAATTTCAGGCGACCAAAGCCTGGGCAGGAAATGAACAGGAACTCGTCAATGAGGCCTCAATGAATGTTATCAAAGACCTTGCAAAAGGTAATACAGATTATGAAGATCGCTTCGGCTTTATTTTTATCGTTTTTGCAACAGGAAAATCTGCTCAGCAAATGCTTGACCTGCTACTTCAGAGACTACCCAATAAGCGCGAAGATGAATTGCTCATCGCTGCTGCGGAACAACATAAGATCACTAAATTAAGAATTCAAAAATTATTGTCATGAGTCAGATTACTACACACATTTTAGATACTAGCTTGGGTAAACCTGCTGAGGGAGTAAGAGTAAACTTAAAGAAATTATTAGAGAATAATTGGGTTCTTATAGGTTTTGGTCATACCGATGCCGATGGCAGGGTCAGTGACCTGTTAGATGAAGGAGTCTTATTGGACCCGGGGACTTATTGTATGGTTTTTGAAACAGCGGATTATTTTAGTAAGTTGAATTGTACAACTTTCTATCCGGAAGTACAGATTGTTTTTCAAACCTTTGATACAGAACATTATCATGTGCCTTTGCTCCTTAATCCTTTTGGATATTCTACCTACAGAGGTTCTTAAATGTTTCTGCATTATTACATTACTCAGGTAGAATAATAAAAAAGCGCCAATTGATTTATAATCTCCTGTCCAGCTTGCTGACCATTTCATTCTTCCACTTCAGAAAGTCACCGGCTTTAATATGTTTTCTTGCTTCTCCGGTAAGCCATAGATAAAATGCCAGGTTGTGAATAGAGGTAATCTGCGGTCCTAACAATTCCTTCGATTGAAACAGGTGTCTTACATAGGCTTTTGTGTAAAAACGCGATGTTTCATTTGTAGCATCCGGGTCTAATGGAGAAAAGTCATCCTTCCATTTTGCATTTTTTATATTGATTTTTCCTTCCCGTGTATAAATAAGCCCGTGCCTTGCATTCCGGGTAGGTAATACACAGTCGAACATATCGATGCCCAATGCAATACATTCCAGGATGTTTACTGGCGTCCCCACTCCCATAAGGTACCGTGGCTTTTCCTTTGGAAGGATACTGCATACAATATCTGTCATTTCATACATATCCTCATGTGGTTCACCTACTGATAATCCTCCAATAGCATTGCCAATACAGTCGTGAGAAGCAATTGCTTCTGCCGATTGTTTGCGTAGATCTTTGTATACAGAACCCTGAACAATAGGGAAGAGGGCCTGTTCATATCCATATAAAGGATCTGTAGCATTAAATCGGTTTATGCATCGTTTTAGCCATCTGTGCGTCATATGCATCGATCGTTTAGCATATTTATAGTCGCAGGGATAGGGAGTACATTCATCAAAGGCCATGATAATGTCCGCGCCGATTTTGCGTTGTACATCCATGACATTTTCCGGGGTAAACAGGTGTTTTGAACCATCTATATGGGATGAAAAGGTGGCTCCTTCCTCCTTTATTTTTCGACGATGAGACAAAGAAAATACCTGATAGCCACCACTATCTGTGAGCATAGGTTTGTTAAAACCGTTAAATTTATGAAGACCTCCTGCTTTCTCCAGGATGTCTGTTCCCGGCCGAAGGTAAAGATGATAGGTGTTCCCTAAAATGATTTGTGCTTTTATATCATTATGCAGTTCATGCTGATGCACCCCTTTCACTGTCGCAATAGTTCCCACAGGCATAAATATTGGTGTCTCTATCTTACCGTGTGCGGTATGTAAGGTTCCTGCACGTGCATTGCATTTGCTGTCTGTAGCCTCTAAATCAAATTTCATATCGAAAGTATTTTGATAATAATGTGTTTTATCTCCTTTTTAATATATTTTTCTCAAAATTAATATAAATTGTGTCTTAATTATCATGCATAAAATTTTTAAATAATAATAAATGTTCCGGTGTAGCAATAAAAATTGTATTCAGAGATTTATTACATAGAATAGCAGTTTATTCCAATTAGCCGGATAACTCATAATTAGCTTCGCTGAATCTTCGATTTATTACATGATTCTTCGAATTCATAACTCATAATTCATAATTCAAAAGATTGTCTCTCTTCTACATATCATGGTTGTTTTTCGCTTTTGTACAACTACTCCTCTGGGGAGTCGTCTTTCAACGCCTTGCCTGGTATAAATCAAAGAAAACGCACTCAGAATTTTCACTCCCTGCGGTTTCGGTTATTATTTGTGCAAGAAACGAGGCTGCAAATCTACAAAAAAACTTAGAATCTGTGCTATCTCAGGACTATCCTTCCTTCGAAGTGATTGTTGTGGAGGATGATTCCTCTGATGATTCTTTGAGTGTTTTACAGGATTTTAAAAAGCAATATTCTCATTTACAGATTGTTAAGATAAATGATAAGAAATCGAAAGGAAAAAAAGCGGCACTCTCAGCAGCTATTAATATAGCTGAAAATGAATGGATTTTACTTACTGATGCAGATTGTAAACCAATATCTGAACAATGGATTCTTAATATGGTGAAATGTACTGCTGACCCCGCAATTTCTGTTGTCCTTGGTTATGCACCCTACTATAATAATCGCAGACTTATTTCAAAGTGGGTGCAATTCGAAACCATGTTTGTCGCAATTCAATATATCTCTTCCGCTTTGTGGAAACTTCCATATATGGGGGTAGGCAGGAATCTTATGTACAAAAAGTCTGTTTTTGGAAAAAATATGGGATTTGAGAATCATAAACATTTGCCTTCGGGGGATGATGACCTCTTTGTTAATGAAGTTTCTAATGGTGATAATACTACTGTTTGTCTTGATAACCATTCTTTTATGTATTCGGAATGTCCCTCTTCCTGGAAGGATTTATACTTTCAGAAAGTACGTCATTATTCTGTCAGCACCCATTATAAACCTATACATAAGCTGTTTTTAGGACTTGTCTCTCTTTCTCATTTTTCCTTTTATTTGGGTTTATTTGCCATTATTGTCTTAAATATTTGGAATTGTGCTATATTAGTGATAATTATACTCAGAACTTTTTTGCTTCATATGGTAATGATTAGATATATGAACAATACAAACAATTTTCATATATTACCTTTTGTTTGCTTGTTTGATGTTATAGTTCCCTTTTATTATTTGATTTTTGGAATTAATATGATGAAAGAAATGCCCCCGGAATGGAAATAGATTTACAGCTGCATTATATTGCCGCAGATTAATAATTTTACAGATGAACAAAAATTTATCAGATAGAGCGCTCGAGGATTTTGAATTGGTCTGCAGGGCAGTAAAAGATAATAATCAATTGGCTTATGCTGAATTGATGGAACGCTACCGCGATTCTATTTATCATACTATGTTCAAAATGGTACACAACCATGATGATGCCGAAGACCTTACAATTGAAGCATTTGGAAAAGCATTCCGAAAATTATACACCTATACACCAAATTTCGCTTTCAGTACCTGGCTTTTTAAAATTGCTACCAATAATGGTATTGATTTTCTAAGGAAAAAACGCCTTAAGCTCCTTTCTATTGACGACCCTCTTGAGAAAAACGGCGATCAGGATTTTTCAAATAACCTTAAATCTTCGTCTCTCGATCCGGAAGAACGTTACATCAGAGAACAGCGTAAATTGATTATGCGTACTCTCCTCAATAAATTGAGTGACAAATACCGTATCATGATAGAATTGCGTTTCTTTGAAGAGTTGTCCTATCAGGAAATTGCAGAACGACTCTCCCTTCCTATTGGTACAGTCAAGGCACAACTTTTCAGGGCTAAAGAATTACTCTTTGATGTGCTTAGCAAGAATAAAGCAGACAAGGCACTATAGTTTAGTATCTTTACAATTCTTATTTTATGAAGATCAGTGTTATTGTCTTTGTAGTTTTTCTTATCATGTTCAATGTTTTCCTGCTTTCAGACTCAAACAGGACTTTATTTCGGCAATCACTCGATAATAAAAATCTTTCCTGCAATATTGAAGAACTCATTTACCTGGCTAAACATGCTGATAAATTGCAGCATCTGGAATATTTATATCTTCATATTAATCTTCAGTATAAAACAAATCCGAAGTTTGTAGAATTTAATGAATTTCAAATCCCTTCTTGTATTGGCAAGTTTAAAAGTATAAAAACTTTAATTATCAAATTCGATAATTATTCTCCTTCGTTGTCTCCTCCTGTATCTTTACCTCAGGAACTTTCTAAACTTCAAAATCTACAAACAGTAGATTTGAGTAATCTCAGGTTAAAAAAAATACCTGCTTATTTTTCAAAACTTTCTTCATTAAAAACAATCGATCTTTCAGGAAATGAGTTGAAATTTCTGCCGGAGAACCTATGGGAATTCAGCAGCCTGGAATCTCTTATCTTAGATAAAAACAACCTGGTCAGTATTCCTGAATCTATATGCAATATGAAGAAGCTGACTTATCTCAACCTTAAGAATAATGATTTACTTAAAATAATCAATATTCCTGAATGCCTGTTCATCCTTAGACTTGATGAAAACAAAGAATTTAACTTGAAATAAGGTTGAATAAAATACTATTATTTAATCATTTTGATTTTTTGATGATGGAATGAATATAAAGAGGAAAAAGGTTGATAGATTCTAAAAAAAACAGAGGGTTTCCTTTCTGATAAAAATATTCTAAACCAACTGCTTGACCATTTTAACCTTCCGTCCGGGCAAGAAGTCCCAGGCATCTTCTTCTATTCCCTGACTTGTTACCATCCACAATATCGGTTTGCGGCAAATTATAGAGGGGGCAGGGGCATAACCATCTGTAAAATATACCACTGCATCGGGCAGATAAGTGTCGTTTGCATATTCTATCGGGGCATCAAAGGCAGTGCCTCCTCGTCCGCTTATAACTTCAGGCGGACGACCTGTGTAGATATATTTATTGTGTATGTGTGTATCGCATTCCACTACAAAAATCTCAGCACCATGTTTCCAGATATAATACAATTCGCCAAAAAATTCACGAAGTTCATCCTCATTCACTGAACCGGATGTATCTATTGCCACCAAAATCTTCTGCTTACATTGTATTTTGATACCCGGTGTGGTTCCATAGCGTTTTGAGGGTCGGCGAATGGTGTTTTTAAGGCGTGTTCGACTGCTGCTTGCAGTAAAAATACGGAGAACTCTACGCCAGTTGACATTGGGTTTCAACGAATCCATCAGTAAGTTGATATATTGCTGTAAACCGCCGGGCAGTTTGCCGTAGTCTTTGGATTTTATTCTCGATACAGAGTTGACAATAGATTCGTTGATCGCTGCTTCAATCATTTTCTGTTCTGCACTCGACAATTTTTCAAATTCATTCCAGAATTGATGCTGTTCCAGATGTTCATTCTCCTCATCCTCCATCAATTCCTTCAATCTGCGCTGAGATTCGTTCAGGCCATCGGAGTCCTTGTTGTCACTATCCTGTTCATCTTCGTTATCATCAGAATCATCCCCTCCGGAATTATCGTTTTGCATATCATCCAGTTCATCAGAAAGATGCCGGTAATAATAGTCGATACTCTGTCCTCTGGTCAGTTTGAATTCCGGGAAATCCTCCATCCTGATAGCATTTTCCTTTAGCTGTTCCGAATTAATATATTGATTCGCTGCCAGGTCGGAAGCAATACCAAACAATTTCTTATTACCGAATTCCGGAAACCTCAAAGCATGTTTGAAAACTATATGCAGTATCTGATGTTTGATAGCGCCATAGCGCAAATCCTTGGTTGCCTGCTCATTTCCGGGGACTTTCAATTCATTGTCCCAATAATTAGGGTTAACAATCAGTTTAATCAGCTGATTGCTTGTGATCGTTGTGGCAATCGAATTTGTTCTTTCAGAAACATCCTTGAGAATACTCGTAAAAAAATGCCCGTAAAAGGTCTCTTTCAACATGAGTTGAATACTCGTCTTTGCTACCTCGTCTAATATACGCTGATGACTCATCTTTTATTTTTATTAATTTTATATCCACTTTTCATTTAAGCAAACATAAAAATAATGCTTTTAAAGCAATATTCGTTCAAGAAAAAACAGTTTTTTCTGCCATTTTTTTAATCTCCTGCCAGGATTCAATAACATGCCGTTCTTCCACATAAGTTTGTCCGATACAAACCCTTAAAGTAAATTTACCCTCAATCTTTGTGTGTGTCAGGTAAATTTTTCCTTCCATATTCAGCTGATTCATCAATTGTTTATTGAGCCTGTTGAGCGCTGATTCATTCAGGTCATGAGGGTTAAACCGGAAGCATATAAGGTTCATGGTGACAGGTGCCAGTATTTCAAATTGCTCATCAGCTTCAACCCATGATGCAAAATCTGTAGCCAGTTTATTATGATGTCTTAATTTCTGCTGTATGCCCTTTATCCCAAAATTTCGAATAACAAACCAAAGTTTGAGTGCCCTGAATCTCCTACCCAGCGGAACTCCCCAGTCCCTATAATCATTCACCAAGCCTTTGTTGGTAGTTTTTAAGTATTCCGGAAGGATTTCGAAAGAACGAATTAATGCTTCTTTATCTTTTACAAAATAAATAGAACAGTCAAAATTGGTAAACAACCATTTATGAGCATTAAAAACAAAACTGTCAATCCCTTCAATACCCTCAATCATCCATTGGTACTCAGGTAGCAACAGTAAGGAACCGGCATAAGCTGCATCTACATGAAGCCAGATATCATATTTTTTGCAAATGCTGGCAATTTCTGCCAAAGGGTCTATTGCTGTAGTGCCTGTTGTACCTAAAGCTGCCACTACACACATTGGCTTTAATCCATTGTTGATATCTTGTAGAATATTTTTTTCCAATTCATTTGCTACCATACAAAGATGGTCATCAGTTCCTACTTTTACTAAACTCTTTCGTCCCAAACTCATTACTTTTACTGCTTTTTCTACCGAGGAGTGTGCTTCTCCGGAACAGTAAATACGTAAATTATTCTGTTCAAGACCATTTTGATTGATATCGAAATTGCTGAGCTTTTCCCTTGCAGTAATCAATGCTGTTAAGGTGGCACTGGAAGCAGTATCTTGTATTACTCCTTCAAAATTATTGGGAATGCCCATTAGTTTTTTCAGCCAGTTCATAACCCGTTCTTCCAGTTCTGCAGCAGCAGGGGAGGTGTCCCAAATCATACATTGTGCTCCCATAGTGGCAGTGATCATTTCTCCTAATACAGAGGCATAGGAGGTGTTTGCAGGGAAATATGCCAGAAATTTGGGGTGTTGCCAATGTGTAATGCCGGGGAGTATTATATCTTGAAAGTCCTTGAATATGATATCCATAGATTCTCCTTCAACAGGGGCGTTTTCAGGTAATTGATTGTATATTTCCTTGGGTTTTACCCTCGGCTTTACAGGGTATTTTTCAACCTGTTCAAAATAATCGGCCATCCAGTCTACTATCTGATGTGCCTGTTTTCTGAAAGTTTTTGAATCCATTTTTAAGCTATATTTTTTATCTCTTACTTTTCAGAATGATACTTTAAGAAAAGTGATTGATTTTTTTAATTATCTATAAAGAACGGGTTAATTTTGCAGTCCTCCTTTATTTTTGTAATTTTTTTTATAATAAAAACGACTGAAAACGATATCCCTAAGTGTTTAAAAGAATCCAACCCTACAAGTGCTTACCGAATTATTACCCGATATCTATTTTTTTACCCAAAAATTTAGGCCCTATTCCAAACATTAAATCAAGAATCAGTTTAACACGGGCAAACTTTTCTCTTATTCTCACTTTCAATCCATAGCGGCCCTTTATCTCTTTTGCGGCAAAGCCAACGGCATCGATCCCTTTACTCTTAGCAATAAAAACAGCGCGTTCATTATGGAATTTCTGAGAGATTATCGTGATTTTTTGTTGCCCGAATATTTCCTTGCAACGAACCACAGAATCTAAGGTCCTAAAGCCGGCATAATCGCAATAAATACGATTTTCAGGGATCCCTTTTTTTATCAAATCCTTTCTCATCTGAGTGGGTTCGTCATAACTTTTTGTCCCGTTGTCACCACTTGCAATAATGTATTCTATCTTGCCGGACCTAAATAATTTTACAGCTGCATCTATCCTGTATTTATAATATAAATTGATATTTCCATTTCTCAGGTATTTGGCAGTGCCCAATAACAGCCCGGCCTTATTTTCAGGAATATTAGCAGTGTCTTCAAACAATTGTTCTTCTCCACTCAATTGTACCCAAAAATCTACTATAAAAATACCTGTAATAAGGGTTGTTATAAGAATTGTAAGTATCAGAAACATTTTTTTTATCCTGGCCATTTTCAATAAAAATTTTATAATATTAAGAATTTAATTTACAAATTCGTGGTATAAAATTTAATTGTTTCTCTATTTATTTCTCTATTTAAACAACCCATTTATTTTTTGGTTCTTTTTCTGATTTATCGGTAGCATAAAGCAGCGGGCTTCTCAAAGGTTATGAGGGTACTATTCAGCTTTTTCTTACATTCAGCCTTTCATTTTTAGAAAGTTTTACTTATTTTCTGTTTATTTTATCATATTGCCTGGTAGGAAAGTATATAATTATATATTTATTTTTGCTGGTCAGCGCTTCATTTAAAGATATTTTTAAAATTAAAATGTCCCTTTTGTGTTTTTGTCTCTGCGCATTCAGTTGTTTTATCCTTTACGGCGGATTAAATTTTTCTCTTGTTAATCAAACCTTTTTACCATTACTTTGTATTAAGTGTAGGAAAGTAGTATTTTTGAAAATTCTAAAATGTTTAAATGCTGTTTTTATACCAGTTAGTTGAGACAACTTTATTAAATGAAAATTATCATTACTAAATGAAATTGCAAACGCTTAAAAAAAGGGGGAGTAAATTAGCTGCAGCCAATATTCAGGTGGCTATTCTGGAAGATACTGCTAAAAATATTCCCTCATTTGAAAAACAACTGAGAGATTTAAATTATACTACTTTTAAACCTTCATCTATTGATATATTTCAGGTAAATGTAGGGTATTTATGCAACATGACCTGTGAACATTGTCATGTTGATGCAGGGCCTACACGGACCGAAATCATGACCCGGAAAACCATGCAGTATTGCCTTGATGCCTTAGTTGTTTCAGGTGCGCACACTATTGATATTACAGGGGGGGCACCGGAAATGAATCCTCACTTCAAATGGTTTATTGAGCAGATTCGAAAAATAAATAAGGATATCGAAATTATTGTCAGAAGCAATCTTACTATCCTGGTTTCAAATGATAATTATAAAAGTTACCCGGAATTTTTTAAAAAACACAACCTGACAGTTATCGCTTCCCTTCCTTGTTATACAGCTGAAAACACGGATAAACAACGAGGCGACAAAACTTTTCAAAGATCTTTGCAGGCTTTACGCAGACTCAATGACCTGGGATATGGTAAAGAACATTCCGGACTAAAACTGCATTTGGTATACAATCCCGGAGGTGCTTTTTTGCCGGGAAATCAAATGAAATTGCAGGCTGATTACAAAAGGGTACTCAAGCAGGATTTTAGTCTTGAATTCAATAATCTATATACTATTACCAATCTGCCTGTCAGCAGATTCCTTGATTTTTTGCTTAAAGAGGAGAAATTTGATGATTATATGCAGCTGCTTCTTGATTCATTCAATTCTGCTACTGTCGAAGGCCTGATGTGCCGCAATACTTTATCGGTTTCATGGGATGGCTTTCTTTATGATTGCGACTTCAATCAGATGTTGGAACTACAGGTCCAAAAATCTTCGCCACAACACATTCAGGATTTTGATCTTAAAGCCCTGCTTAACCGAAATATTATGCTTGGTCAACATTGTTATGGTTGTACTGCAGGGGCAGGTTCCGGTTGTCAGGGCTCAGTTACATGATGTTTTTGTTTCTGTTTTTTCTATAATGGTTTTTTAATTTTTTAATCAAATGAATAAAACTTCCGATTCAGATATAAAAAAGTCATTCACCCCTGTTTTACAGTTTGCTGTCTTTGCCGGTTCAGGTGCAATTTCAATTATAGTTGCTTCAATTATTGCTCAGGAGAAATTAACAACATGGATGTTTGCAGCCTCTTTTTTGTTGCTTTTTTCTATTCTTAACAATGTTATGAGTATGTTTGTTGACGACTTCAAAAAGTACATTATACACTCAGTATATTCTTTCACATTTTTACTGATAGCGCTCATTCTTTTGGCTTCAACCTTGTCGGGATTGTCAATAAATGAAGCAAGTCCTTACCGCAATATCTTTTTGGTGATTTTCATTTCTAATTTTATCTTTATTTCCATGATAATGATGGTGAAAGGTCTTTTGATTTTTCTTAGTCAAAAAGATGAAAAACTGAAGTAGCTGCCTGTTTTTTTAGGTTCTTATCCTTTTCTGTTCCTGGTTTTTTGTTTTTGATTACATATTGATTCATTCTTTTTTTTTATTTTATCATTTCTATAACAAAACATTTATTTAAAGCTGGGCCCGATTCTAATCCAAAAATTGTATCTTTGAACATTATATGTTGAAAAAATAAAGATTATTATACAATGATACGATTTCTATCTTTCCTTTTAATGGGTTCCCTGTTTTTCTGGGCTTGCAATACTACAAAAGTCACTACTGCCAAATTACCTGATTCTATTCTGGTAGAGGTAAGGATTGTTGATACTACAGCTACTCTAGATACAATCCGACTTTTTGCCTGGACGGCTATTCAGGCCGAAGAACTTTCCAAAAAAGTAGCAACAAAAACAGAATCCGGCTATGTATGTAAATTTGAACTCGGGAAGATGCCTAAGGGAATGTATTATGTCGGGACGAGCCTCAGTGACCTGAAACCTATTCTTTTAGGGACAGAAAAACTAGTGCTGTTGCAAGGAGAGAATAGCAATATGACCAACCTGAAACCTATTGATTCAGATCTTAATATTGCTTATGAAAAAATGATAAAAACAATACAGCAAAAAAATCAGGACTTCATGTCGCTCATGACGGAATATAATTCTGCAAAAGGCGACAAAGCTATGCAGGATAAGGTGGTTGAAAAAATGGCCATAGAAGATAAGTTTAAGACTGATTTGCTTGATTCCTTGCGTAAAAGCAATTCTGAACTTGCCAGAATTATGGCTTTCAATGCCTTTCAAAGTTATCAGAACAATGGTGTTTCAGGACAGGTGGAAGGTACTTTTTTTGCAGAATCTTATTTTCAGTTTGTCGATTTTAATGATTCTACCTATGCCCGTTTGCCTTTATACTATGAAAATGTAAAAAATTACGCCACAGCCCTTACTCAGCTCGGCATAAAGGCTGAATTGCAGAAAGCTTCTCTAGATTCCTTATTTGCAAAAGTTCCCGAATCAAACCCTAATTACAAACCTACGCTTGTAGCAGCAATGTTTGGTTCTATGGGAAAAAACAATCAGGCTTTCCTTAAATATGGCAGACTTTATATGGATAAATATAAGGGCGAATATGATATGCTCGATAAGTTTGTCAGCGATAAAATGATTCAGCTGAAAGGTGCTGCCGGAATCGGAGATGAAGCTATTAATATTGTTGGGGATACTCCTGATGGTAAAAAAATGGACCTCAAATCTCTCAGAGGTAAATATGTACTTATCGATTTCTGGGCTTCATGGTGTGGTCCTTGCAGAAGAGATAATCCGCATGTCGTCAAACTATACAACAAATACAAAGATAAAGGATTTGATATTTTGGGTGTTTCCCTTGATAATAATAAAGCTAAATGGGAAGCAGCTATTGAAAAAGATCAATTAAAATGGCACCACATCAGTGATCTGAAAGGGTGGAGTTCCACTTTGGCAAAACCCTATGGCGTCAGAGGGATTCCCTATACTGTCCTTGTAGATAAAGAAGGGAAAATTCTTGCCAAAAAACTCAGAGGCGCTGCCCTTGATGCAAAACTAAAAGAATTGTTTGGTAGTTAAGTACCTACCTTCAAATATTCGATACATTATCCATTTAATTGAAAAAGCTAAACTGATTATATTGTTTTAGCTTTTTTAATTTCAGATTGATAGATTATGAAGTTTCGTTATATTTTTTTGCTTTTGTTCATTTGCAACGCTGAAATGCGGGCAGGTGGTCCATGGACTCAAAAAAAGGGGGAGGCTTATACTCAAGTGGCATTTTATGCAATCCCTTCTGTCAACCGTTTACATTTCAACGCTTTCAAAACTAAATTTCTAAACCGTTCAGTATTTGATGCTACTGCTCAACTCTATGCTGAATATGGCCTGCTGAATAAATTTACTCTTTCTGCTTCTCTACCTCTTAAATTTGTTTCTACAGGTAACAAAGTGCTTGAACCCGATCAGGATATGATCGCTAAAGGGGCCTTTGCACCTTCTGATTCTATTCTCGATGCAGGTTTGCTTATTGACCTGGGAAATGTTTTTGTAGAGGCAAAGTATAATTTTTTCAAAAAAAAAATATTGCTGACGGCTCATTTAGCGCTTTATGCTCCTGCGGCTATTCAAAAATATAATCCTAAAACTGCCCTTAGAACAGCACATCCCTGCTTTGGCTTTCATCCTTCTTTGTCTTTAGGCTACAGCAGCAAAAAAATTTATACCTATTTTGGAACCGGAATGAATTTTCGAACTCATAATTTCTCTCATCAGTGGATAGCAGATTTCGAACTCGGGTGGAAAATCTCCAAAAGGGCCTACCTTGCAGTCAATCTGAATGCGCAGGTAGCTTTGCCGGGCGGGGCAAATATCCCTGGTTCAAATGAAGATATTCAAACAGGACTATATATTAACAATCAGAATTTTGTAGCCTTTACCTTTAAAGCAATTATTCCTGCAAATGATAATATCGGTGTAAATCTGTCTTTCTCAGGTGGGCTGTGGGCAAATAATGTTCAACAAGGTCCTTCTATAGGAGTAGGCGTTTATTATAAGTGGAAAAAGAAAATCAAAGTGATCTGAATTGCTCTTATAGTGTGCTGATATTTATTTACAGATTGAGTTTTATCATTTATTTTGTATTAAATGAGAGACTTTACTTATCTTTATTGATATGGTTTTCGTTTAAAATGTTGTCTGAAATATATTTTTTTTGCCATTTTGGGTTTCGTTTTTCAATTATTGTAACAAGGGGACCATTTTTACCTATTCATAAAACATAATTCAAAAATCATGTTTGCTCTAAATAACCTGATGCCCATTCCATTAAGTGATCAGATTTTGAATTCTGATATTTGGGGAAAAGATTTTGTTTTCGAAGCAAATAAAAGATATTTTTTAGAAGCAGCATCAGGTAAAGGTAAAACTACCCTGCAACATATTCTTTATGGTTTAAGAAAGGATTATACCGGTAATGTTACTGTTAATATCAAAAGTAATTCTACGCCAACCTCCATAATTAAACCTGACCTGCAAGAGGATTTGTCATCAACTCATTCTCTAATGGATTTGACACTCAGTCAATGGGCTGATATCCGACAAAGGGAATTATCTGTAATATTTCAGGACCTACGTCTTTTTTTGCAACTTACTGCCATGCAAAATATTCAACTAAAAAATGATCTGACCAACTACAAAACCGATGATCAGATTTTTTCAATGGCAAAAGATTTGAATGTTTTTGATTTGCTTGACAAACAATGCGGAAAAATGTCTTATGGTCAGAGGCAAAGAATAGCAATAATACGGGCGCTTTGTCAGCCCTTCAGATTCCTGATTCTGGATGAACCTTTTTCACACCTCGATTCGGGAAATATCCATAAATGTTGCAAGCTTATCAGCAGAGAATGTCAAAGTCAAAAGGCAGGATATGCTATTGTCAGCCTCGAAGAAAAATACTTCCTCGAGTACGATATTGAAATAAAAATTTAATCTGTATATGTTAATCAGTTAGCTATGAAAGTTTTTTCAGTAATCATCATTCTTCTTTGTTTTTTTGGTTTTTCTGCCTGCGAAAAACAACCTAAAGCTACCTATCAGGATGTCAGGAATATTATTTCTACCTCCTGTGCGGTTCCGGGCTGCCACGATCCGATAACCATAAGAAAAAATATTGATTTCAGCTCATATTCAACTATGTCGGGGGCCACCGGTCTGAAGAATGCGCTGACTATTAATTCTAACAGCTTCTACGACAGGGTCCTCGTTCAACAGAATATGCCTCCTAATGCAACGATGACTCAGGCCGATAAAAACATTTTGCAGGATTGGGTTGATTCGGGTTATCCCGAAAATTAATTCTTTGAAGAGTATCAGGAAGTTTTGCAAGGGCCGAAATGCCTGATTGTTTTAACATCAAGATCTTTTTTTAGCCTTCTCGCTTTGGCTATGCTTGCAAAATCCTGATTGTTTAACTTCGCCTCCAGAAAACTGATAATATCAAAATTCATTATGATCATCCGCTCAAAAGGGTCATGTTCTAATTCTTTGAATATATCAATATATTGAGCCGTCAGATCTATCAACTCTGTACTGCTCCGTAAGTTTATCAGTTTTTTTAGAAATTTTAGGGTAACTTTCTCAAACTTATGCACCTTTTTCATCTTTTTGATGAAATTATATGTCGCCCTGAGTTTATTATCAAGATAAAGAAAACTACCAAGTTCTGCGTGATTGATAAGATGCAACAAATGCGCCATACAGATCAAATCTTCCCGGATGTTATCTTTCTGATGTTCAAGAATTAAAATTATCCAGTTCTCTGACTTTTCATGTTCCCCAAGTCCAAAATAGGTATAGGCTATACTGTAGCATAATTCTACATGAAATAACGCAAGACCGAAATTTTTAAGATTGCCTTTTTCAACTACTTTAATAGCTTTGTTCAAGACGGCTTCGGTTTTGTCGAAATGTCCGTTGTGAGTATAAAACTGAAGTTCTAAAGTGACGGCGTAATAATAACTGAGACGCTCTATTGCTTCATTCTGAATGTCGTGAATATGTGGAATCTGTTGCAGGTACTCTAAGTTTTTAAAAAAAATGGCTTCCTGATTCAATACTATACTGCAGGCAAGGAAATTATAGTGTGCAGGGATTACCGTAGACATCAGATTGTCTTCAAATGCCTTGGGATTTCTTTGTATGAGTTCCACAAAAGCTTTGCTTGCTTCAAACCCTTTGACAAAGTCTGTGTTGATTTCATGTACTTTATGCCAGATATTATAGTACCTGCCCAAGGCTTTTGCATTATCCTCTGAAGGTACCTTGGTAAGCAGGGGATGCAATTTAAACTGTTTAGCAATCTTTATTGATTCTTCGTCCCGGCTATACCCGTCCTTAAATGTTAATTTGAATACATTATAGGCCAAATTCCTGTAGTCACTCAACAGCAAGGCTGCATTTAAGCCCTTTGTTGCAAAAATATGTATATTCTCCATCTGAAGATTCATCTCTTCGGTGTAAGGGCTCAGAACAGTTAGTTTAAATTCCCAGAATGACAATTCTTCAGCATGATGAAACAGTTGTGCTTCTTCAATAATTCTCTTTGTTTTCTTTATCAACTTATGACATAACCCTATCATACGACGGTGATAAAGAATTTCAATCTCCAGCAACAACTCATGTACCTTGATGTTGTTTGTAGATTCGGAATGATAGGCCCGCAAACTTCGTAATATAGTTTTAATAAGATAGTTCTTGGCTACAGAAAGCTGTTTGATAAACTTCTCCTTTCTGAACTTCTTTTTAATCTTATCTTCATCATACTCCTCTTGATTATCAATAGCGTCAAAAAGCTTCAGATAAGAAGGATTACTAACCGTTTTTTTGCAAAATTTCTTTACATATCCCTTTTCGGAAACCGAAAGGGACTTGATAAGTTGAAATAAGTATAGTTTCTGATTTTGCTCCATATTGATTGATTATTTCAACAAAAGCTATTCGTAAATTAATAGTAAGTAAGTGAAATCAAATAATCTTTCAGCAATGTGTTGATTATTCAAAGATAGGAACTTATAACCTGTTTTTATTAATTATCTCAAGCAAAACTTCTTTATAGTTTTTTCCTATTGGAATAATTTTTTTGTTAATATGAACCGTATTCCCTTCTACTATTGAAATGTTCCTGAGGTTGACAATGTAGGAACGATGCACCCGCATAAATATATCTGAGGGTAGCTTAACCTCGAGACTCTTCATTGTTTGTAATGTTACGATTCTTTTATCGGGTATATGTAAAATTACATAATCTTTTAATCCTTCTATATAAAAGATATCACTAAATAATATTTTTATCAATTTCTTATCAGCTTTCACAAAGATATAATCTGCCGAAGCCTCTGTCTCTTTAGCTTTTGTCTCAGGTTCATTTTCCGATGATTCATGTTTCTCAATTGCCTTGTTGACTGCTTTTGCAAATCGTTGTAATGATATTGGTTTCAAAAGGTAATCTACTACATTCAATTCATATCCATCCATTGCATATTCTGAATGTGCTGTCGTGAAAATTACCTGTGGTGGATTAGGAAGGGTTTTCAGGAAATCCACACCCGATATTTTAGGCATTTGAATGTCAAGAAACATCAGGTCTATACTGTTGTTCGATAAAACTTCATTTGCTTCTATAGCATTATTGCATTTTGCTATCAGATTCAATGCAGGGAATTTACTGATAAAGGTCTCGATAACCAATTGTGCTAAAGGTTCGTCATCAACTATTATTACATTCATTTGTCTTTTTTTATTATTTCATCATGATTTTCACTCTGTAATTATTATCTGTAAACAGACATTATAGGTATCTTCGCTGTCCACAATTTCAAGTTCATACCTGTCAGGGTATAATAGTTCCAATCTGCGTTTTACATTCGAAAGACCTATCCCCCCCTGAAAATACAGTTCATCCATTTCTATTGCCTTGCTGTTTTGAAGTGTGAAAAATATACTCTTTTCTGAAATTGTTAATTCGCAAACAACGAATCCTTCTTTTATACTTTGACTGAGTCCGTGCTTAAAACTGTTCTCAAGAAAAGTGATAAACAGAAGAGGGGCAATCCTATGCTGTTCTGTTGCTGATCCATTACACTTAAATTCTATACGTGCCTTATCTCCATAACGGGTTTGTTCCAGCGCCAAATAGTTTTTTATATATTGTATCTCCTGTTCTAAAGGTACTTCTTTTTCATTACTTTTATACAACATATACCGCATCATCTCAGAAAGATGTAATACCAGTTCAGGTGCTTTGTCTGATTTTTTCAGACTCAGCGCATAAATACTGTTCAGGGTGTTAAAAAGAAAATGTGGGTTTATTTGTGATTTCAAAAAACTTAACTCAGATTGCAAATTTTTGTTCTCCAGTTCTTTTTGTATTGATTGTTGTGAAAACCACTCTTTTGTTATTTTTAAAATGGTACTTAAGACCAATAAGGATATCAATAAAATAAAATGCCGGTATTGATTCTCAATAAGCTCTATTTTTGAACTTATATCTACATAGTCCTGAAAATTCCAGTACAAACAAACATTTTCTATTGGCGTTATTATTAATGCCGTTAAGAATAATAAAATAAGATAAGTAAGGAAACGATTTTTTGATAAAAAAACCGGTATCAGATATAGATAATTAACATACACAATCAGCATCAGATAAAATAAATGTATTAATGTATTTCTGAAAATAAGTCCACTCCCTTTATCACTTTGGTCAGAAACCAAAAGAAAAAGAAGGTAAAATATCCAAATAACACTATGGTATACAATTCTCTTTGAAAAGAAATTATAACTTTTTGAAAGGATTGATTGTGCGGGGAGTAGTGTCATATTTTAATTGAATGTACGTTCTATGTATCAGATTATCAAGCGCTAAGAAAAAATATATTTTGTGATTTATTACAATATTAATATTTATTGACTTAAATTTGTGGGAAATTAGACGAGATGTGGTTCTGACACGACTAATTCTGTTGTGAATTTATTCTTTTTTGAACAATGAAAACATTTCTTTGAATTTATTTATACTTAAATATTTAACAGACAAAGGTGAAAATACTTCTTTTTAGCTTCGCCTTTTAATATAAAATTTTTAAAAGGAACATTAAATAACCCCAATTGGTTGTTTTCTATAATTCCTAAATTTATTAATCACTTAAATCATTTTTAGTAATGAGAATTTCAGATTACGTTGTAGTAAAAAATAGTAAGTTAAAAAAAAGATACTCTGCTAATAAAGTAGAGGCCGGACATTGGATAGAGGATTACATGAAAGGTGATATCGATATGAAAGGTGATTTCATGGAGTTCATCGACAATATAAAAGAATTATGTAATTTTAGTTTTGTAGGACACCATTACAAGTTTTTTATTACCGAATTTTTGCCGGAAATAATGAGTCATTCACAAAAAATGGATGAAGCAACTATTAAGAGTCACTATGATGATCAAAACGATATTTTCAGATGGTTCTTAGGCCCTAGAATGGTTTACACTTCAGGATACTACAAAACAGGAGAGGAAACATTAGAGGAAGCTCAGGACAACAAACTTGACTTGATCGCTCAAAAAATGCAGTTGAAAGAGGGAGAATCTCTTCTTGATATCGGATGTGGTTGGGGAACTTTGGTTGCTCACATGGCTAAGAACTATAATATGGACACTACAGGTGTTACTATAACACCTGAGCAAGGAGAATGGGGTACAAGACTTATCAAGGAGAATGGTATGGAAGATCAGTCTAGAATCCTTACTATTGATTACAGAGATATTCCTCAAAGAAAATATGACAAAATCTCTTGTCTTGAAATGGCGGAACACGTAGGTATCAAATATTTCCAAAAATTCATGGAGCAAATTTATGACCTTCTTGAAGATGATGGAATTTTCTACCTCCAAATTGCTGCATTGAGAGAAAGAAAATCTCTTCTGCGCGGACCTGATCAGGAAACTATTGTTTGGGGATTATTCATGAATGAATACATCTTCCCTGGTGCTGATGCTTCTATGCCTGTAAGCTGGGACCTCAGAAAGATCGAGAAAGCCGGATTTGAAATTAATACGGTAGAAAATGTTGGTATCCACTACAGCAAGACTATTGCAGCATGGTATAACAACTGGATGAGTAACAAAGATAAAGTAATTGCCAAATACGGTGAAATGCAATTTCGAATGTATCAGATATTCTTAGGCTGGTCAACAAGAATTGCCGCTATCGGTGGTTCTTCTGCTTATCAGATTATTTGCCACAAGAACGTGAACTCTGTGAAGAGAGAGCGTTATATCGGACAAATTGCTTTGGGTGAGAATAAGAAATTTGAAAATACCAATTCTGTAGTTTCTGACTCTACTACTGATAAGGAAATGTCTAAGTATGATAGCAAAAAGAAAAAAATTATGGTTAAATAACCATCTTTTTTTAACTTTATAGTATCAGAATATTATAAGCCACTACATTTTTGTAGTGGCTTATTTTTTGAATAATTATATGCTGCCACCTGTTCTTTCTCTGATTTATTTTATATTTTTAAATGTTTTGTTTAAATACAAACTTTTTTAATCAATTTTATATTTCTCTTTTTTATGAAACACAAAAGGGATCAGTTCCTGACAGTTTACGGCCGTAAACCTGTACTCGAAATACTAGAAAATGATGACTTATCTGTCGATAAAGTCTTTATTGCCCGTAAGGCAAAAGCAGATATTATTCGAAACATTATTAAAGCCTGTGAAAAAAGAAGTATAGAAATTCATCGCGTTGAAGCCGAACAGGTCTCCCGCATTTCCAAACACCCGAAACAGGATCAGGGGGTGGCAGCCGATATTGTTACACCTAAAATGGATGATGCTGTCAGATTTCTGGACCTTCATCAAAATGAAAACCTGAAACTGATCGCCCTCGATGGAATCACAACCCCGGCGAATGTAGGCATGATCATTCGTTCCTGTACCGCCCTGGGAATAGATGGCATTATTATGCCCAGAAAAGGCAATGCAAAACTAGATTCCTTTGTCATCAAAGCTTCTGCAGGTGTTGTGTTTAAAAGTACCATTCTCAAGTGCGAAAGGCTGACTCCTGTACTGAAAAAAGCAAGGGACTACGGCTTTACTATCTACGGAATGTCAGGAGAAAAAGGTAGTAACATCTATACCCAGGAATTTGATAAAAAAAGTATATTCATACTGGGCAACGAAAGTACAGGGGTTTCTCCACAAACAGAAGAACTGACCGATAAACATTTGTATATTCCTATGGCCAATGAGGTGGAATCACTCAATGTGGCTTGTGCCGCTACTAAAGTGGCAAGTGAGATTATGCGCAGGTCTTAGATACTGTCATACACTACATGAGTACGTCCGATAGATAAGTAGAACATGGTTTTTTGTGTAAAATTGACTTAATGTCTGGCTTTGAATTTGTTGTTAAGAATTAGTTTTTTGCATTTTTTTCATCATTTTTTGCATTTGCCTATTGTTAAAATTACTTTATATTTGAAAATGAAATACTCTTTGGTTTAAAAATTACAGTACATGAAAGTTAATTTTTTACATACATTAGCACTCTTTCTTTTTATTGGATTAATATTACAATCTGCTTCTTCCGGCAGAGCTGCCAATGGAGAAATTGATGCAACAGGTTCACCTCTTGGTCAAGGGGATTGTGGTAATGTTTATTGTCATGGAACCGGTGGGGGTAATGCAACTTTTACTAATCCTACAGTGGCTGTTCAAATTAAAGATGCATCAGGGGCGGTTATAACAAGCTATATTCCTGATTCTGTATATACTGTCGAATTAACTGTAACAAGTGGAGGCAGTCCTGCTGGTTTTGGTGTACAATCTGTTTTTCTCGATTCTTTAAATAATAAAGCAGGAGACTTTCTTTCTGCAACTACGGCAAATACTCAGATATCAACAGTTTCCAGCGGTGTTCAGTATCTAGAACAAAATGGAATGAGTACTTCAGGGTTTTTTAGCGGGACCTGGAAAGCCCCATCTTCCGGTACCGGCAATGTGATGCTTTATGCCCGCGGCTTGGCTGTTAATAATTCGAGTGATTATAGTGGAGATAAAGCCACTCCTTCTGTACTGACAATCTTAACAGAAAGTACAGTAACTTATATTCCGAAAGTGAATTCGATGGAGACTACTTTTGACATTTTCCCTGTTCCAAATAACGGGACTTTTTATATTAGAAACAAAGGAGCGTCTGAGGAAATATCAATTCGTATTTTTGATATATCAGGTGCTGAGGTTTATTCCGAATCTGTATTTATAGAAAAAACAAATCAACATAGCATTCATGTTAATGGATTAATAAAGGGCTTATATTCTGCCCAAATTAAGCGTTTTGATAGCCTTGAATCCAAACTAATTCAAATAAAATAACAGACATTCTTACAAAATTATCCAATTTCGTATTTGAGTATCTCTGGCTTTAGCTGATGGATGAGTTTAATTATTGGGTTAGAAAATCTTTCTGTTTTTGTATTGATAGCGATGGGTCTCGCTTTATTCTCAGGTTAAGACTCTTTTATAACTTTCAAATAATGAACCTGGACATCATTTATTTTTAGTGCTACAAAGTAATGTCCGGGATGAATATTGGGATCAGGTCTCCATTCAGCTGTAAATTTCTCCGGTTTAAGGTTTAATTCTTCCAAATTCGCAACCAAGCGACCCTGAATGTCAAATACCTGGATGCTAACTTTGGCTTCCTGAAAAACACCATAATTTATTTGAATAATATCTAAAAATGGGTTTGGATATATTTTGTAAATCATACCCATGGTTGAACGCATTTCTTCAATTCCAAGAGGCGTTCCATTACCATCTATAACAATGTCCCATGTTGCTTCTTTTTGCCCCAAACTGTTGGTTGTTACGGGAACAATTCGATGGGTTGAATCATATAGGCCACTTGAAATAGAGGCGGCAGCATCCCCCGGGATATCTGAATCACCCTGGAAATAAAGTTGTGTAGTCAGAAGAGGGTAACCGGGAGGAGTAATTTTAACATGAATATGAGATGGTCGATAGCTGCTTCCATTTAAATATTTACCGGGATATATGGTCTCGAACAAATAAAAACCCTGACTGTTGCTTGTTGTTTTGCCTCTGAGATTGAATCCCGTGTTATCATAGGCACCCGCATCATCTGCATGCCAAATATCAATAATAGCTCCTGCAATATATTCAGAGCAATCAAGGTTATGCACCCTGCCGCTTATGATCAACCTGGTTCCGGGTTCACTTACTGAAGCAAGTTGATTATTTATAATTGTAGGTGCATTAGTTGTATAAAAAGGTCCTTGCCCATAATAATCCTGAGTTGTTGGATTGCAATTTGCAGGAGCTTGGCTTACACTTCCCGAATTCAATTCAGCTTTTAGCATAGCAGGAAAAGTGATGGCAGACAATGCCGCCAAAGAAGTGTTTTTTAGAAATTGACGTCTATCTTTTTTCATTCAGTTTTGTTTTATAAACAACATTTTAAGCAGGACCGGAAAGCCATTTTTTTATATTTTTAATTTATTCTATCAAATATACAAATTAAAAACAAAATCAGTACCCCCATCATCAAACCGTACTTGATGTTTTCGCTCATAGGGCTTAGCGATAGAGTTCTTTATTGTCCTTTCGAGAGTGGGCGGAGCGTCAACTCAATTGGCAATAGTTTTTTTATTTTTCCCATAGATTTTCAACAATTTCATCTACAGAATATTCAAAGTAATTTCCATCTTTATCCTTATTTCTTATAAAAAATTTGAAGTCATATTTATCAAAATTTACTTTTAGCAGTTCTCTGTAATAATCAGATTTATTAGCCCAGACAAGCATTAGAAATTCATCATTTTCATATTCTGTTGGATCTTCAAAAGTTTTAATACGTGTCAAAATTTCTTTTAATTCACTCTTTTTGAAGTCTAAAATTTTGGCAGGATTAGGAAGTGATATTCTAAATGCTATATTTTCGACTCCATCAGCTTCCCAATATTCCCATAAATCAAATTCAGACATTTCCTTACCCGTCAATTTTTTTAATTCATCTTCCACTTCTTTGTGTCTTGAAATAGCATCGTCAGGATTATTGTCCCAAAAATCTGTAAAATCAAGTATTTTCTTTTTTACAACCGGATATAATTCAGAAGCAATTTTTAAGTTTTGTTCCAGTCCTTTCCTTAATTCCATTTGAAATTTGATTTTGTGGTATATTACTGCCAACTCCCATAAGCAGCAAGCGGCTTGCTTTCGTGCAACCTAATCTTAATGCCTCGACTTACAGTCGGCATTAAGACTTAGTTATTAGATGCTGTTTTTATTTTTTATTCCATGAATTTGATTGAAGCCAAAACTTGATATTCTTTTTCCAACGCATTGTGAATTTCAAGTTCATTAAGACTATTTTTAATACAATAGCTTGTTTCAATAGTGACTTTAGAGTTGTATAGAATTCTTCTTATTTCTAGCGTTTTACTTTCTTCAAAATTATAAGCCCATTCTATTGCTTTATGTTCTCCAATCACTATTTCTTTTGGAGTTGGATTTTATTCTAAAGCAGCTTCTAGATGAGGTTTTAATAAATCTTTTTTTTTTTAGCTAAAAAAGGATTTAGAATTAAAGCATGATTTGTTGAAATATGAATGAAGAGATATTCATGTTTTGAAATCCATTTATATCTCCATCCTTTAGGTAATGTCATTGTAAACAATCCCATAGGACATTTAAAATCCGTTATGCTTTTTGTTTGGAATTTCGTGAAGAACCAATCTAATATTTTTTTCATATGATTTATAATAGATTTTTTAGCTCATAAGTTTGCCAAATTGTATATCTCCTATGATACTGTTCGCCACAATGTTTACAAATTAGATTCGGATATTTGAGAGCTTTTTCTTTAGCCTTTGTTTTCTCTTCAGGTGAAAGGAGTATATAGGAATCTTTAGTTGAAGGAGTAGCTGATATATAAGCTCTTTTGTTGCAGTTTTCACAGATTACATTTTCAAAGTGAACTCTTATAAATTCATTGTTTATCTTTAATAATGAATAAAAATGGAATTTGTTTTTTGGAGTGTATTCAGCCAAAAAATAATTTACTTCTGGATATAAGAAACTCATTTCTATTCTGCTTTTCATGAAGTCAATTAATGCAATTTCTTTGCTTTCAATATAGGGGTTTTTGAAGAGTTGCTCCCATTGTTTTTTAGTTGGGCAAAATAATACTTGACCATCAAGCGTGATTGTTTTTATATCCAAGTTGGTTTAAGTTTTTTTTTTGAAATTGTAGACAACGTTTTGGTATGACCTGTAGCCTGCCTAGTGAGGGCTTTTAGCTTCTATGGGCTATAGCATATATTATTGTGTTAATTGATATCTTCTTCATATAACAAGGTTTTCATTGTTTAACTACTCATCGGTGGATGGTTTCTCTTTCATCTTATTCCACCAATCCTTATACCGAACCATAGATTGATAAAAACGAAATGTTTGACCATCTAAGTCGCACACTTCGGAATTTCCACTTTTACAGATACCACCTTGAGGGATCCAACCATGTTGTATCATATTATTAACTTTTGTTTGAAACTTTTCCAACAATTCCTCTAAAATCATCTCTTCTGTTTTTTCGATTCTATACCCATTTTTTGTATGCCCAAACACATCTACATCAAATTTATCTACAGAATTATGAATAGGTTCTCTATATTCAAAATTGCCTCCAATTTGTTCTATTCTGTTATTGTAACGGTTTCTTTCCTTGGATGTAACTTTGGAAGTCACAACACAATATTCTATTATTTATTTCATTTATCTTATTTCTTTTTAATTACTATTATCTATAAACCTTCAGGGTGATAAGATACAAAGAAAAACCCTATCTCACAACTGTTTGGGATTGATGCTAGGGGCATAGAACTTGTCAATGAGAATAAAAAAACTATTCTATTTCAAAACAAATTTGAAATGTAGGAAAGTTTTTATAAACTGATAAAAAAGGTTAAAAGCCTTATATAACTTTTGAGATGTTTATAATCCGTCTCTGACTAAACATCAGCAAACCCATCCCCACTAATCACGCCACAAATAGGGAAATAACATAAAGGCCAATGTTCCCAGAATAACATCAATGCTAAGCAATATCAGCATGTCTTTGTAATAGGCGGTATCTGTCATCAGATGAAGAGAAATCTTTGTCAGTCGCATCAGGGTCATCAGAATGGGAAGTATTACCGGAAAACTAAGTATGGCCAT
>CAJQOX010000125.1 GCA_905480075.1 uncultured Aureispira sp. | reverse complement strand
ACCGGACAAATCCGATGTTTTTATACCCAATGCATTCAGCCCTAATAATGATGGGAATAACGACATTCTGATGATATACAGTCGTGGCGATGTACAAACGGTTAAAACATTCCGCATCTTTGACCGATGGGGTGAGATGGTCTTCGAAAGTTTAAATTTCCAACCCAATAATTATTCTTACGGCTGGGACGGCAGCTTTAAAGGTCAGAGGATGAATACCGGAGTCTATGTTTATATGGCAGAGTTGCTGCTTATTAATGGCAGAACAGAGATGCTTGGTGGCGATGTGACTTTAGTCCGTTAACAATCAGCTGTTCATCAATTTCTCTACCTCACCCAAAGGCAAAGAAATAATAGTTCCATCATCACTCATACAGGAATCATCCAAACCAAAGGAGACATTAAATTTAATCTTGCCTTCATCGAATTCAATTCCAAGGTCCTCTATTTTAAAGGGCGAGAAACTAATTCCTTCAAAACAATCTACCGACTCAGCGGATATTTTATTAAAATCCTCTTCGATTTTATTATTAACCAATTGAAGCAATTTTTCAGGATTATTGAAAAGGGCCGCATTGTCTATTTTAGTGTATTCATCATCCTGTTTTTTGAAAAGCTTGTATTGGTAACTATATATTCCCTTTTCATCTGGATATCCTTCTGAAACAGACCTGTAATTTTTCCATGAACAGGTTTTCTCGACAATCGGGTCCTCAAGGCCTTCTTCCTGAATTTCCTTTTCAGAACAGCTAACTTTTTCCTCGTTTAAGACTACCTTAAGTAAAAAAGGAACAGGTGCAGCATCCTCTGTTTTTGACCAGTTTCCTTTTGCTTTATTATCAATCAAATGGCCATTAAAGATACCCCTTTTTTCTCCTTCATCATTGAATTCATAAATAACAAAAACACCTGAATCTTCAATAGTCCCGTCTAACCTGAGAAATTCATTTTCCCCTTCATAATTATATTTACCCGTTAAATTACTACCATCTTTTATCAAGACCATTTCAATCTTATCATTGTTGTTAATAGTGCCTGTAAAAGTATTAATAAAATCTTCTGTCTTATCTTCAGATCTGTTAACCTGAGGAGGAAGGTCAGCAAGTAATTTTTGATCTACTTCTATTTTGTTGAAATTTTCATTGGTTTCGGAACCGCAGGATAAAAGCAAAGCAAATACAGAAAACAAGATAGAACTACTGATAAATTTCATTTTTATTTTATTTAAAAATTTTCATTAAAACACATTATTAAACATTTGAAAACCCAAATTAGCTTAAAATGAAGAATTAAACAAATTAAAACCTAGAATCGCAATTTAAAAACGCTATTCATTTCACTTTTCATAACTGACATGCAAAGCATACATCTTTTCGGCTGTACTGCCTGCATAAACCACCGGACTTTTACTATTACAAAGTGAAAACCCAAGACTGGGCACAGGATTTTGTTCCTCGTAAAAAACAAGACAGTTAGAAAATTTTATTCCATTGATTTTCACTTTGCTTTCTTCTGATTTACCACCAAGACCTTTAAACTTATTAATCAATTTTTTATAGGTACGTTCAGCAGTTTTTTTCTCGCTGAAGAAGAGAATCAGTGAAACAGAATATTCAGATTGAACCGTTCCGGTCTGAGAATTATTATGCATTTCAATGACCGCACGCTGTGGCTTTACATCCTCATAGCTAAAATCCTTTACATGTGCCACCCATCTTTTATTGCTGTGCAGAACAGAATAACTGATTCCGTAATCAAATTTTAGATTCTTTTGTTTTTTGATGGAATCTATTCCTTGTTCAAGGGGAATATTCTGAAAAAGTTTACTGCTTTCATCTTCTATAGGTGATTGCCTTAAATTCAGGAGACCGAGCAGGATAAAAAGAAGCGTAGTATGGCACATATATTTTCAGCGTTCAGGAAATGAAGATTCAATTTTTTTATATCTCAGTTAAATATACAATTTTTTAATAAAAAGTAGAAATTAGCTGCTCGCAGTAACAATTAGAATCCTGATTTTTCTTACCTCCGGTTATTTTAAGCGGCCAGGTATTCATATTTGTTCTCGGAGAGGGTTTGCTGCCATAACCTGTTTTTACACATTTCCCCTTCGGATCGAAACAAAAACCATGAAATGGGCATACTATAGTTTCTCCTTCTATCTTTCCGCCATGTCCGAGATGCGACCCCATATGTTTGCAATAAGCATCCATAGCCACAATTCTCCCGGATTCTGTTTTAAAAACCACCAAGTCCTCTCCTGCAAAGGTACGGCTGAGTATTTGTCTAACCTTTATCTCATCGAGCGTAGCCAAAACATACCAACCTACTGAAAAATCTGGCAATGTATAATTGTGTTTCAGTTGAATCTTTTTCATCATTTTAATTTTTAAATTCAGTAAATCAGTAAATCATTTTTATGGAAATTCTTTTTTTCTTATCCAGATAAAACTTGCATTTATTGAAGGGAGGCGCAGACAAAAAGGGTCTCATATTATTTGAAAAACAATACCCTTCCACCGGCAACCCGAAAAAATTCCTGTTGCACTGACCATCAGCATTTTCATCGTGATAAACAGCCAGGGCATATTCTCCCTACTTAAGGTTTTCGAGTTGTAAAACAGCTTTATTATTGGCAGGTTTTATTCTTTTGGTAATGATTTCCTTTTTGGGTAAAGGGTAATTCATTTCATTATCAAAAATCCCTATCTGTAGAACGCCATCATTATTCTGAAGATCAGTAATTTCTATCGTGAGTAGTGATATCTGTGCGGGAAGACTATTAGTAAAAAGCAATAGTATAAATAGACTTAATTTCATGAAATTTAATTTTGTACATAAACAATGAGCATTCGGAACCAAAAATTGCCGAAATGCAAAATGATTTGTGAATTATATTTCTGAAAAGATTAAGTATGTGGGTGTGTATGTATGAAATTAAGAAGCGGCCGCTCTTAAGAATGAATTTATAACATCTTATAGTTGAAAAGGTTTAAAAAAACACAAAAAATATTATCTTTTAAAATATATACTCCGCTGATTATCTGAAAAGCCTCCTAATTCCCTGAGTACAAAAAAATCAGAATTGACTAGATCCAATCAATTGATTTCTATATTTTTAGAATAATTTTTCACTAAGATTTAAAAAATATAAAAATCAAAATTTAAAATTTATTTGTAATATTTACAATATCCTTTATTGTATATTTGATTATTATTAATTATTAAAATACAAAAGATAATGAAAACAAAAAAGTTATTTGGATTTATTGCGATTCTGATGATGTTTACAGAATTGATGGCTCAGGATTACAGGGCTATGGTTCGTCCTAAGGATTCCAAAGAATGGGGATATGTAAATGAAAAAGGAGAAATGTCTATTGCTGCACAGTACAGAAAGTGCTATGCTTTTAATGCTGATGGACTTGCCAAAATTTATCATAACAAACGATATGCATTTATTGATAAGACCGGAAAACAAAAAGAAGTAAGTATAAATAAATTCTACCTCAAAGAATTTTCTTTGGGTTTTGAAGATGACATGGTCCCTGTAAGAGAAAAAAAGACCTGGGGATATATGAATAGCAAAGGAGAACTTGCCGTTGAAATGAAGTATGAATTTGCCTCGGCATACAGAGATGGAAACGCCTCGGCTAAAATTAAAAATGATTTTTTCATTCTGGACAAAAACGGAAAGGAAAGCGCTGTGAACACCAAGGATATCACAGAGATCAAAAGACCTTCAGAAGGAATGACTGCCTACCGGGCAAAAGACAAAATGATGGGCTTTGTAGATACGGATGGAGAGCCTGTTATCAAGGCAAAATTCCTGCTTGTACAATACTTTATGGATGGCATTGCAAGGGTGAAGGATCAGAATGAATTATTTGGGTTTATAGATAAAAAAGGCGAGTGGATTGTAAAGCCTGAGTTGCAGAAAGTCGGTACTTTTTCCGGAGGCCTTGTATGGGCAAGAGATGCCGCAACAGAGATGATTGGATTTATTGATAATACGGGAAAATGGGTCATCAAACCCAAATTTGAAGCAGCCAAAAATTTTGACCCGGTTTCAGGTATAGCCCGTGTAAAGGAAAATGGTGCCTGGGGATATATCAGCAAAGATGGAGAGAAGCTAAAACTGAATATACAAACAGAAGTCTACGGAGACTTTAAGGATGGGATGGCAAAGGGCCGGAAGGACAAAAAATTCGGATTTTTCGGCGCCGACGGTAACTGGGTGATAGAACCTCAGTTCGATGCAGTCGGAAAAATCAGCAATGGCTATATCGCCGCCAAACAAAATGACTTGTGGGGCTATATTGACATGAAAGGGAATTGGGTCGTTAAACCGCAGTTCGATGCTGTAAAGGCTATGATGAAAATAGATTGATCGGTATCTTATAAAAAAAAGGCAGAAGCTTCACAGTTTCTGCCTTTCTTTTTGAATAGAATCAGGCTCGTGAAATAGTTATTCAGGTTCCCACCCTCTCATACTATCAATGATAGAACTGCAAAGTTTAGAGCTCGCTCTGACCTTTCCGTCTGCACTTGTCCATACAGTACAACACTGCCCTTTTTTACAGATCATTTTCTTTTCCAGAACACCTTTACTATCGTATAGTTTAAGGGGGCCATGTTCCAGTTCGTCATAATCTTCCTCAAAGGTATAGTACCCTTCTGCAGAAAGACTTCCATCGGGATGGAATTCCGTAAAAGGTCCTTCTGTGTAATTATTGACGTACATGATTTTTTCCTTAAGCACACTGTCGGCAAAGAAAGTAAATAGCTGCCCTTCTATTTTACCATCCTCATAGCTGCCTCTTTGTTTAATCTTACCATTTTCTTCGAAATAGTACATAAATTCACCCTGCAGCACACCCTTTTTGTAAGTCAGCTCACTCTGAACAAATCCATTTGTATAATAGGTTCTGTCTATCCCTTCTATTTTATCCTTTTTATAATAACAATGTCTGACTAGTTTTCCATCAATAAATTCCCTGTAGTAGCCTTGTTTTTGTTTTGTTTTTGAATTGATCTGATAGCTCACTTCTACCGGAGGGTTGTCATTACTGCTGATCAGTTCGAGTTTTGCACAGGAGGAAAAAAAGATTAAAATTAAAATTATCAGATATCTATAATTCATTAATTGCAGGCTTGGATTAAAGTTGACGCTCATATAAATATACACTATATTCCTTTGTTCTGTTGCAAAGCCGGTAAATAGAAACTAATCATTTCAATTTAAAAAGTGAATAATCAAAACACTATAACAATTTCAAATAAGCCCTCTTATCGATAGCAGCCGCAGTGAGGATCCCCGATATCATACCGGAGACCACCCCTACAGTAGCGACATCCACTCCCGACATGTAGAAATTTTTGATAGGCGTTCGGGTACGCAGATGCGGATTGGTAAATCGTTTTACTGAAGCATCAAGACCATAAATTGCCCCCTTGCTTGCCCGACAATAGTGTTTGGAGGTCAGCGGAGTTGACAATTCGCAAAAATCCATATGCTCCATAATATCAGGAATGCGTTTCTGCAATTCATCGAGCATACGTTTTGTGATCGAAGCCTTAAGGTCCTCATAGGCCTGTTCTCTGTTTTTGTGGGTAGTATCATCCCATTTCACAAAGGCATCCCAATCCACAAAGGTAACACACTCCCCGGTTTCCTTTTGACCTCTGACATGTTCGGGGTCTTTCATTGAAGGGAAGGAGACATAAAGCAGGTGCGGAATTTCTTCCAGGTCAGTAACATCCCACAACTGTTGTTTGTTGTTCTTGATGCTATACAACCATTTATTTGAAGATCCTGCCCCCTTCGAAGCAATATCCCCTTTAAAGGCAATATTGAGACAAAGATAAGAGGGTGAATCACCAATAGACCTCAGTGATTTGGCCCATTCAGAGTTTTTAAAAGTTTCCGGGATCAGTTTGTTGACAGTGGTTTTGGCACCTGCAGCAGAAATGACTATCGGTGCTTTGAATTCCTTGCCATCTTCCATACGGACCCCGTAAGCCTTCCCGTTTTTTACCAGCACTTCATCCACAGATGCCCTTACAGCTACTTTCCCTCCTTTGTCGACCACATTTTCCAGCATGTATTCTGCAAATTTTTTGGCCCCGCCTTTGGGATAAAAAGCACCGTTCCAGAAGTGAGTATGTGTCAGACAATGTACCCCAAAGCTTGATTCCTTTGGCACCGACCCGTAATAGCCCCAATGACTTGTGAGTGTTCTTTTCAGTTTTGGAGACATACCGAACTCATCGATAGCTTCCTCGGTAGTTACGCCCCACCAGTTTTTGAAAAGCAGACCAAACCAAAGCTTACTCAGGGGCCACTCGAGCCACATGGGCAGAGTCTGAAAAAGAAAGAAGGCTTTGCATATCATATCTACCCTTCTGACTTTCTTCCAGTATTTATCCAGAATATGTTTCTCATCCGGAAATTTAGATTTCAGATGATTCAGGAATTTCTGATTTCCCTCGGCCATCTGAAAGTCATAATCATCGGGAAAGTAAAAACCGTCGTAAGGGTCGCCAAGTGTTATCATTTCTGCCTGTCCGTTAGTCAGCCATTTCATGATCTTTGCAGGAATCTCCCCTTCTCTCATTTCGCCCATTACATGCACTCCTACATCCCATTTATATCCTTTGCGGGCAAACATATGTGTATAGCCTCCCGGAATATAATGTTGTTCGAGCAACAAGACCTTTCGGCCGTATTTCGACAGTGCTGCAGAAACACTCATGCCGCCCATTCCGGAACCTACCACTATAACATCCCAGCCATTTTCAGGGATTTCGGAAGAATAATTTTCGTAGACTCTTTTTCCCTTGTATTTTGGAATGACAGACATAAAATTGAATTTGGAAATTAATCAGCAGGTGAAATTGATATAAAGTATACTGAGTGTAAACTTAGCATTTATTAAGTTTTAAAATAACTTTATGATTAAGGATTTAAAAATTAAGTCAGACCTTTAAAAACTGTTCCATCTCGCTTTATATCCCCTGACATCAATATGAACAACCTTAGTTCCCGGATATAGGCCAATACCACCTTTGTTACCAATAATTTTATTTTTGCACAGTTTTAATACGATCTCTTTATCCTCCACCGTATAAACATGATCATTATTGATGTCTCCGATTATCAGGTCAAGAGCCTCTCCTTTAATATGTCTGCTTTTTGAAGCCCCTCCTACGCGTTCGTTGTGCACAGGAGTTCTGTGTCCTGATCTAATTTTAAAACCATCTTTGTTAAGGCCTTTTTCACTGAGCAGATGCTGCAATTCCAAAGCTTTGTGAAGAATTCTTTTATCAATACCCAAATACAGTTCGGTATCTGAAAAATACCAGGTGTTGAGATATTTCGGTTCTTTGGAAATAATGTCTTTGATCCTGTTGTTACCAACTATTCTTCTGTATAGATCCTTCTTTTTTATCACATAAAATTTTGACTTTTTTATGAGCGGATAATAGACTTTTGACTTCATTTTGGAATAAACCTGGAATTCTTCATGGATTTCACTGAACTTAATAACAGGAAAAGAAGAGAGTATAGCATTCAATTGCTTCTCAGAGGAAACATATTCATTGGCATTCATCAGATCATAAGAGAACTGTTCAATTATATTTCTGGGTTCAGACCAAAACAAAAGCACTCCGGAAATAAGGATAATAACCAGTAAGATCAGGATTACTTTTTTGTTCATTTTTATGAAAATCTCTGAATGCGGGTTAGAAATTATTTATTCGGTTTCACAATACTTTATCAACTTGTCAATATCATTTTCATTAATTATTTCTCCAAATAAACGCCAATGGAAATTACGTCCATATAAATCAGATGTATCTATTTTTGTTAAACCTGTAGAATCAAGGATCCATTTGCTGAATTCAGGTTTTTTTATTCCAGCCAATGGAGGTCCAAGCATTTTTTCTTTTTTTCTGTGACAAGAAGCACAATTGTTAAGAAAAATAATTTTCCCTGATAAAGGATTGATTTTATTTGAAAAATGAATATTTTTTGAATTATTTGCAAGCTTACTATCCTTAAATTCAATGGACAGGAACATTTCAATAATTATTGTTTCGTTTTCTATATTTTCTCCTATTAAAGTAAAGGAATTACCTTGATAAGCATCTTTTATATAAATGCCAATTGTTCCTTTTGAGGGTTCTGCAGGTTTGGTCAGCCATGCAATTTTCCCATTAACAGTATCCTTTGCAAAAAGTTGTTGGTCAAGAATTTCGTGAGTTAAATCATAGGAGTACATACCGAAATCAAAGGTTAGTGTATCTTTTCCATTTGAAATTCCACCAACATAACTATCAATTCCTTTTAATTTAAATTTTTCCCAACCCTGAGGCAAAGCAATTTGAAAGGAATCAAAATCATTTTTTTGATTAATATTATAACAGGATGTTAAAGAAATAACAATAATAAATATTACATAGTATCTAAGTACTAAAGACTCG
>CAJQOX010000124.1 GCA_905480075.1 uncultured Aureispira sp. | reverse complement strand
AGATGCAGGTGGATTGAAAGCACGGAGGGATTATTATACGGACCTGATGATCGGACATCTTCATGTTTCTCCCTGTCTGAACTACCGAAAGGAAGCAGGTATGACGGATGAGCAGTATGAAGACATTTTGATCGAAGAGATAGAATCAACTATTGAACAACATCCTGAAATTTTCTGTTTCCTTGCAGAACCCATTGTGGGCGCTGCACTGGGAGCTGCCGGTGCGACGAAAAATTACTTCAGGCGTATTAAAGAGATTTGTGAGAAACACGACATTCTTCTGATCGCTGATGAAGTTATGACCGGTTTTGGAAGAACAGGGAAAAATTTTGGCATTAACCACTACGGAAACCATGCTGATATTTTATGTTGTGCCAAAGGTATCAGTTCGGGATATTTCCCGCTTGGTGCTATCATTATTCACGACCGTGTTTTCAATACCCTTCAGGAAAGCGGACAACCATTCTACAGTGGTCAGACCTATTCCTGTATTCCTTTGGCTGCTGCTGTGGGAAATGCGAATCTGGAATATATCAAAAAGCATCAATTGGTTGAGAACGCCTGCGTTGTGGGAAATTATCTCAAAGAAAAACTGGAGACTTTAAAAGAAATAGAATGTGTAGGCGATGTTCGTGGAGAAGGTTTGTTTTTAGGAATTGAGTTTGTTAAAGACCAAAAGAGCAAGGCCATTTTTGATCCTGCTTATATGTTCAGTAAAAAGGTGGAGGCAAAGGCTTTTGATGAAGGTCTTGTAACCTATGCCTGCAGAGGAACTGTAGACCTGTCGAAGGGTGATCATATGTTATTTGCTCCGCCAATAACACTTACTAAGGAAGAGGCAGATTTGATATTTGCAGGGATGCAAAAGGCCATCATAAATGCGTATAGTGACTTTTTGAAAGGCTAAGGTTACATCAAATTAAGAAAAACGGTTTTTGGGAAATTGTCCGGAATACTATGCTTCCTTTTTTACAACTAAAGTCAACATCCTGCCGGAACAATCTTTATCTCTGCGGTAGGAATGCAATAATTGATCGGAATAGCTGTTCCACAAAGCTCCTGAAATATTCTTTTCCATGAGTCCTGCCTGATGTAACTGAAGCTTAGCCAGGCTATACAGATCCAAAAAGTATTCTCCCTCCTTTATTTCAAAAACAGTTTTGTAGGATGCATCAATATTGATAAAGGACTTATAAATATCATAATTTACATTATAGTTTTCTTTGGCGATTCCCGGACCGATCCAGGCTCTTATTTCCCGTGCAGGAGCAGAAAATTTTGTAATCATCTTATGAATTATTTTATTGGCAAGACCCCGCCTTCCGCAATGTGTTATTCCTATCTCTTCTCCTGAATTGTCGGTAAATACGATGGGCAGACAATCTCCGGTGACCACGGTACAGGGTGTATTCATGGCTTTTGTAAATAATCCATCTCCTTCTCTTTCATTTGAAAAAGGCAGTTCTATGATATTATTTCCATGTGTTTGGTTCAGCCAATGAAAAGGACCGAACAAGGATTCAATGGTTTCCTTTTGTTTAATAAATGAAGGTTCTTGACGATGAAAACTGACTCTCTTATCCTCTTTATCGATAGAAAGAAGGGTAAAAGCTTCAATTGCTGGTAAATTCTTCCATTCCGGACTTATATATCTATAGCTACTTTTATCAATTATTTTCATTTAAATCATCTAAATTCAGGATTTATTAATTGTACCCTCTCTTCCCTTTCCGAATTCTTTAAATTGTTAAAATTTCATTTTCTTTCATTAATAAAGCGGTTAATTTTCTGTTAGTCCTCAAAAAACCATTACAAAATAAGATTTAATGCGAAATTTTACTAATCCAACAGATAGATTTTAATCGCCTCACTCGTCCACATATTTGATTTCAAAATAATTTTTTTATTCAGGCCATTATATTTAACATTAAGGGCAGCAGTATTTGGTGGAATATCACCTAAGTTTTCAGCAAAAACAGTGAGGATATTTTCTTTTTGACTAAGCGGTATTTTCAATATTTTTTTTTCATTGAACAAAGGAGTGTTTTTTTCCAGCCATCTATCATTAAACTTGACAGAAACAATATCGCCATCTTCCCGGTTATCGTCCCATAGCTCAATAATAATCTCCTTATCTTTGGAATGCAGTTCTTCTTTTATCAAAATTTCTCTGCTTTGGTATTTATCCGTATTTTCAACGATTAGTTTCTTTTTTAATTTCACAAAAGCCGGAGCACATTTAGTATCTCTACCAGACCATCCCAGCCATTTCCCTTCTAAAAATGCCATACCATCTACCTCAGAATAAGTAAGTTCTACTTCATTAAAACAAAAGCCATGTGAATACCCTTCCAAAATATTTTCTTCTGTCTTTTCAGTGGTCGTATACTTTAATTGATTCTTTTCAAATGTCCCTTTCAATTTAAAGCTTGCATTATAATCGGCTTTCAAATAGACTGTACAAAAATTTGTTCCTTCAATAGCAGTACCCTTTTGCTCTATATCTATCTCCAGATAGCAGGTGGGCACTCCTTCTTTCCATAGGCCTTTTTTCCACAAATCAGAATAGCCCTCCTCTCCTATTGCAGCTTTGGTCTGATCTAAAAAACCGGTCCATTTACCAGAAATATCCTGAGCAGACAGTTGAAAGCAAAAAAATAACAAGGAACATAATGTATAAATTTTCATTTTTTCATATTTATATAAATAGAGAAGTAGAATGATCCTGAAGTTGGAAGTTATATTTATACAAATCCAACTGCAGACCCATTTCAGCTAAAAAAATTAATCAACAATTCCCTCCACCTGCCGGCTTCTTCAGGGTCTTCCGCCTCAGAGGCGAGGATATTGCAGGCAATTTCTACCTGAGATTTCACCAAATCCTTGTGGGTACCCATGATGATCGTTTTCATGAAGGCATCGGTCGCTTTTGCGTATTCTTTTCGCTTAAAATAGAGTTCACCAAGACGAAGAAAGCCTTCTTTTTTAGATTCTGAGAATTCTTGAATCATTTCATAAATCAACTGAATCGCCTCATCCTCTTCATTTTTTTCCAGCAAAGTATCAATATGTACCTTAAATTCGGATACCGAAGTGAGCTTAACATAAAAACAATCATTGAACTCCTTTTCCAGCTGCTTTGCCCGTTCATTACTCCCGTTTTTATAAATAGAAAGAAAGCCTCCTTCGTGGAGTGTAAAAACGAGCGATGGGTTAACAGCTTGAATATCAATATCATTATTATGACAAAAATCAAAAACAACATTTAGACCATTAATTAAACCCTTCAAATCCAATAATTGTTTTCTGAAATGATAAGCGGAAGTTTTTTGCTTTCTGTCAAGGACTTTTTTTAAAGTTTCAATAATATCAGTAGTATAGGAATTGTATTCCAGAACAGGTAAATTTGAGAACATCAATTCCATCATCTGAAGGGTATCACAAATAGCATTATACTTAGCATCAGATAAGTTAAGCCCCTTTAGTTTCAAACAATTAAATGCTTGTCTGAGAAGGACCACGGTCTTTCTGAATTGTCGAGAGGTGAACTCAGCAGCAGCCTGATGCGTTAATAGAATATACTTATTCATGATTCAGCCGCTAAATCTTACCTGTAATAAAATCAACTATTAATTCCATAAAAAGATCAAAGCCCATTGTAGACGGAACAAGACTGTGGTCGGCACCGACTATTCGCCGTTCTACTTTATGACTTCCCTGATAATTCATTGCCACCAATTCACCATGCTGAATTCCCACATAAGAATCTGCAACACCATGCATCCACATAAAAGGTTCTTCTATTTTTTTGATCTCCTCGGCATTGTCCACTTCCAGGTTGGTATAAAATGAGCCCATCAAAGACAATTTAGCTATGTCCTGTACCATATAATCAAAAGAAGCAAAAGGTGCTTCAAGAATCAGTTTTGATGGTTGTAGAGTACGGGGATTAGCAGTCAATTCAGTAGAAGGTGCACATCCCAAACTGAAGCCTTGCATGATCAAACGGTCGTCGGTCAATCCATTGGATTTAAGCCACTTCATACAAGCATCGACATCATAATACATACCTGCCTCGGTAGGTTTACCTGTAGAACGCCCAAAACCTCTGTAATCCATAAACATTACACCAAAGCGATTTTTACCCCCGGCATTCGCTAATAGTTTTACTCTTTGCCAGTAATAATCCATGTTGCCTGCATTGCCATGACAATAAAGGATTACCGTGTCGTGGGCAATACTGTCAATATCACCTACATAGACTGCATAAATTGTTTCACGGTCATCGGTTGGCCCGGATTCTAGTGTCATCAGGCGTATCAGTGCTGTATCGATAGCATAGGTAGAATCAAGTGTAAAATGCGGATTGTCATCAAAATCCTCCAGTTTGTATTCAGTAGCCTCTGTAGGATTATACAGAAAGTTATCAAGTCGACAAGAAGTATTGAAAAGGAGGATTATGGTTATAAAAAAAAATAAATATTTCATTATAAAGGAAATTTAAAACTAATTAGAACTTTCGGTAAATACTGATATATGCCCCCCAGGAACCCTGTCCTCCGGAACCGTTGAAATGAACAGGTGTACCAAGATTGGAACTTGCCGGGTCTATATATTTGGCCTCCAGCGTATAGCGCATTTTCTTATTTTCGAAAGTATGACCAAGAGAAAATGAAGGATAGTACATTTTAGTATTCGGTTGATTATGTGCTTTTTGCCAGAAATCAAACCAGGATCCGAAATTAAAATAGAAATAATGTTCCTGCTTTTTGAGGTATTTCCAATAGAAGTTGGCATCGATAACAGGATACATTCTGAAATTCCCTTCAAAGACATCCACCATCATCTGTGTACTTGCAGAAAGGCTGATACCGGGGATATACCCTTTTTGTGGTTTCAAAACTTCTTTGAGCACGCCCATATCCCATTGAATGGTTCCGAAAATTGCTGATGTAATGTAGACCGAGCCAAATACAGTAAGTGTGGAATCTACTCCATAGGCTGTTGTAACAGAGGTAAAAGGTACTGGAATTTTTAGAGATTGGAAATCAATAATTGGTCCTCCGAAATCGAGTCCGACGGCAATTTGTTTTTTTGCCAATGGTTTGACTATCCTGGTGGAATTGCAGGCAGAAGTACCCAATAAGTACAAAGTCAGCAACAGGATGCATAAATATTTCATGATTACTGAATGAAAAGATGAATTAAAGATGATGATTATTCAACGTATAAAACCAAACCTTTCAGGTAATTGCCTTCCGGGTGAAAAATATTGACAGGGTGGTCTGCCGGTTGAGTCAAACGATACAGCACCCTTACCTTGCGTTTTGCCTCTATGGCAGCAGCGGTAATTGTATTGTAGAATAATTGATTATCCACTACCTGTGAACAGGAAAATGTAAAGAGAATACCTCCCTTAGCAACCAATCGGAGCCCTTCAATATTTAAACGTTTATAGGCCTGAACGGCTTTATGACGTTTGGAAACTGTTTTGGCAAAGGCCGGAGGGTCAAGAATCATGACATCGTAAGGAAGTTCCTGTTCTTTCAGAAACTTCATCACATCGGCTTTGAAGCTCTCATGATTTTCAAGATTGCAATCATTGAGCTTTACATTTTGTTCGACCAACTCAATAGCTTTGGCAGAGGCATCAACAGAATGCACAAGGGAAGCACCTGACTTTAGAGCATAAACAGAAAAACCACCGGAATAACAAAAGGCATTGAGTACTCTTTTGTCTTTTGAAAATCGATTGAGTAAAAACCGGTTATCACGTTGGTCTAAGAAGAAACCAGTTTTCTGACCGGTATCCCAATTGACATTAAATTTACAGGAATTCTCGATAATAACGGCTTCTGAATTGCTATTTTCACCCCATAAATAGCCGTTCTGAACATTTACAGCAAAGTCTTTGGGCAGAGAATTTTTACTTTTGTTGTAAATGGCATCAATGCTATCCCCAAAAATCTTTTGTAAGGCCTCCGAAATCATGGAAACACTTAAATACATACCTATTGTATGTGCCTGAACAACAACCGTTCGGTCATAAACATCTATAATGAGCCCTGGAAGTGAATCTCCTTCGCCATGTACCAAACGAAAGGCTTTCTTGTTCCCCGTAAATCCGGAATTTTGACGAAAAATATAGGCATTATTAAGTTTGGCAAACCAAAAACCGGAATCAAGGTTAACCTTATCAAAAGATAAAATTTTGATGGCGATAGAACCTTTATGATAATGACCGACAGCAAGAAATTCGTTCTGATGACTGTAAACTTCTACCACAGAACCATCCTCGGCAACTCCGTCGATACGTCCGATTGCACCGGAAAAAATCCAGGGATGAAAGCGCCGGACGAAATTATCTTTTTTGCGTTTGAGATATATTTTAGTATAAGTATTTTCCATAGGACCAAAGGTAATAATAAAATTAAATTTAATAGAGAATCAGATTAATCAAAGGATTAATAATTGGATTCCTCAAAGGCAGGTAATTTAGTTTGAAGGTCAATTACAGATTTATTTAGGCTATCTTGGTCCCGACAGAAATCATAAACTATTCTATCGGGCCTTACTATAACAAAATTAGCTTTATTAGATTTAAAAAATTTATATAACTGGGATTTTTTATCATAAATATTTAAAGCAAATCTGTTATCCATAACAAATTTATTTTTTTCAGGGGTGACCTGAAAAAAATTGCAGCCGATATCGGCAAGGAATTCAATTTGATCTGGCTTAAGGGAATCAATCGGATTTTTATTCATGGCAATAACAGCGAATTTATTTCCTAATATACTATTAAGACTAACTGAAGTTCCTTTGTGATTGATCACAGAAGCGGAAAGTATTGGAATTCCGGCAGCACTTAATTTATTGGCTACGATGCCTGACTTGATAGTGTTAGAGGTACTCAGGGTTCTTTTTAATAACCATTTTGGCAAAACAGGGATTAAACCTTTTATCCATCTTAATTTCGAAGATTTAAATAACCTTTTTATCCACAGATTTAATTGAATAAGATGACGGACATTCGGAGCACGTTCTTTCTGATAGGTATCCAGTACTTTTTCTGAAACTACCTTGTCATTTACCAACCGGAGTTTCCAGGCAAAATTATAAACATCCTTTATCCCTGCAGCAAGCCCCATTCCCAGATAAGGGGGCATAATATGTGCCGCATCACCAGCAATAAGTACTTTGTCGAGATACCAGTTATCCAAAATTCTGGATTCAAAACTATATACAAAGGCCGATTCTATATTCAAATCTTCAGACCCCAGTTCATCCAGTAATTTGCGAACCCGCCCGGAAGTTGCTTCTTCATGGATATACTCCTCGCCTATCTGAAACTCAAAACGCTGATGATTGGAATCGTTGATAATCCGTGTAACCGGAAATTCAGCATTATATATTGTCTGTGCATAATTATGCAGTGGTATTTTTTTATCAGAAAAAGTATCCACACAAAGGACAGAAGAGCGGAAACCGAAGTCTTCAATATCCACATCCACATAATCAGCAATATTACTGAACTGCCCATTGCAGACCAACAAAAATGATGCAGAAACGGAAGTGTAATTCTTTTTTCCTGTAGAGGAAATAAAGACTTCAACTTTTTCTTTATCCTGTTCAAAGGTTTCTACCTCTGATCCGGCAAAGACGGTAATATTTTTATTTAAAGCAGCCTTCGCTTGTAGTACTCGCTGCAGATCGGGTTGATAAAACCCATAAAGCGGTGCGAAATCCGAGTGATGTTTCTGATTAAACTGCAAAAGTAAGCGATTGTCCGAGTCAACTATCTGTGTACCCTTAAGTGGAAATAAGGTGGGTAAAACATCTTCAGCAATACCGAGATGTTCAAAAATCATCATTACCTCGTCATCAATTCGGGCCGATTTAGAAAGAAGGATATCAGAAAGTTGCTTTTTTTCCACCACAGCCACTGACATACCATAATTGGCAAGTATAAGGGCGGCGACATTCCCAAGCATGGAATAGCCGACAATCAGAACATCATATACTGTTTCATTCTTCATTAAAATAGTTAAAAAGAGATAAAATCAGAAAGTATGACCTTCAATTTTCTGTATGGCAGCTTTCCACTGTTCCGGCATTCTGACAGAATGTCCCTTTTTGACATCCACAAGTACAATAGTGCATTCTGCAACGGCAGCCAACCCGACTTTCGGACTGATCATTTCACATTGCATTTTCAATGAAGCATGTCCGAGTTTTGATACGCCTACATTGAGGATTAATGTATCGGGATATACTACCGGTTTTTTGAAATTACAGGAAATATTTGCCAAAACAGGAATAGCATCCCCCTTGAAGCCTGCCAATTCAGGAATATCATCAAAATATTTGACTCTTGCTGACTCGAAGTATTTCAGATAGACTGTATTATTGACATGCCCAAAGGCATCCATGTCGCCCCAGGCTACAGATTGTTTTAAGCTGACTTTGAAATCCATTTATTATTTATTTATTATAAAATCACACAAAATTAACAAAGTGTTTGACATTTTAAGAAAATTTAATGAGAGGGGAACTAATAATGAAAAAAAGATGTAGATATTAATATGATTGATAGTTTTACTATAATAGAAAATAGTATTACTAATAATATGCTGTTTTTTTTAACAATTTCAGAATAATTAATATCAATTTGAACAATAAGAGTATATTTATAGAATTAAAATATAATTATTAAAAAATAATAAGTAAAAACGAAAATGGGCGAATTATTAAGCGCTGCAATATCACCATCAAATCTTGTTCTCACCATATTTTTATCTATGCTCACATTTTATTGGCTGAGTGTGATAGTCGGAGCAATCGGCATGGATGCATTGGATTTTGACATTGATGTGGATGCGGATGTTGACATTGATGTAGATATAGATGTGGATATAGATGTGGATGTGGATGTAGACGTAGATGTGGATGTTCATGCTGACCCTTCTATTATAGGTTCAGGTGGAGAAATTGGCAGGAAACGCAGCAGCTTGTTCATTACATTATTAAGGTTTTTCAACTTTGGAAGGGTTCCCTTCATGGTATTGATGTCCGTATTAATATTGATGATGTGGTCTATTTCTATCTATTGCAATCACGATGCAAGTTGGATAAACCCTGGCAATTCGGCATCTGTGGCTGCCTTACTGATATTTCCAAATATTATTGTAAGTCTACTACTTTCCAAAATATTTACCGCTCCGCTTATTCCTGTTTTTTCCAGATTGAATACATCCGAGAAAGATTTGGTGATACAGGGCAAAATAGGGACTTTGATGACAGGAATTAAGGATACTGAAACCGGTCAGTTAAAGATAGATATAGATGGGTCTATAGTTTCTCTTAGCGTAAAATCGAATGAAGGCAAGGAAATTAAAAAGGGCGAGAAAGTGGTTATCATAGAACAGTTGGAGGATGGCAAATCTTATGTAGTACAGAAGATCAATTATCATTAATAGCCTACAATAGTTTAATTTATTAATACGGAATATCAAACTTAATGCTTGGAAATATTTTTTTAGTAATAGGAATAATTTTTTTATTTGTAATAATCTCTTTTTTCATTCTTGTATCCCGGTCACATAAAAAAGTTACACAGGGAAAAGCGCTGGTTCGTTCAGGATTTGGAGGCGCACATGTTGCTTTGGATTCGGGGATGTTCGTCATACCCATTTTACACAAAGTCGAGGAAATGGATATTTCTACCAAAAGTATTACCATAAATGAAGAAACAATTACTGCCGATAATGAATCAGTAAATATTAAGATTCAGTTTTTTATACTAATAAACAAAGACTTTCATTCCATTGTACAAGTAGCACAGACAATTGGTTGTGTAGCTGCCGGAAAACTTGAAACTGTTGAGGCGTTATTTAAGAACAAATTCATTGATGCAACGCATTCTGCCTCCATTCAGTTTGACTATATAGATCTGCTTAGAAAAAGGGAGGATTTTAAAATGAGAATTCTGGATACAATTGGCACAGACCTTTACGGATATATGCTCGATGATTGCTCAATAATAGAAATAAAAAAAGTAATAAACTCTGATATAGGTGAAGTAGTATTGGTATTGCTTGATGAAGAAAAACCACTAAACAAAGGGGATAAGATAATAGTCAGCGATAGATTAAAAAATGGCAAAACATATTTAGTACGAAGAATAAATGATTAAAAAAACTTAATTTCACTACAAATGATTACAAAGAATACAAAGTATCAATCAAACTGGAGAAAAGTACCTTCCTTGTTCCTTCCTCAGTTTTACCCACCTGATTCTTGAAAATTATAAAAACACTTTTTAAAAATTAATTATTTATCAATAAACAAGACAACCTGTATTAGAAAATCAGGGACACTTTTATAAAACAAAATAATAAACAATGCTTGGAAATATTTTTTTAGTAATAGGAATAATAGTTTTAATAGTAGTAATCGGCTTTTTCTTACTTGTAGCAAGAGCCCACAAAAAAGTACCTCAGGGAAAGGCACTCATACGTACTGGATTTGGAGGTGCACATGTTGCCTTGGATTCAGGGATGTTTGTAATACCAATCCTGCACAAGGTGGAAGAAATGGATATCTCACTTAAAACAATAGAAGTACATCGTGCTGGTTCTGAGGGATTGATTTGCAAAGACAACATGCGTGCAGACATTAAAGTAGTATTTTTTGTGAGGGTAAACAAAGATGCTAAAACTGTAGTGGAAGTAGCTCAGACAATAGGTTGTGCAAGGGCATCTGAACCCGCCACTCTGAACAGTCTTTTTGATGCAAAATTCTCAGAAGCCTTAAAAACAGTTGGTAAAGGCTTTGATTTTGTAGACCTCTATACAGACCGGGAAGGATTTAAAAAAGGTATCCTCGATACTATCGGAACGGATTTGAACGGATATATCCTGGATGACTGTGCAATAGATTATCTGGAACAGACACCACTTGATGCCTTGGATCAGAAAAATATTCTGGATGCGCAGGGTATCAAAAAAATTGAAGAGCTTACTTCAAAAGAACAGGAAGAAACTAATCAGATTCGTCGCAACCGTCAGCAAACAATCAAGGAACAGGATGTTGAGACTATCAAAAACATTTTGAAGCTTGAAAAACAACAAATCGAAGAAGAACAAAAGCAAAAAAGAGAGATTTCTGAGTTGACATCAGAACAAGAGAATGCAGCTAAACAGGTTGTTATTGCTAAAAATCTTGAAACCGAACTGCTACAGAAACAATCAGAGCAAAAACTGGGTCAGGCAGAAGAAGACAAACAACGTGAAATTATTCTTGCCAGATTAAACAAGGAAGAACTGGAAAAAGTTCAACAACAATTAGTTGATACTGAAGAACAAAAGGCAATTCATGATAAGGAAAGAATTGTAGGTGTCAAACAAATTGAAAAAGAAAAGATCCTGGAGGAAAACAAACGCGATATTCAGGTTATCATCAAGGAAAGAAAGGCGGAAGAAAAGAAAACAGTAGAGGAGGATCAAAAAATTGAGGATGTCAAACAAATTGCTGCTGCTGAACGGGCTAAAAAGGTTGCTGAAATAGCTGCTATGCAGGAAGGGGAATCACAAAAAATTCTTCAGATGCGTCAGGCTGAAGCCGAAAAACTGGCGGCTGAAGTAAAAGCTCAGCAGATCGTTATTGAAGCAGATGCTAAAAAATCTGCCTCTCAAAAAGATGCGGAAGCAAGAAAAATTAATGCGGAAGCCCTGGCTTGTGAAGAAGCTACTGTAGGGTTGGCTGAAGCAGATGTAATGAAAGCTAAGGCGGAAGCCAAGGAAATGGAAGGTTCTGTGGAAGCGAACATTCTTTTGAAGAAAGCTAAGGCGGAAGCTGATGCTATTACTGCTAAGGCCGAAGCTGAAAAAGTAAAAGGTCTTGCAGAAGCTGAGGTTACCAAAGAAAAAGGTAATGTAGATGCTAATGTTACCGAACAAACCGGATTGGCAGAAGCAACCGTCATTGAACAGAAACTCAGTTCTGAAGCCAAAGGTATAGAAGCAAAGGCAAATGCCATGAAATTACTCGATGGTATCGGAAAAGACCACGAAGAATTCAAACTACAACTCGAACAGGAAAAAGACATCAAACTGGCTGAAATTCAAGCTCAGTTGGGTATTGCAGAATCTCAGGCAAGGGTGCTTGCATCCGCCTTACAGAATGCCAAAATTGATATCGTCGGGGGTGAAACCAAATTCTTTGACAGCATTATCAATGCGATAAACAAGGGCAAATCTATTGACCGCCTGATGGACAACAGCGACAACCTGCAGGCATTGAAAACGGCCCTCATGGGAGATGGTGATGACAACCTTATTGCAAGGGTCAAAAGCTTTGTGGAACATTATGGTATTAATACAGAAACTGTTAAAAACCTTACACTCTCTGCCTTGTTGTCTAAAATCTATGCTAAAGCATCTGAGTCTGACAAGGATGTGGTCATGGGTCTGATAGAAACAATCAGCCGTTTGGGCATGGGCGGAGAAGAGGCCGGAAAATTATTTTAAAATATATTGAATCATATCAGTCACATGCCTCATAAGCATGTGACTGAATTTATCTGATAAATCAACTGAAAGGTGGGATAACCTGATTGCATTTATCTAATAAGACTATAGTCAGAATAAACAATATAAAATTATACAGTTAACATGGCTGATGATAATAATAATATAATAAATCCTGAGGAGGAAGTTAAGGAGGAAAATGTACAGCTTGAAAGCGGCACCTATGAGATTATCAAAGGCAGGCTGAACAAAAGCGGTGCGGATTTGAGGGCAAGGCTTGATAAACTGAATGCGGAACGAAAAAAAGTGTTCGGTTCTATTGAGATGAAGCTT
>CAJQOX010000123.1 GCA_905480075.1 uncultured Aureispira sp. | reverse complement strand
CTTTAATGTAATTTATTTTCAAAGTGTGAACTTTTAAAAAGAAATTTATGATTAAATATTTTATGGCTGTTTTATCATTGTAGATAAAGGTGTTTCAGCAGCATCTGAAGTGTTTTACATTATTTGATTAAAAATTGAAAGGAGACTTTCAGAATCCTTTTATTAATTATATCATCCATTAATAAATTAATCATAAAATGGAAATAAAAATCCATGCATGCCCCTTCCCTCACATGTTTATTAAAAAACCACATAATTTTCACTTTATTCAAGGCCACCTGCAGATTGTTGAGACAGATGATTGAATGATAAAATTATAAGATAAAAACAGGTTGATGAACAGATTGGCAAAATTGCAAATACCAGATAAAGGCAGGAAATAATTACAAAACAAAAAACAATAAAGTATTACTCAATAATATAGACAATACTTTTAACCTGAGAAGGCGTGCAGTCTGATTTTATATCTTTAAAAATAAAAATGTCATCTTTTTCGGCAGCATTAATAATTTTTTTTGATTCAGTATCAAAAACACCTGCTTTGTCGACGTTCAGGTGTGCAAACCTCCTGCCTTTAGAATCAATTCTTATAAGGAGGTAACTTGAAGCACCGCAAAGGAGAGGAACGCTGATAACGTCATGTATTAATACAAGAGCATTCTGAAGTTTAAATTCTTTGGCATTAAAAGAAGATTTATTCCGGAAAGGAGTCATATTTTTCCATACATGAGCAGAAGGAGCAGGCAAGGGAACCACTTCAAAAGATTTACCTAAGAGCAGGCCAGAAATTGTATCTTCAACAACTATCTCAATTAAAGAACCACTATGATTATCATAAAACTGAAATAATCCTTTTTTCTTATCAATAGTATCAAGCCGGCCTCCTCTAGCTGAAACAACAAGATGTTCAGCAGATTCTCCCTCCACAAATATCCGGAGAGGATTATAGAAATTTGAATACATTTTATCATGTTGAATTCCTCCAAGAATATAAACCGGGGGAGATGCTTTGCTTTTACTTAAAGAATCATTGACTGACATCTCAGAATCATTAATACTTTGATTTTTAAGGTCTGATTTTTTATCCAGCCGTAAAGAAGGTTTAAGACAACCTGAAAGTAACGTCAGTACAAAAAGCAAGAGGGATATTAAAAAGTTATTCATAATACTATACTAAATCATCAATTACCAATAGCATGTTAAACAAAGTTAGTCTATATTCGCTAAAAACATAAATCAAAAGATTAAAATGAGCCCTATAATTATTTCAGGTAATTAGAGATAGGTTTAAGAGACTCTTTTTTAAACTCCAGAAGAACAGGAGAACCATTAATAATAATGTGATGAAAGGCGACCTTAAAGCCTTCATCATCTTTGGTAACTGCCAGTAAACGGGCAGTTTCACCTTCGGGTACTTCTCTGAAAACAATGTCTGAATCATCAAGAACTTCTCCTATGACAATATCCTGATTGTCATCAAAAATAAGAAAGGCAGTAATTTTGTAGGCAGACAGGTCGGTAACAACTCTGTAAGGAACTGATTTCAATACAGCGCGTTTTGAACTATTTCCAATACTAACCCAACCCAACTGATTGGTCTGTGCCCAATAGCCTATATTACCAGAACTATTATGATTGAGCAGGGTAGTAAAAATTTGTTCATAAACATCCTGTGGATAGGTTTTTTTGAGATCCTTAATACTATTTTTGTGTTCCTGGCATTGGCTTATTTTCGCCTTTTGTTCAGACCCCAGGCTATCAACCTTACTTATATAAGCTCTTTGCTTTAAATTTCTTTGTTTGTTATAAACAGCAAGGCTTTTATAATACTGTTCATCGAGGCCCTTATTTTTTTCACGGGTTTGCATGATAATTTTTTCTCTTGCAATCAAAAGCCTCTGTTTTTTACTATTCAGTAGGTATTCTTTTCTTTTAAGCTGCGGATTAAGTTCCTGTTTTTTCCCGTTTTCGTCATATTTTTGTTCATCATAATAATCCAGGCGAATCTGAATAGTTTTCAATTGTTCATCCTGAAGAGCAGTTACAGATTCATATTTAATGTGGGTCGGTTTTAAAGGAGGCAAATCATATTGAGGAGGAGATAAAGTAGCATTTGAATCATTACAAAAGAAGGAATCCCCGCTATAAAAAGTTCCTGTTTTTAGATTTCCGGAAAGAGGATGTTTCAACCAACTTTCGCCTTCCTGAATATACATTTCAGCGTTTCGGGTATAAACATCACTTGGCACAACTACTGTAATCAATTTATTATTAGACATTTCAAGAGCTTCTCCGTTCAAAGATGCCGACAAATGAACAGCACGGTTCAATTCGAGAAACTTTTGATTAAAAGAACGGGTTCCCAATGAATGAAGCAGCATATCCCATTTATTTTTAAGATAACGGACTTCAAGTTTCACAAGGCTGCTGTCTTTAGTGGCCAAAGTTCCTTCAGGCATACGAATCAACAGTCCCTCCTTCGTAGTAATCAAAGAACTTTCAAAAGGATGAATCCAAAACGTCTGTACTTCTATTTCTGATTCGTTCTCCAAAAACGTTGCAATCCGACGATGAAAAAGATTTTGATTAAAGAAATTACTGTCAGTAGTAATTAAAATTTCAGCACAGGCATTGCAGGCGTCAGATTCATTTGCATGCCGGACTTTATTCTCAACCTGAATATTTCTCATGGAAATCCCTTCCCTTTCAAGGCATTGCAACATCAAAAAAGCCCTTCGGCGAGACAATCTGAAGTTAGAATCTCCCTCAGCAGCATCATTTGCATATGAATAAACGACTACTCTCCCTTTTTCGGTCTCCTTTACCTGTATAGCAACCTCTTTGAGGCTATCCAGTTGTTGTAAAGAAATAGAGGTCTGCCCCTCATCAAACAAAACAGTGTGATTAACAGGCTTTTGAGCACTCAACTGAGTAACATAAAAAACTAAAAGAACAGATTGAATCAGAAGTTTCATAATATTATTTTTGCCCTGCAAAGATACAATTATTAAATTATGCAATACAATTAGAAGAGCAAATATGTTGATCAAAAAAAACTTACAAAAGAGCACTTCAGACAATGATATAATACTAATTAACAGCTATCTGAGATGCTAATAGTAAAAATTTATTGTTTATTAATTCAAAAATACGTAAATTGCATCTTGGATTACTAAAACCACTGAGAAAATCAATTTCAAACCAAAAAAATATGTTATGAATCTTACTCAACTGTTATTATTCATCTTTACTATTCTGAGTTACACTATTCAGGCACAATGCCCAAACAGTACTCCCGGATATCTGAGTGGCACATGGACCAATATACTTTCTTCAGATACAACTACCGCACCAACATACACTAGCCCACCTTCCGGCTTACCAAACACAGAATTTGTTATTATACAGAACGACAGTTTGGCTTCCGATGGTCTTGGGCCAAAGATAATAATGTCTACTTTAGATGGGCGTGTTATTCCAAACGATCTTGGTATGATGACCTGTAATGAAATTTGTATCATACCCTTTTCCTATGACCTTAACCAATTAAAGACTATTGTTGATTCCTTATATGGCGCTATGTATCTGCCCGGAACAACCTGTTGTGATGCAGCAGGTCAATTTTTTCTTGGCGTATGTGATTCGCTGTCAGCTAACGGAATCAATTCAGGAGCTGACGTCACTAATCTGAATGATGTAATTACATTAATGGGAATTATTGCAGGAACCTCCAACGGATCTACATCATTGACTAATCTGACAACGACAATAGATCAGGTAAATGGATTCGTTTCTTTATTCGGGCCATGTTCAGGAGGCATCGCAGAGGTCTGTTATTCCGTTGCAGATTCAGCATCCGCCATGGATTGTTATACCGTTGTGGAACCAAACTCAGCGACAAGTGTAGATATTACGCAGGATACAGTATGGTTGGCTCCGGGCGACAGCACTTTATTGGCCGGAACTTTTTTACCAAATTCTTCCATTGATACTTTAACATGGTATAATTCCGATCCCGGTTCTGGAATCAGTGTAGATGCAGCTACAGGGTTGGTTATAGCCGGAAGTATTGCAGATACAGCATGGATATATGCTAAAGCTATAAATGGCTGTGCAAAGGATGTTGCAGTTGTTATTGTTAGTCCGGTTATGTCAATTCGTACTTTCGACATGACAAAAATAATTTTGAATGTGGTACCGAACCCTTTTAATAAATCTGCCTATGTCAGTTTTTATTCTGAAGAAGGAGAGTACCAATTAGAAATAACAGATGTAACAGGTCGTCTATGCCATTCAGAAAGATACTTTTTAAACAAAGGCAACCAACAAATTGAGTTAAGTACCGAAAACTTAAATAAAGGGTATTATTTCCTTAGAATAATTAGCAGGAACACTTTGGGAATTCAAACAATAATCAAAAAATAGCATCTGATAATACAGGATATAAAAAAGGGGCTTTTCTTAATTTGAAAAGCCCCTTTTATAATTTAAAAGCAAAAAATCTATTCGTCTTTATTCATTTCATCGATATAATCTTTAACCAACTCACCAATGATCTGATGCAGACGCAATTTTTCCTCTTTGGCAATTCTCTTTAATTCATCAATTTTTTTAGTATCAAGAACTACAGTTACTCTTTTTGTCTGAGGTTTTTGTCTGTTTGATTTGTCATTAACATTATCTTTGGTAGTTTGCCTGATCAGCAAATCAAGACCTACAGCCTTCTTATTGCCTTTACCAACTATTTTAGGTTTCACATCTGTAACCACACCATCAAGTACTCCCTCAATACTATCTTTAAAGAATTTCTCCAGGTTCGAGGAAAATGATTTGCGGGATGATTTATTTACACCTGATTTTCTCCTTGCTGACGTAGCACCCTTTTCTTTATTTTTTGAGGATTTTTTATCATTTTCAATCATTTGAATATTATCCTGAGCGTTATCGTCAAGCATCCTTTCGGAGAACAATAACTCAAGGTTATCAGAAAATGATTTTTTATTTTTCTTACGACTCATAAAAGAAATACAAAGGATAAAAAAATAATAAAATTTATGCAGGGACTACCTCTATTCTTGAGACAATTTCTTTCGCTAAGGCAAGATAATCTGCAGCACCATTACTGGATTTGCTGTATTCGAATATATCTTTACCTACAGAAGGCGCTTCAGCAAGGGCAACATTTGATCTGATTTTGGTTTGAAAAACCTTATCACCAAAGAACTTTTCGATTGTACCAACGATATCTCTGTTCAACACCTTTCTGTTATCATACATAGTGGCAATAACCCCACCAATTTGCAATTTTTTATTAAGTCGGAAACGAACTTTATCCGTTACCTGCTTTATTTTAACAATTCCCTGAAGGGCAAGAAATTCTGTCTGCATAGGAATCATTACAAAATCAGAGGCTGTCAGTGCATTCAAAGTCAATAAGCCTAGGGATGGAGGACAATCAATAATAATGTAATCGTAATCATGACCCAAAGGCTCAAAAAGTTCCCTGAGAATAAACTCCCTTCCGGCTTCATTTATCAACTCCATTTCAGCTCCTGACAAATCGAGATTAGAAGTAACCACATCGAGGCCTTCTTTTACTGTAAAGGGTGTTATTTCAGCTTCTCCGCGAATGTTTTCATAAATGGTAATCTTTTGGCGACGGATCCCCAAAGAGATTGTAAGATTTGCCTGTGGGTCAAGGTCCACTAAGAGAATACGTTTTCCCAACTGAACCAATGCTGCACCGATGTTAATTGCCGATGTTGTCTTTCCAACACCTCCTTTATGATTTAACAATGAAATTATTACACTCATTCTGTACTTTTTTCATATTTTATGATGATTGAATAGTCAGGATAAAGAAATCATTTAAGCCTAAAGATAAAACTCTCTACCTGAACATCAGAACTACAGGACAGCCGGTCTGATAAATCAAAAATACTAAATTTTAAATTCAATTACCAATTTAACAGTCAATAAAATCTTCATTTGCATATATTTGTTATTTTTATTACCAATTTGTTTTACTTATGTTGGATATATTGTCCCTTTAACACTAAACAGTATGTTTTTTGTACTATTCTAAAACATATAACAATAATTTTTTTTCCGACTCAATCCACTAATTTAATTATGAAAACCCTCTTAATTTTTGTCGGACTTCTACCCTTTTCTACACTAATGAATGGACAATCGTTCATTTTTAATCAATTTTTTCAACCTTCAGTAAGAATTAACAGTGTTTACAGTCATGACTTCAATTTTATGGACAAAGACAGGCTGCATGTAGGGCAGTTCAATATAAATTGTATTGTTCCGGTCAAAAGTAAATTAAAACTAAAGGTTGATTGGAAAAAAATGTTGACATTGCGATTCAAAAAAGCTGCAAAATTACGTGCTTATCAGATTTTCTGGAACTTCCGCCCAAAGTTTATGTTTACTGACCTAAAGTACAAAAACATATCCCAAAACAACCCTTTTCATAATAAAGCCCACTTCAATTATGGTTTTTCGACAGGAATCACTGGAATTCACCTCATAGCAAAAGCCGGGAAGAAACCAAAATTTCTTTTTTATTCAGTGACCTTGGGAATGATGGAAGATTACCTGTCGGTTCAAAGAACGCCTGTCCCCTCTGTCACTGCTATTATAGGTTTTGCGCATATGAAAAGCCTGAAATTTTATTGGTACTACGGCATTTATTTCAGCTATGACAACGGACAGATTATTCCTTCTCCATTTATTGGGTTTCAGGCAAAACTAAATAAAAAACTATGGCTTAATATAACATTGCCGGTTCAGATAAAATTAGCATGGAAAGTCTCCAAAAAATTTAAATTAGACATTGGGGCAGGCCTCTCAGGCTTCTCTACAGCTTTTGGATATCAGCAAACTACAAGTTCAGAAATACAACGATATGTTTTTGGAGGATTCAGACTAAAAACAGGAGTAAATCTGAATTTTAAACTCAGCCCTCAGACAAAGCTGTATCTGGAATTGGGATGTTTCCCATATCAACTACCCGGGTTCAGATGGAATTCCCCTCCCTTCAGCAATCCTGACACAGGGGTTGCTACCTATGGAGGTCTGTCTCTGTATTATTCTTTTAAAAAGTCACTTTTAGGTTCTGTTGTTGATGGTATTATTATGTTTTAATTATATTTGGGACTGATATATTCTCAGGCTTCAAACATTTTTTCTAAAAAAAAACAAGCAGAAAAACTTTCATAATCATAATTTTTAGACTATATTTATAACCCCCCTCTTTACCTATCTAACTAATGAACCTATGCGCTATATTCAACTTTTAGTTCTGAGTATTTTGGTTGTTTCCTGTCATAATCCAAAAGTTTCTGACATGGAACAATATCAATCTTCAAAAAATATCAACAATCAAAATCGCACTTCAGCGTTCGACAAAACGGTTGCTGATTTTATTCAGGGACAAAAACAGAATGGTGTAAATACGCCCTACAGACTTTCTGTAATGGAAATGGAGGACATCAGAAAACATGTAGATTCTTTAAAGACAGGCCTTGCAATAAATGACCCTACTGATAAAGCGCTGATAACTCCGGATGTTAAAAATTCTTCAGCTGATTTTTCTGATAAGAACGCTACAAGTATTAATCATGCGGCCCTGCTTTTAAAGGTCAGGGATTATGCTTATGTCAATGAAAAGGTTCATGAATTATCCGATCAGTACAAATTCAGAATTATTACTGAATCTGAACATACTACCGACTTTCACAAAGGTAATACGGTTGAAATTCAGACTAATTCAGAAAATTTCACAGAAGTTTTATCAGAATTTAATGCCTTTGCAATTGTATTAAACAAAAAGAATCACTGGAAACAGAATAAAAATAATGACTTCCTGACAATAAAAAGTCTGATTGAAAGCAAAAACCTTGCAATAGCTGAATATGAACAAAAAATCAACAATGCCGAAGACCTGAAAGACAAATTACTTATCCAAAAAAGTCTGAATCAGGAAAAAGAAGATTTAAACCTTCTGGCACTGAAAGCCGAAAACAGCATTAACAGCCAACCTGTCAACAGTATCATTCTTTCTTTTTACCAGGATATAGAAATTTCAAAACCTCAGCAGAAAACATTTACCGCTGAATTTTCTGCCAACTTTACTGCCGGTGGTGAAAACTTCAAACAGTTTTTACTCGAAACTGCTACTGTTTGGCCCTATGTTCTCATCGGATTGTTGTTTTTTATTACTGCCCTTCTTGCTGTTGGCAGCAGTCGTAAAAAAGCCCGTCAATTCAAACTCCAAATGCTTCATCACAGAAAGCAACAACATCAATTCAAACAACTCGATACAAGTAACAAATAATTTTTCTATATTTGTTTATTAATACAATGCACTCTGTTTGCACTTCTATTCTATAAACAAAAGCAAAAATTATGAAATACGATGTTACCGTTATTGGTTCGGGCCCCGGTGGTTATGTTGCCGCTATCCGTTGTGCTCAGTTAGGTCTGAAAACAGCTATTATTGAACGTTACCCTTCTCTTGGAGGCACCTGCCTGAACGTTGGTTGTATCCCTTCAAAAGCATTGCTTGATTCATCCGAACATTATCATAATGCAGAAAAAAAATTCAGCATGCACGGCATTAACCTGGAAAGCCTTAGTATCGACATGAAGACGATGATTGCTCGAAAGGACGATGTGGTCTCTAATACCTGTAAGGGGATAGAGTTTCTTATGAAGAAAAACAAAATTGATGTCTTTGAAGGACATGGTTCTTTTATTGATAAAAATACCATTCAGATTGCTGACAAAAAAGATGTTTCTAAAGTTATTAAGACTATAAATACAGATAAGGTAATTATTGCCACAGGTTCCAAACCGGTAACTCCTCCTTCTTTCAACTACGATAAAAAAAGAATCATTACCTCAACAGAAAGCCTGGACCTTAAAAAGGTCCCCAAAAGCATGATAATCATAGGTGCGGGGGTAATAGGACTGGAATTGGGGTCTGTTTATGCAAGATTAGGCACCAAAGTGGAAGTAGTGGAATATGCAGATGCTGTTCTTGCTACTATGGATAAGGATATTGGAAAAGAGATGAAAAAAATCCTGAAGAAAGACCTGAAATTCAACTTCCATCTCAACAATATGGTTACTTCTGTATCTTCCACGACCAAACAGGTTACGGTAACTGCAAAATCGAGAAAAGACGATAAAGAAATGACGCTGAAAGCAGAATACTGCCTGATAGCAATCGGCAGACGTCCTTATACTGACAACCTGGGCCTTGAAAATGCCGGAGTTAAAGTTGATGACCGTGGAAGAATTGATACTGACGTACATCTGCAGACAAATGTAGAGGGTATATTTGCAATTGGCGATGTCGTAAAAGGGGCTATGCTGGCTCATAAAGCTGAAGAAGAAGGAGTCTATGTTGCAGAATTCATGTCAGGTCAACATCCTCACATTAACTATAATCTGATACCGGGTGTGGTATATACCTGGCCTGAGGTGGCTGCAGTAGGAAAAACAGAATTGGAACTCAAAGATGCAGGAATTCCGTTCAAAGCCGGTAAATTTCCATTCCGTGCTTTGGGGCGTGCCCGTGCAAGTACTGACCTGGATGGTTTTGTAAAAATTCTGGCTCATAAAGAAACGGATGAGGTCCTTGGTGTGCATATGATAGGCGCACGATGTGCCGATATCATTGCCGAAGCCGTCGTGGCAATGGAATACAAAGCCTCTGCTGAGGATATTTCGAGAATCAGCCATGCCCATCCTACCTTTACTGAGGCCGTAAAGGAAGCTGCCTTGTCGGCAACAGACAACCGTCCTTTACACATGTAATAACTCCTTCATTCAATAGCAAGCAGGAAGTATTCCTGCTTGCTATTTTTTTATTCCTTTAATCTGATAATTTTTTCATCCTGATAATCAATGAAATTCAGCCTTCCTGAAAACGACCGTCGTTCCACCTGGATAAAATTGGGTTTTATTGCAATTCTTATAAGAATCATCTTCGGGATATTTCCAGAATTGTGTGAAACACTCTATTCGAGAGGTGTTTATCCATGGATTCGTTATTTTTTTGACAAAATCACCAATTCCCTTCCTTTTGCCGGCGTTTATATTTTTGTTTTAATTTTTATAGTCTGGCTATTAGCTAAAATGATCTCTTTATTTATTTCTGTCTTTGTCCGACGTGAAGGGTTCAAAGGGAAAGGCTACGTTTTTTCTTTTTTATCCTTTTGTTCAATGGCCACCTTCTGGTTTTTGTTATTGTGGGGCTATAATTATGCCCGAGTGCCTATGTCGGAACAAATAGGACTTGAAGTACCTGAAAATATGGATTTTGAGGCGGTCTGGGAAGAGGCACAATTCATCAAAAATAAATGTATTGAGGCAAGGAACGAAATTCCCTTTATAGATACTCATGCTATTGAAAAGAATGACTACCCTGAAAACAATGAAGATGAAATGAGATTATTGCTGGAGGAGGTCCTGAAGGAATATGGCTATGATGTTTCTGGTAATGTCCGGGGAAGAATTATCAGACCTGAAGGTATATTATTGCGTTTCAGCAGTTCAGGGGTGTATTTCCCCTTTACAGGTGAAGGACATGTGGACAAGGGATTGCACGCAATTACAAAACCTTTTACCCTGGCACATGAGATGGGACATGGTTACGGATTCGGAAATGAGGCAGTATGTAATTTCCTGGCCTACCTGTCCTGTATCCGTTCGGATGACCCTGCTATTCGCTATTCTGGTTACCTGATGTACTGGAGGTATGTTTATGGCGCCCTGATGGAATTTATGACGGAGGAGGATTATTTGAAAGAAAGGGCCACAATATCAAGAGGAATGTATAATGACATAGAAGCTATCTATGAGGCACAAGATAAATTCCCTCCCTTTATTCCTTATCTGCAACCTGCAGTTTATGATGTTTTTCTGAAAGTCCAGGGAATACAGGATGGAATTCAAAGTTATAACAGAATGGTAATACTTGTTTCTTCCTGGCGAAAAAAATTTGAATAATTATTTTGCTCTTATATTACCTAAGAACAAGCTAATTGTATATATTTGGATTTAATTTAAATTAGAATAGGATTATTACATTCGATTCATTTATTATTCAATCAAAAATCTATAGATCATGGCTTTCGAATTACCCGCTCTTCCATACGCACACGATGCTTTGGAACCGCATATCGACTCACAGACAATGCAGATTCATCATGGCAAACACCACAATGGCTATACCAATAAACTGAATGCAGCTATTGAAGGTACTGACCTTGCCGGTAAAAGCATAGACGAAATTGTTACTGGTCTTGATATGAACAACACGGCTGTCCGTAATAACGGCGGTGGCTATTTCAATCACTGTATGTTCTGGGAAGGTATGTCTCCTGACGGTGGCGGTGAACCAAGTGGTGACCTTGCTGCTGCTATCAATGCTGCTTATGGTTCATTTGCTGATTTCAAAGCTGCTTTCTCCAAGGCTGCCGGTACAAGATTCGGCTCAGGATGGGCATGGCTTTGTGTTCACAAAGGTGGCAAAGTAGAAGTTTGCTCCACTGCTAATCAGGACAATCCTCTGATGCCCGGTATGGGCTGCGGCGGATACCCGATTCTCGGTTTGGATGTTTGGGAACATGCTTACTATCTCAATTATCAAAACCGTCGCCCCGATTATGTTGGTGCGTTTTTTAATGTCATCAACTGGGACAAGGCATCAGAATTATATGCTGCAAACAAATAGGATTTTTTCCTTAAAAAAAAGCCCTGTCAATTCTTTTGGCGGGGCTTTTTTGATTTTGATGATGATTTTATTTTTAGATTTAATATGTTTGGTTGATTAATTTAAGAATATTTTGATTGGTCGATTGCGCTGTTATTAAGGATTCTGAAATACTTTTTTAAATTTTTATTTCCTTAAGTGTATAACAAGGGTCTTTATCAAATATTGTAACTGCTACGAGCCACCCCTGCTCGCCAAGAGCTAATTTCAAAGGATTCGAAAAAGAATAATTAGTGTAATATTCTTTGTCCGGATAAAAAAGGTAGGAACCTTCTTTAAACTTACCGGGGTTAGAAATCAGTACAGAAGCAGCTGGGATAACTCTGATTCCCTCTTCATTATCTTTAGTATTCAATCAAAAGATGCCACTGCTTTCCTAAATTTCGTCATTTTCAGAAAGATCATGGGCTTCTTCTGCAATTCTGACACTGACAAGAAAATTCAGAAAACCAGGTGTTTTTATTTTTGTTGTAAACAAACGTAAGGGACGCAAAATATTGCGTCCCCTATGAATCAATATATGAAATTGATTGCTGAATGTATTGAAAGATGATTTGATGAATGTGCTTAATTCCTCAAAATATTTAAAAGTCACTCCTATCTCAACAATATAACATCGCCCTTGATCTGAGTGGTCTCATCATCCTTAAACAAAATATCTGCATACCAGGTATAGGTACCGGAACTACAGGGCTTGCCTCTGTAATTACCATTCCACCCCAATACAGGGTTGTTGATTTCAAGATTCCTTCCTTCAAACAACAACTCGCCCCAGCGGTCGTAGACTCTGAAAATGACCACTTCTTTGACCTTTTCACCTCCCTGAATAAAGAAGTTGTCATTGACACCATCTCCGTTGGGGGTAAAGGCGGTCGGTGCATTGGCCCGTCTCGGTTTTGTAACATCTATGATGACAATACTGTCCACCCGGCAACCGAATTCGTTGATTGCTGAGAACAGGTAACTGACCTTCTCCTCCGGTGCGATACCAAAACTGTAACTGCTGTCGGTAACAAGACCGATGCTTAAGCCTTCGAGTTGTGTCCAGCTGTACAGTACATTTGCCGAATCGTTGACCATTGCCTCTACTATCATACTGTCGAGGTATTCTATGGTCGTGTTTCCTGTCATTGTAGTAATGAAGAAGGGGTCTGCATCTTCTATCACTACCTGCATGCTGTCCACACAGCCGTTTTCATCTCTTACTATCAAATCGTAGATGCCGGCAGTCAGACCGGTAAACAGATTGCCGTTCTGCCAGTTTGTACCGTCTACACTGTATTCGAGCAGCCCGACAAGGACGGTTCCGCCATTGCCTGTTGCTGTAATGATTCCTGTTGCGTCGCCCGCACAAAGGGTGCCTGTTGTGGTGCCGCTTACTTCGAGTTCTACGGGTTCTGTTACGTTTATATTTTCTACCGAAGGACAGCCTTTTGCATCAGTGACGGTGACGGTGTAACTGCCGGGTGCCAGGTTGTTAACGGTGTTTGAACTTGAACCGTTGTTCCAGTTGAAGCTGTAGTTTGGCGTTCCGCCTGTTGCGGAGACGCTTGCTATGCCATTGTCGTCGCCAAAGCAGAGAATCTCACCGGTCAGTGCGATGTCCGTGATCAGTTCTGTCGGTTCGGTCACATCAAAATTAAAGTCCTTCTGACAGCCTGTAATATCGGTGGCGGTGAGGGTATAATTCCCTGCCGGCAGTCCGATCAGCGGATTACCAAGCCCTGCAGACCAGGTAAAGTTCGATATTGTTTTGTTGGAACTGACGATATTGATGCTTCCGTCACTGCCGCCGAAGCAGCTGACATTTGTGATAGATTCCACCACGGTCATTTCACTTGCTTCGGTGATCGTCACGGTAGCCTGAGCTGTACAGAAGTTCGAATCGGTGGCCACGACGGTATAGCTGCCTGCTGTAAGTCCTGAAGCAGTTTGTCCGGTTTGTCCGAGGGCATCCGACCATACATAACTGTAATCGGGGGTACCCCCTGTT
>CAJQOX010000122.1 GCA_905480075.1 uncultured Aureispira sp. | reverse complement strand
AATTATTGAGCCCTTTGTTATAGTTAAGGGGTTTTGAAATTTTATAGGATTTATCATTATACTCAATGAGTACAGTAGCTGCAAGAACATTTTGTTTTGAAAATGGCTCGGAGAAAAGTTCTGCTGTACCCGAATTATTGGTTTTTGCTTCCCAGATGATCTTATTAGAATTATTGAGTAGTTTTACCCGACAATCCATTACAGGCTGATTATTTTTGTCAGTAACAACAACTGTATAACGCTGATTGGGATAAAAGCCCCAAAATTGTTGAAAATCAAAAAACATTTCTTTTTGCATCAGGGATTGCCAAAATGCCCAATCAGATAAATCTTTCCAATATCCAGCAGTAAGTGTTCCTTCTTCGGCATTAACATCATTAGAAGAGGAACCACTGTTTTCAGTGTTATCTTCATCACCGTCTCCACGGGCGATCAAATCGGTAGCTTCAACTGTTTTAATGAGAGTTTCGAACGTTTCATCAGTAGAATTATCAGAACTGTTACATGCTAAAACAAAAATCAAGACAAAACTAATTGATAGGTAATTAAGGATTTTCATAAATATAATGTTTAAGCAGGAGTTAGGATAATTGAAAGTAAATAAGTAAATTTGGAATCATACTAAAATAATACTTTACAAAAACTAAAGTTAAGAAAATTTTAATTAAATAAGTTATTTAGTGGTATATGATTATTTTCAGGCATTTGTTACCACTGAATTAAAAATAATTAAAAAAAACCATAATCTTCCATTAGTAATTGCAAAACGCCGAAATAACAAATAATAAACATAAGTCTCTTTCAGAAAAAGAATAAAACTATTCAGAAAAGAAGATTATCAGAAAAAAAAAGAAAATTTTGGACTTCAGATTTTATAATATAGCCCCGATAAAAAGTTCTGATGATGATCTTGACACAGAACTTCACAGGCATTTATTTTATGAACTCTTTTTCTTTTATGGAGGAAGTGGGAAACATATAATAGATTTCAGAGAGTTTGACTTATCATTTCACTGCATTCAGATAGTCAGCCCACATCAGCTACATCAGGTCATTCAATCATCCGATTCAAAAGGCTATGTAATTAAGGTTAATCCTGTAATGATTTCATCAAATCCCTTATTGAACAACTTCTTCAATTTAATTCAACATAACAAACATTTTAATATCGGGGTAAAGATCAATGAGGAAGAAAAGATGATTTTAAAACAAAGCTGTTTATACCTATCAAAGTGGAATCCTAACAAGGAAGAATCATTTTTTGCACTTTTATCATATATCAACTTGTTTATTTCAATAATTAAGAAACATCAGCAAGTAAACAAGGTTAATAATAGCCTTAGTAATGATTTATTTACAGAATTCCTTAAACATGTTGAAAAGAATTTCCTTTTAGAAAAGAGTACAGATTTCTACACAGAAAAAATGCATATATCCCTTAATATATTAAATAACACCGTAAAAGAACGAACCGGTATGTCGGTAAAGAAGTTTTTAATCCAAAGGGTATTACTTGAAGCTAAACGACTGATAGCACACAGCAATAAATCAGTAAAGGAAATTGCTTATGAGCTTGAATTCCTCGAACCCTCACATTTCACCAATTTTTTTAAAAAACATACAGGCTACACTCCTTCCGGTTTCAGGATAAATTATTACGAGGGGAAAACTATCTAGAAGGAATAGACTCACACAAGATCTCTGCTTCTATTCTGCGGTTCATCGACCCTCCGTTTTTATATCGTATCAACGTTTGAGCTCCACCATGATGAATGGCAATAATCCTTTCGGAATCAATGCCTTTGGTGATCAGCACTTTTTTCACAGCATTCACATGTTGTTTGGACGTTTCGAGATTGCTGAAAGCATTTCCATATATATCGGTATGGGCGTGTAAAGCAATTTTTGAATCAGGATTATCGGAAAGAAAGTCAATGAGGAGACTAATAGTAAGCATTGCCTTGTTTCTTGAAATAAAATCGGGTCTTTTTTCAAGGAAATGAACATCAGTAAGAATAACTCTTTCGTTGCACTTCAAATCTTCCGGACCAATAAGCATATGTGGCATATATGAGATAGGTGCCAAATGTTTTTCAAAAGGGTCAGTGGGGGTTTCTTTTTCTAAATCATTATCTTTTTCATTAAATAAATCCTGCTGAGCCAAGGTAGTGGGAACAAAAATATCAGGATATTTTACATAGTCATTTTTATCGTAGAAACGTTTAACGGAAGCTATCATTTGATTTTTTGAACCAAGTAAACCCGATAAATTTGATTTGAGCAATATCCCGTTACAATTGAATCTGAAATCTGTACCTTTATGGTCCACACAATCTCCTCCCAGCAAAAAAACAGTCCTTACCGAGGAAGGCAATTTAGGAAAATGAATTTCACAGGTAATAATATCTCCCTTATTAGCAGGAACATCCGCATTAGACCGGTCATTAAGTCTTTCTCTTACTGACTCGTCGTTCACTCTTATATTCATAACATCAGCCAGGCGGGTAACCGTATGAACAGAAGAACTTTCAGAACGTACAGAATTGGTAAGCCTCCAGACAAATTCCCTATCTGAACCATAAAATCTGACTACATCATCATCTTTGGCAACGACGTAATGAAAAAACAAAATAATTTCCTTGTCGGTATATTCAATTTTGGAAATCATAAAACCGGAAGAAACATCCTGATATTTTGGCAGGTAATCTGTATACAATACTACAGGATTATCATAAGTCGAAGAATCAGAAAAGGATTGTGCTGTAGAGACAGAGGTAAAAAGACAGCTGATAATGATCAGCAAATAAAAAGTACATTTAAACGATGCAAAAATATTCATTAAAACAGGGGATTATATGACATTGATTTTAGGAGTATATACAATCTGTTTAGCAATAATGTACAAATATACAGATAATTATCAAATAAAAAAACAATAATATATTTAATAAAGTAAAAAAAAGTGGGCTTGAAATTAAAAAAATAATATAAAAAAAGCCACAATTACAAAATATGTAATTGTGGCCTTTTATAGTAAAGGCATATTTATTTCTTAGCGGAAACAATCTCTTCAGCCATCTTAAGCGCATTATAAGCATTTACAACACCTGAGGTATTACACAAATCTTTAAATTCTACCTGTTTGTTCCCTTTAGAACCGGGAAGGTTTACAAACTCATTCATTTTAACAGTAGATTCAACGATACATTTTCTGAGTTCCTTAACTGAAAGCTCAGGATAGTAAGACCAAACTAAAGCGGCTACCCCTGCAGTAACAGGAGAGGCCATAGAAGTTCCACTAAGCGGCTCGTATTTAGACCCCGGTATAGTAGCATAAATATCTACTCCCGGTGCAAAAACATCCACATTATTTTTTCCATAATTAGAAAAGGTAGCAACAGCATCCTTACCTGATTTCCATGAAAGTGCCCCTACTTCAATCCAGTTGGAGAAAGGTTTTTTTGTACGTTTGTCTTTACAATACTTATTGGGGTAATTACTCTCCTCATCGGTATTGAGATGGCTGTTGCCTGCAGCGTGAACTAAAAGCACGCCTTTTTTTTCTGCGTATTTAACCGCTTTGTCAACAGATTTCTTGTCAAATTTATAAGCTTTTCCAAAGCTCATGTTGATGATTTTAGCTCCGTTATTAACAGAATAATAAATTGCATTAGCAACATCTTTGTCTCTTTCATCTCCATCAGGCACTGCGCGGACAGACATTAGCAATACATCATTTGCGACACCATCCATGCCCACACCATTCTGACGTTTAGCGCCCACGATACCTGCTACGTGAGTACCGTGTTGAGCATCAGGGCCAGTAACATCATTATTTCCATAATTTTTTTCTTTGGAATTCATGTAATCGTCCCCTACAATTTCCGTACGCGGATCAAAATCGGCATTATAGTAATATTCTGCCTGACCTTTGAAGTAATCAAGACCGCCTTTAAACTGTTCCATGAACTCAACGATATCCACGGTATCAGTATCGGAAATATTTAACTGAGGGAAGAGCATATTTTTATACATTCTTACAGCCGTTTTAGAATCTTTATCCTCATCAGCAATTTTTACAGCTTTAAGGTTTTCCATCGTAAGCGGATCTTCACCGATCAATTTATCAATAGTTTCCAGTGTTTTAAGCAGTGATTCATAAAACTTAAGGGATTGCTGAGATTCAGCAACTTTCGAATCTAGTTCTTCTCGTATTTCCTTGTATTGTGCTTCTTCTTTCTTGTTGCGTTTCTTATTTTTAAGATAAACATAGAGACGGGTAATTTCCAGTTGGTCCTGATTGATATTTTTGCCATCTTTACCACCAATAAAATTCCAGCCGTGAATATCATCAATATAGCCGTTATTATCATCATCTACACCATTCCCGGCGATTTCATCTTTGTTTACCCACATAACATCCTTGAGGTCTTCATGTTCTTCGTCGACACCTGAATCTATAATAGAAACAATGACCGTAGTGGATTTTTTGCCTTTTAATAATTCTTTGTATGCTTTTTCTGAGCTTACACCTCTAACTTTATCCTGATCCATATCGAGGTTAAACCAGTTTTCGGGGGCTTTATCCTGTGCGGAAACCAGGAATGATTGAAAAATCAGGCAAGCCGGGAAAATAATATTTCTTAATTTCATATAGTGTTTAAATTATTAGATTAAATAGTATTATATGTTTTAAAAATTATAATTAATAAGTCAAGAGTTCGTTTACTCTGTCAATACATGGAACAACAATTTCAATAGCAATGCCGAAAATCAAAATCCTTAAATATTTAACAGGATTTTAAAAACACCTAAAAACTGTTAAATTACCAGCGGATAAGTGCTGAAGCCCAGGTAAAGCCTGAACCAAAAGCAGCAAGACAGACTAGGTCACCGTCCTTAACCATGCCTTTTTCCCAGGCTTCACAAAGCGCAATAGGAATAGAAGCAGCAGTAGTATTTCCGTATTTTTGAATATTATTATACACTTTATCGTCGCTCAATCTCAGTGTTTTCTGAACAAACTGAGCAATTCGCAGATTGGCCTGATGTGGCACAAGCAAATCGATATCCTGTACCGATAGGCCAGTAGCCTGCAATGCTTCTCCGATTACTTCAGGAAATCTTCTGACTGCATTTTTAAAAACAAACTGACCATCCATATTAGGATAATGATCACCGGTTTCCAGCATTTTAGGCGTAATCATGAGGGAGGCATAAGGATCCTCTTTCGGGAATACAGAATCATCCCCGGAGAAAACACCGGAATGAGATCCGGGATTCATAAAGGCTAATTTTTCAGCATGAGTTCCATCTGCATGCAGGTGCGTAGTAAGTACCCCTTTGCCCTCTTCGGTTGTAGGCTGAAGGACAGCAGCCCCTGCGCCAT
>CAJQOX010000121.1 GCA_905480075.1 uncultured Aureispira sp. | reverse complement strand
CAAAAAACATTCCGAATTGACATCAAAAAATCGCCTTATCTTTTTTTTAACAGGCTTACATCAATTTATGCCTCTTTACAAGATAAGACATCAGTACCGTTCTGAACCCTTCGTTGATATCTGCTTCCACAAAATCTATTTTATATTGGAGACATTTCATCTTTAGCTGTTTTTTATACTTCATCACCTGTTCTTTGTAATATTCCTTTACCTGATTGGATTGAACCCTTACCTTTTCACCGGTTTCGATATCAACAAATATATAGGGCCGATTTTCAAACTTGAAATCCATTTCATGTTTTTTGTCAACCACGTGAAAAAGAATCACTTCATGTTTGTTGTATTTAAGGTGCTGCAGGGCCGAAAATAATTGATTGTTCTGATCCGTCTGTTCAAACATATCACTGAAGATAACTACGAGGGAGCGTTTATGTGTAGCTTCGGCGATCTGATGAAGGGATTTGGCAATGGAGGTTGTATTGTTGCGGGTCGGATTGTCAAGCAAATTATCAAGATAAGCCATTATAAGGTTGTAATGTCTTGTGCTTGAACGGGCTTTTGTATGTTTAATAAGATCATCAGCAAAGGTGCTCAGACCAAAGGCATCCCGTTGTTTTTTAAGCAGATTCATTATAGTGGCTGCTGCAAGGGTACTGAAGGCAAGTTTGTTGAGATAAGGGTTGCCTTTTTTAGGTGCTTCAGGGAAATACATTGATGAAGAGGTGTCTATTACAATCTGACAACGGAGATTGGTCTCTTCCTCATATCGCTTGATATATAAGCGGTCGGTCCGGGCAAAAACTTTCCAGTCTATGTCTTTGGTGGAATCTCCGGGATTATATATTCTGTGTTCAGCAAACTCTACCGAAAAACCATGGAAAGGACTTTTGTGAAGACCGATAATAAAACCTTCAACTACCTGTTTGGCCAACAATTCCAGATTGCCGGTCTCTCTGACATCGTATTCTTTTAATATACTCATTTATCGCTCTTCTGTTTATTTTTTGCTAATATCTTAAAAAACTGAGGATGTTCACAATTCAACCAATTAATATTTTTTATACGGGCAATTTAATACAATTAACGGTTAATCTCGCTAATCTATAGTTGTGATTTTGTTAAAAGTTCTGTTAAATATAATGAACCTGATGTAGAAAGTCCTCAGACTTAATAAAATTTGTGTAGCAAATTACTACTTATTACTTACTACTTCTTGCAGTATCTCCTCATATACCTTTCGCCATCCTTTCCATTGCCATGCCTCACAAAGTGAACTGTTATGCCATATACTTATCAGATGCCCTCCTGCATTTTTTGTGTTGTTAATAATATTGCGTGCCTTTTCAATTACCTCTTCAGGAGGAGTCTTCAGGTAGCTGTTGAAGGTAACATCCATCAGCTGAAAAGGATAGATTTCCAGATCAGTTACTTTTTCTTCCTGCAGGTTGTACCAGTAATGCGCCGTGGCAATGCTTGCCCTGAAACCCGGAAGACTCGCATAACCCATCGAATAGTCTTCTTTTATACTCAGATTTACCAACCGTTGGTATGTTTCAGGGAATTGCAGTAATAAAAAATGTTGCCTGCTTCGAATGGTTCGTTCCCCTGTTATTTTTTCAAGGCGATGTATTTCTTTGTCTACTATGTCCTGATGTTCTTTTGAACCGAAAGAAGGGTGTATTCCTATTGGATATTCCGCGGCATTATTCTTTATTAATGTTTGAAAATGTTTGTTGCTGTGGCGGATGTTTTTGTCGTAAGGACCATAATTTCCTATCAGCCAGAAATAATTAGGAGTCAGATTATGTTTTTTATTTAGTTGGTTCAGGTATTCAAAACAATCATAGGGGTCTTTTTGTACCCTCAGCCAGGTTTTTATTTGCAGCTTAATGGTTTCGCTGTCTCTTGTTAATAAATTACGCCAAAATGCCCCTGCCTGCCGTATTATGCCTTTCTTCAAAAAGGCATAGGCATGATCGATGTCATAGGTGGCGGTATATTTATATCCTTCCATATTGAATTCCAACTCAGGATAAGTTCTGCTTAATATTTTTTTTATTTCCAATGCCCACAGATTTATCAGCGGTTGCTGCAGGAACCGGTTTTTGTATGCCACGGAAGAAGTTGCTGGGAAACGGCCGTATTGATCTGCCTGGAATTCCTGGTATTCTTCATACCGGCTGACCAGATAAAAGGAGAGTGCAAAAGGGTCGAATGGCAATTCATATTTTTCCTTGTTATTGGTTTTTTCTGAATGAAAAAATGCCGCTGATAGGTTTTTGTGATTTTTGAATCTAGGTTTTTCTGAAGAAATACCGGTCTGTGTCAGGAATTCATGAGGGTAAAATATAGGGGTCTCACTAATAATTTTGTTGCTGTAATTTATTTTTGCTACTCCCTTTGCCTGTACAAATTCATATAATTCAGATGTGATGACTAAATTGTCAATACATAAAATTTGATTGAATATTAATTCAAAAATGTAGGAAATCCTTGCTGTTACAACAGGTGTGTAGACAAAAAGTTTATTCATTTTTTATATTCTTTTTATATTGTAGTTTATTGCAAATTAATACTTTATGGCGTTTTGCTCTTATTGGTTTGTTTTAGATTGGTAGATATGAGTAGTAAATAATTGATTTTTATCACAGAAGCAGTATATTTGTTCCGCATTACAATATTTTCATTCTTGTTTTTATTGAAAAGTATAGATGTATGGTTCTGTATTCTTCTTTTAAAACAGTGAAATTACAAATTTTTACTTAAAAAAAATTACAAGTGGCTACAACTTCAGATATTCGCAAGGGAATGTGTCTCGAACACAATAAGCAAACCTATATAATAGTAGATTTTCAACACGTGAAACCAGGGAAAGGGAATGCTTTTGTTCGTACCAAATTGAAAAACCTGACTAATGGTAAGGTTGTAGATTATACTTTTCCTGCAGGACATAAAATTAATGACGTAAGGGTGGAACGACGTAAATATCAATATCTTTATGATGATCCGGAACGCCTTTACTTTATGAATAACGAAACATATGAACAAATTGATATCATAAAGGAAATGCTTGACAATATTCAGTTTCTAAAGGAAGGTATGGATATTGAAGTCCTCTTTCATGCAGAAAAAGAAATTCCTTTAGCTTGTTCTCTGCCACAGTATGTTGTTTTGGAGGTTGTTGAAATTGAACCTGGTGCTAAAGGAAATACGGCAACTAATACACTCACTCCGGCTATTCTTGAAACCGGTGCCGAAGTTAGAGTGCCTATGTTTATCAAACAGGGAGACAATGTCAGAATAGAAACTGCTACAGGGTCTTATATGGAAAGAATGAAAAAATAATAGTTTTGATACTATTTTATTTTTCTGTCTGATTTAATATTACTATTTAATTTATATCCTAACTTATTTTATACCTAATAAAAACGAACTTATTATGGAGTTTGAGAAAATCAAGGAACTCATAAAGTTGATTCAAAAAAGTAAAATTAGTGAATTCAAATATGAAAATGAATCCACTAAATTCAGCATCAGAACGAAAAACTACTCTTCTTCCAAAGAGGTAATTGTTCAGCCTTCTATGATGCACACAATGCCTGTACCTCCTGTTCCTGTACCTCAGGCCGTGCCGGTTACGAACGCTGCACTTTCTTCTGTGTCTTCAAATGCTGCTCAGAACAATGAACCTGCTAAAGAAGAAGTCAATAATTACATTGAAATTATTTCTCCGATGGTTGGTACTTTCTATCGCTCTGCCTCACCCGAAAAAGGTGCTTTTGTAAAGGTTGGTGATGTTATCGGTGAAGATAATACTGTTTGTTTGATTGAAGCCATGAAATTGTTCAATGAGGTCAAAGCTGAAACAAGCGGCCGAATTGTTAAGGTTATGGTGGAAGACGCTTCTCCTGTTGAATATGGACAGGTTTTATTTTTGGTAGAACCGGAGTAATTCTGGTTTCAGATGTTTTACGGGTATGCCTTTCTGCTGATCATTTATTTGATTTTCAGATTGTACCTTATTTCCTATTTTCTATTTTCAAAAATTGAAACATGTTTAAAAAAATATTAATTGCCAACCGAGGCGAAATAGCTTTAAGGGTTATTCGTACCTGTAGAGAAATGGGTATCAAAACAGTTGCTATTTACTCTACTGCCGATGCTGATAGTTTACATGTCCGTTTTGCTGATGAAGCTGTCTGTGTAGGTCCGCCTGCTAGTTCTTTGTCATATTTGAATATCCCTAACATTATGGCTGCTGTTGAAATAACAAATGCCGATGCTGTACATCCCGGATACGGCTTCCTGGCTGAAAATGCCGAGTTTGCTGAAATTTGTGGTCAGACAGGAGTTAAGTTTATTGGCCCAGAACCGGAACATATTCGTAAAATGGGGGATAAAATAACTGCTAAAGAGACTATGATCAAAGCCGGGGTTCCTGTTGTCCCCGGCTCCGATGGTCTTGTTAAAAATATTGACGATGCAATTACGATTGCTAAAGAAGTGGGCTATCCTATCATGCTGAAAGCGACTGCAGGTGGCGGTGGTAAAGGAATGAGACTCGTTTGGACTGAAGATGAGCTCGAGGATAACCTCAATGCTGCACAAAATGAAGCAAGGGCTTCCTTTGGAAATGATGGCATGTACATCGAAAAGTTTATTGAAGACCCTAGGCATATCGAGGTGCAGATCGCTGGAGATCAATACGGCGAAGTGTGTCACCTTTCTGAAAGAGAATGTTCTATTCAGAGAAGACATCAGAAATTGCTTGAAGAAGCGCCTTCTCCCTTTCTTACTGAAGATCTCAGAAAACGTATGGGGGATTCTGCTATTGCTGCCGGAAAGGCCATTAAATACGAAGGAGTAGGAACCGTTGAATTTCTTGTGGATAAACACCACAATTTCTACTTCATGGAAATGAATACACGTATTCAGGTGGAACATACTGTTACGGAGGAGGTTATCGATTATGACCTTATCAGGGAACAAATAAAAATTGCTGCCGGAGAAAAAATTACAGGTGAAAATTACTACCCGTCAATGCATGCCATTGAATGTCGTATTAATGCCGAAGATCCTTATAATAACTTCAGACCTTGTCCGGGCTTAATTACTTCTTTTCACAGTGCGAAAGGACATGGAATCAGAGTTGATACTCATGTTTACGCAGGCTATACCATTTCTCCCTATTATGATTCAATGATCGCTAAATTAATTTGTAAAGCAAGAACAAGGGAGGAATGTATTGCTAAAATGAGAAGAGCATTGGATGAGTTTATTGTAGAAGGCATCGTTACTACTGTCCCTTTTCATAGGCAACTTATGGATAATGAGGATTTTATCAAAGGTGATTTTACTACTAAATTTATTGAAACATTTGATTTTAAAGAAAAAGGAAAAGGTTGATATATCTAGCGAATAACGATATATGTCCTCAATATTTTTTTTGTCGATTTATCCGATTTTTGATTTTTAAAATTGAATAAATTTGATATTGTAGTTTTTATCTTTAAATTCACAATAGTGTTTTTAGCTTTTTGTCCGGTAAACATTGTTTTATTGAGATGCAAAGTTGAATCCTTCAAGTCTATTGATAAAAATGTTTTTTGAATATATAAAATAATTAAAAGCAGATCGAACGGAAGAATTTTACCTCTCTTCCGTTCTCTGCTTTTGTTTTTTATAAATCCTTATATTTTGAAACCTACCGACATTAAAAATCCGGAGTATTTCCACAAAGTTGTGGATTGCCAATATGCTTGCCCTGCACATACTCCTGTACCTGAGTATATAAGACTGATCGCAGCTGGAAAATATACGGAAGCCTACATGATTAATTGGGAGTCAAATGTGTTTCCCGGTATCTTGGGACGAACTTGTGACCGCCCTTGCGAACCTGCCTGCAGAAGAGGACGTGTAGATGAAGAACCCGTCGCGATCTGCCGTCTGAAAAGAGTAGCTGCTGATAATAAAGATATGGATGTCGTCAAAGAGTTAGTGCACAGAACTCCTACTCCTAACGGCAAAAAAATTGCATTGATTGGTGGTGGGCCTGCTTCTCTTACTGTTGCGCGTGACCTTGCACCGCTGGGATATGAAATTCACCTTTACGATGAATGGCAAAAAGGCGGTGGAATGATGCGTACTCAGATTCCTTCTTTCAGATTGCCTGAATCTGTACTCGATGAAGAAGTCAACTACATCCTTGATATGGGGGTTCATACACATTTCAATACCTTTGTATCTAGTATGAAAGAAATCCTGGATCAGGATTATGATGCTGTATTTGTTGGTACAGGTGCTCCTAGTGGCCGTAAACTAAATATCAAAGGATACGAAGAAGCTAAAGAAAATGTACATATCGGAATTGAATTTCTTGCCTCTGTGGCCTTTGACCATGTAACGGAAGTCGGGAAAAATGTAATTGTCCTTGGTGGAGGTAATACGGCTATGGATTGTTGCAGAACTTCAAGAAGACTTGGTGGTGAACAGGTGAAAGTGGTTGTTCGTTCTCCTTTCAAAGATATGAAGGCTTCTCCATGGGAAATTGAAGATGCACTTCATGAAGATATACCAATCCTGAATAACATGCCGCCCAAGGAGTTTGTTATTGAAAATGGTAAATTAAAAGGGGTGCTCTTTGGTAAGGTCAGAGCAGAATATGATGAAAATGGAAAAAGAAAATTAATTCCTACAGGGGAACCGGATGAATTTATCGAAGCCGATGATGTCATGATTGCTATCGGGCAGGACAATGCCTTCCCATGGATAGAACGTGACCTCGGTATAGAATTCGGAAGATGGGATCTGCCGGTGTTGAATAAGGAAACTTTTCAGTCAACATTGCCTAAGGTGTTTTTTGGTGGTGATGCTGCTTTCGGTCCCGAAAATGTTATTACTGCTGTGGCTCATGGTCATCAGGCAGCGATCTCTATTCATAAATTTTGTAGTGATGAGAATCCTGCAGAACGCCTGGCACCCACGGTCAATCTCGCTACGCAGAAAATGGGTATTCATGAATGGATTTATGATTCAGGCGTATCAGATGATGATAGATTTAAAGTTCCACACGCAGATAAAAATATATCACTGAAAGACAGGCTTGTGGAAGTCGAACTTGGGTTTGGTGAAAAACTGGGATTCGACGAAGCTCAACGTTGTCTGAATTGTGATGTTCAGACTGTCTTTAATACCGACAGATGTATTGAATGTGATGCCTGTATGGATATTTGTCCTACCTCTTGTATCACCTTTACTTCGAATGGGATGGAGGAAGATCTGAGAGAAAGACTTCTTGCACCCTCTGTTAACTTATCTCAGGATCTATATGTTTCGGATGTCTTGCCTACCACAAAAGTGATGATAAAGGATGAAGATGTTTGTTTGCACTGTGGTCTTTGTGCTGAAAGGTGCCCGACTGCTGCCTGGGATATGCAGAAATTTTTGTACAATGTAACTAAAGCTTGCTAGATAATCATGAATATCAAAGCTGTAAATGATTTTGTAATCAGATTTGCCAATGTAAATGGTAGTGGTTCTGCCAGTGCGAACAATATGTTCGCTAAAGCAATTTTCAGAATGGGAATTCCCGTTTCTCCAAAAAATATCTTCCCTTCCAATATTCAGGGCCTGCCAACTTGGTATGAAGTCAGGGTAAATGAAAAAGGATATCTTGGCAGAAGGGCAGGAGTAGATATTCTCGTCTCTGTCAATCCACAATCTATGGTAAAGGATATCGATTCGATTAACCCCGGGGGATATTTTATTTACGATAATTCTAAAAAATTACACGCACAGTATATTCGGCCCGATATCAATTATGTAGGTATCCCCATGATTAAATTGTGCATGGAAAATTTTGAGTTGCCCAGACTTCAGCAACTTTTTAAAAATGTGGTCTATGTTGGTGCCTTATGTGCTTTGCTTGATATGGATGTCAATGTTATTAAGGCGCTTATTGCGGAGCAATTTGCTAAAAAGCCTAAATTGATAGCACCTAATTACCTGGCACTGAATCTTGGAATCAATTATGTTAAGGAAAACCTTGATTTTCCGCTGGGAATTACTTTAAAGACCTGCAATAATGTAGGCAATAAAATAATGGTTGAAGGTAACGATGCTTGTGCCTTAGGTGCTGTTTATGGTGGCGCTACGGTTATTGGATGGTATCCGATAACTCCCTCTACTTCTATCGCCGGTGGTTTCGAAAAGTATTGCAAAAAATTAAGAGTTGACAGTGACACCGGAAAAAATAAATTTGCTGTCGTTCAGGCAGAAGATGAATTGGCTGCAATTGGAATGGTAATAGGTGCTGCCTGGAATGGTGCAAGGTCTTTTACTACTACTTCAGGGCCGGGGGTTTCTCTTATGAGTGAGTTTATTGGACTGGCTTATTTTGCTGAAATTCCGGTAGTTCTTATTAATGTGCAAAGGGGTGGCCCCTCAACGGGTATGCCTACCCGTACTCAACAACCTGATATATTATCTTCTGCCTACGCTTCTCATGGCGATACCAAACATGTTCTTTTGTTTCCCAGTACACCGAAAGAATGTTTCGACTTTACAGCCTTGAGTTTTGACCTGGCTGATTTTCTTCAGACTCCGGTCATTATGATGTCTGACCTTGATCTGGGAATGAATTATCATTTGTCTGAACCGTTCAATTGGGATGATGACAGAAAATATGATTTAGGTAAAGTACTTAGTGCTGAAGATCTTGAAAATATGGAAGTCTTCGGCCGTTATCTGGACGTTGATGATGACGGTGTTTGTTATCGTACGGTGCCCGGTACTCATCCTACTAAAGGTTCCTTCTTTACAAGGGGAACGTCAAGAGATGAATACGCTAAATATACTGAAGACGGTGATGTGTATGTGAAAGTGGTCAACAGACTACTTAAAAAATGGAACACTGCTAAATCTATTGTTCCTCAACCCGAATTGTATCAGGATAGTTATGCAAGTAAATATGGGCTGGTCTTTTTTGGCACTACGACCTATTCTGCTTTAGAAGCTATGGATATTATGGAGGCACAGGGGCTTGAATTGGACTCTATTAGAATTACTGCCTTCCCTTTCAATAATACGATAGAGGATTTTATTGAACAGCATGATTATATTTTTGTAATCGAACAAAACAGAGATGCTCAATTCCGTAGCCTTTTGATTAATGAATTAAATGTTAATCCTCAAAAATTAATTCCAATTTTAAATTATAATGGTATGCCGATTACTGCTGATACTATTGTAACTAAAATTGCTGAAACTAAAATATTACCTGTTAAGGTATCTCATGTCTGATATATCTATTAAAATTATATTTATATGACTTATTTAAGACCGACTTTCAGACACCCGCAACTGGCC
>CAJQOX010000120.1 GCA_905480075.1 uncultured Aureispira sp. | reverse complement strand
AATCAGTACAATAAAGGGCATAAACTTATGTCCTTTTTCGGGATTAAGCGTGCGGGCCACAAATTTTTTGTTGTATTCGTTGATATTTCTGACCGAAGCCTTTTTGAGCAGATTATAGCGGTTGTCCATCTCCACCGTAAGAGAATACAGTGTCTGCACCACTTTGGTAACATCCGTAACGATCGCCTCCTCTTCATCTGGCAGATAAGCAAGATAATGGGCGGAGATAGTATTATAAAGAGACAGTTCCACCTTTTTGGGATCAATAAGAATCAATTTGAGCTGCGAGGGATGTTTCTTGTAGAGCAAGCTCATAATAACGGTATTGATACCAACCGATTTACCCTGACCGGTAGCCCCTGCAATCAAAAGGTGGGGCATTTTGGCGAGATCAGCGATAAAGACCTCATCAGAGATCGTTTTACCCAAGGCAATAGGAAGGTCCATTTTAGCCTCTCTGTATTTTTTTGAAGCAAGCACTTCCTTAAGCGATACTATTTGTTTGTTTCTGTTCGGTACCTCAATACCTATAGCCCCCTTGCCCGGAATAGGGGCAATAATACGAATACCGAGTGCAGCAAGACTCAGGGCGATATCATCTTCCAGGCTTTTTATTTTAGAAATCCTGACACCGGGAGCCGGCACAATTTCATATAGTGTGACAGTAGGTCCTATAGTAGCGCGGATCTTAATTATTTCAATTTTATAATTGAGCAGGGTTTCAATGATCTGATCCTTATTTGCTTCGAGCTCGGCCCTGTCGATAACCGGTTTCTGATCATCATAGCTTTCGAGGAGGTCGATTATAGGTTTTTCGTAATTGGGTAAGGACTTCGTTGGGTCAAAGGGTTCGAAATGGTCTTTATTTTCTTCTGTAATAGCAATTTCTATATCAGAGCCTTTGCTATTGATTTCCATCTCCATTTTATCATCGGGGTTCTTATTTTCGAGTTCCTTTTTGTCGAGGTCGAGGGCCAACTGAGAGCGGGTCATTTTTTTGACCTTATCTTCCAATTCTTTTTTAGAGGACTGATCGATCACTTCCGGAATTTCGATTGTCGTATTTTTTGTAGTAATTTCAAGCTTTTCAGAATCAGAAAAATCGATCACCTTTTTTTCCGTTAATATATTTTTAGGCTTTAAAACCTTAACAACCTTAGATTCCGGCAAAGCCAATTCGGGTTCCGGGACCGGAGTAAGTCTAAGGAGACTTTTGATAGTAGAGAAAAGGTTAGAGGAAGTAAAGGCAGATTTTATCTCCTTTATGGAGAGACCATCCTTGAAGTTGGGATTTTTGTGCCATACCACAAAGGCCAGGAAAGCAAAGATAAGAATAGCAACAATACCCACAGAGCCGACAAGACCATTAAGCAGGTTGACCAGCACATCTCCAAAAGTCCCACCCCAGGGAAAAAAAGCGACATCAGGGCTATCGATGGACAACATAGAGACCTTCATGATAAAGGCCAAAAGGAAGCTTGACCACAACATAGTCAGAAAAGATCGTCTGTAGACAGGAAACAATTTTTTTATCGGGGTTTCCACAATGAGGCTCATTCCTGTAGTAAAGAAGAGAAAAACAAAAATAAAAGAAGAGATACCAAAGCCGTAATAAAAGAACTGATGAGATAATACTGCGCCAAGACGTCCAAGCCAATTATCTACATCATGAGGAGAAAGGAGGACAGACCAATGTGCCTTATCCATATCCGTTTGCCAGGTAAACAGATAGGAGGAAAACGCAATAAAAAGATATAGTGCAGAAAACAAACAAAACAATCCGATTAATTTAGGGAACCTGTCATCTTTGGTTCCACCCTTGACAGCAACTTGTTTTTTTTTCTTTTTAGCCATTCTGTAAATTAAGTAATAAGAAAGTTATCAGGTAAAAAATATAGAGAAGCAAAAGAACATTTAACTACATGTTCATAACCAACAAAAATAGATAATATTATTTAAGATTGAAGTAAAAAGGGATAAAATGTCAATTTTTTGCTGATGAATACAATAAATATACGCAAATGTGTGTGTTTTGTTTTAAAATGCAAAGAAATCTTTAAGAGAATTTAAATTATATACCGGATAAGGGAAGATTGCATAAATCATGATGAATTTGTTATATTTGCAACATGAAGGAATTAGGCTATTTGAATAAATTTTTCAGGAAGTACAGGTGGCGGTTTTTACTTGGGATATTATTTGTATCAGTATCCAATTATTTCCGGGTACTACAGCCACAGATTATACGGTATTCTTTAGATTTAGTTGTTGAGAATGTATCCGTTTTCGGTCTGTATGAAGGCTTTGAGTTACAATCAACACTACTAAGCAGGATAGGCCGTACCCTTTTATTTTTTATGGGAATGGTGATAGCCTTTGCCCTTTTGATGGGATTTTTCATGTATTTCATGCGTCAGACCCTTATTGTAATGTCGAGGATGATAGAATATGATTTGCGCAATGAAATCTATGAACATTACGAGAAGCTGAGCCTTGCCTTTTATAAACGGAACAATACAGGTGATTTGATGGCAAGGATTACGGAGGATGTAAATCATGTGAGGATGTATTTAGGTCCTGCTGTAATGTACACAGTCAACCTGACGGTACTCTGTGCTATGGTGATTTATTCAATGGTTCAGGTAAGTCCTATACTAACTTTTTATGCCCTTTTACCCTTACCTGTCTTATCTTTTTCTATTTATTATGTTACCAGTATTATTAATAAAAAAAGCGAAAAAATTCAGGCCCAGTTATCTGTTCTCAACAGCTTGTCTCAAGAAGTGTATTCCGGAATAAGGGTAGTAAAATCATACGGACAGGAGAAGGCGATGGGCGTTTTTTTTGGCAACGAGACAGAAAAGTTTAAAGAAAAATCTTTGGAACTGGCAAAAGTAGAAGCCTATTTTCGTCCTTTGATGTTATTGCTGATAGGGGTAAGTACTATCATTACAATTTACGTAGGGGGTATATTTGTTCTGAACGGAGAAATATCCACCGGAAATATAGCGGAGTTTGTCATATACATCAATATGCTGACATGGCCTGTTACCTCAATCGGGTGGGTGGCTTCGATCATTCAAAGGGCGGCAGCATCGCAGAAGCGGATAAACGAGTTTTTGATGACAAAGCCTGACATTATTCACGATGAAAGCATCCCAAAAACCAATATTGAGGGAGATATAGAATTTTCAGGTGTCAGCTTCACCTATCCTGATACCGGAATCAAGGCAATAGACAATATCAGTTTCAGGTTAAAAAAGGGAGAAAGAATGGCAATAGTAGGAAGGACCGGTTCCGGAAAAACTACAATTGCTGACCTTTTAGTCAGAATGTATGATGTCTCTGAAGGAAATATTAAAATAGACGACCAAAAAATCACTGACCACAACCTAACTCATTTCAGAAAAAGTATAGGTTATGTTCCGCAGGATGTTTTTCTTTTTTCAGATTCTATATACAGGAACATTTCATTCGGTCAGAAGAATGCAAGTAAGGAACGAATCCATAAATATGCAAAAAATGCGGCTGTTTATGAAGACATTATGGGACTTCAACAGCAATTTGATACGGTAATCGGAGAACGAGGTGTTACTTTGTCGGGTGGGCAGAAACAAAGGATTTCTATAGCCCGTGCCTTGATAAAAGACCCTGATATAATATTATTGGATGATTGCTTGTCTGCCGTAGATACTAAAACTGAGGCAAAAATCACCAATTTCCTGAATAAGGAATGTTCCGACAAAACAACTATAATTATTACCCACAGATTGTATGCAGCCCTGAAATTCGACAAGATCATTGTACTACACGAAGGCAAAATTGCAGAAGAAGGAACCCATGAAGAGTTGATTAAAATGAATGGATATTATAATGAAATTTATGAGAAACAGCGAATGGAGGAAATTGAAAAGTAAATTCTTTCTTTTTCACAGCACCCTACTTTCAAACTAATATATTATCTGTATCCTCTTCTAAAGATTCTTCCTTATCATATTCCACTGGGTTTCTATAGCCTGCAAAGGGAATTTTTAGTAAATTAATAATATCCGAGGCTTCTTTTTTGTCCATATATGTATCCACACCATAAATCAGTTTGCTGTTATCAACAATAACAAAGGTTCCGAACATTCTGTCCCAGAAGGAGAAGATATTACCGAAATTGGTATCGGAATAAGGCTGTCGGTAATGATGATGTGTTCTGTGCATATTGGGCGTACAGAAAACTATTCTCAAAAAGGCATCGAGCCGGGCAGGCATGTTTAAATTGGCATGATTGAACTGAGTAAGTACAACAGAAGCAGTCTGATAGAGAAAGATAAGCCACATTGGTGTGCCGACAACAAAGACAGCCGTAGTAGTAAAGATAAATCTGATGACAGACTCTCCGGGATGATGTCTGTTCGCCGTTGTGGTATCGACATGCTGATCGGTATGATGAATAACATGAAATTGCCACATCCATTTAATACGGTGTTCAATAAAATGAGGTAGCCAGGCACCTGAAAAGTCCATCAGCATCAGTCCGAAGGTAGCAGCAATCAGGGGGCTTGCGCCCATCCAGTTAAGAATTCCAAAATTATTTTGTTCTACCCAAACAGCAGCAGCAACCAGAATGAAAGCCATCAGGAAGTTAACAGCAATAGTTGTAAGGGTAAAGAAAATGTTGGTAGCCGTATGTGTTGTTTTGTTGTAAAAGTTTTTGAATAAGGGAATTGTGTTTTCTATCAGAAAAAAAATAGTAAGGCCACCAAATAGTACAGCAGCACGGTGGGCTGTGGGCATATCGGCAAAATAAGCTAGGAACTGATCCATAAATATAAAATAAGAATATTAAAAAAAGGGCAAAAAAAAACCACCCTGAAAACACAGGATGGTTAAAGATATCAAAAGACTTGTTTATCCTACAAGGGAAGTGTCATTTTTTTTAAACATTGAAGAAACGACCAAATCCTTGGAACCCTTTTGATATTTGTAAAAGCCTTCACCGGATTTTCGGCCGAGGTAGCCTGCAGTGACCATATTGACCAAAAGCGGGCAGGGGGCATATTTAGGATTTCCGAAACCATCCTGTAATACCTTAAGAATTGACAGACACACATCAAGGCCAATAAAATCGGCCAGTTGAAGGGGTCCCATAGGATGTGCCATTCCCAGTTTCATAACGGTATCGATCTCTTCTACCCCTGCGACAGATTCGTAGAGGGAATAAATCGCTTCGTTGATCATCGGCATCAGAATTCTGTTGGCAATAAATCCGGGATAGTCATTTACTTCAGTAGGTACTTTGCCCAGTTTCTTTGACATTTCCATAATGATAGAGGTCACTTCATCGGAAGTAGCGTAACCCCGAATCACTTCTACCAGTTTCATTACCGGCACGGGATTCATAAAGTGCATGCCAATCACCTTGTCGGGGCGTTTGGTTACCGAGGCAATTTTTGTAATAGAGATAGAAGAAGTATTGGTGGCCAAAATAGCATTCTCCGGAGCGACTTCATCAATTTGTCTGAAAATTTTCAATTTCAGGTCGATATTTTCAGTCGCTGCTTCCACTACCAGGTCGGCGTCATCCACCACATCTTTCAAGTCGGTTGATATAGTAATGTTGGCTAAGGCAGCCGCTTTATCTGCTTCCGTAATTTTTTCCTTATTGACCATTCTATCCAGGTTTTTGGAGATAGTAGCCATTGCCCTTTCCAGTGCCTTATCAGAAATATCAACCAGGGATACTGAATACCCATTCATAGCGAAAACGTGCGCAATGCCGTTTCCCATAGTACCTGCTCCAACAACAACGATATTTTTCATAATTATTAATTTATATATTCAAGAAATAATAAAAAAGCCTGCCCGGTATAAAGAGGCAGGCAGGTATAAAATTTCTATTAAAATCATTAAGGCCATATACCCAATGCAAGGTAATCGGAGGCAATTTTTTCAATAGCATAGACCATAGATGCAGTACGCAGGTCTTTGATTTCAGGCTTTGATTTCCAGGTATTACGTATACCATTATAAGCATTGATCATAGTTTCTTCGAGGCCTGAACGCACCAAATCAACCTCATCGGCACCGAAAGTAAGCAAATTACGTTCCGTTTCGTTAAGGTCTTTTCCAGTCATTTTAAGAACCAGGTCAACCAACAATTCATATCTGTTAGATTCGAAACGTTTTTGCATACGGCCGAATCTCATATGAGAGAGGTTTTTCAGCCATTCAAAATAAGAAACCGTTACCCCTCCTGCATTTGCATACATGTCAGGAATAATCAGGCATCCATTTTTGAGTAGTAACTCTTCAGCTTCAGGAGTAACCGGTCCGTTTGCAGCTTCCACAATAATTTTTGCTTTTATATTGGCAGCATTGGAATCATTGATTTGATTTTCAAGCGCTGCCGGTACCAGGATATCACACTCTAATTCAAGCGCTGAAGCACGGTGTTCCATCGTTACAGAACCAGGAAAACCAATAATAGAACCCGTTTTTTTACGGAAAGCCAATAATTCGTGAATATCGATTCCATCGGCTTTATGAATAGAACCTTCATATTCAGCAATACCAATAATTTTCACATTTCCTTCGTCCTGAGAAATAGTCCCTGCATAGGAACCTACG
>CAJQOX010000119.1 GCA_905480075.1 uncultured Aureispira sp. | reverse complement strand
TTTTTTGAGATAAATCTGGAAATGTGGTAAGACTGTGAGCTGAAAAGATTGAGAAAAGCATCGAAGACTTTCAACCTGTTATCTACCGTAATGACATCGACTGAATTATAATGATTAAAATCATCCGGAATACTTTTGAGCTCAAAAAAATGTCTGGTAGTATTCATACTCAGCAAGGAGACCTCACATCCCAGGCTATTAAGTGCCCTTGCAAGAGAGGTGATAGCGATGACTTCACCGTCTTTTAAGGGGTAAGGGAATTTTTTTGTAAGCTGCAGTATTTTCATATAAAAAATATAAAGAATGTTTTAACGGGTAAAAGTCAACTGACGGTCAGTAGACAAGTCGGGGTTAAAAACATAATTATCCATATTAAAACTTTTCATTTTGAGAGGGTCAGTAATTCGGTTTTTGACAACAAAACTACACATCATCCCTCTTGCTCTTTTAGCAGAGAAAGAAATCACTTTATACTGCCCCTTACGGAGTTCTTTAAAATTAACGGTCCATAAATCTGCATTCATGATCTTTGGTTTAACCGCTTTAAAGTATTCATTAGAAGCCAGATTAACAACTACCTGATGATTTGCTTCATTAATTTGATTGGTAATAGTATCCTTCCAGAACTGATAAAGGTTCTCGGATCTTCTGACTTTAAGCTTTGTGCCCATTTCGAGGCGATAAGGTTGCATCAGATCGAGCGGCCTTAGCAGACCATAAAGGCCAGACAAGATAGCAATATGCTGCTGTGCGAAGTTAAAGTCATCCTCAGAAAAATCCTGTGGGTTCATCCCTATATAAACATCCCCTTTAAAAGCCAATAAAGCCTGTTTTGCATTTTGTTTGCTGAAGGGAAACTCAAAAGAATTATTTCTTTCAACATTAAGCTGCGCAATAGCTTTAGAAACCCCCATTAGTTTCTGCAGTTTAGGGGAGCTTAGCGTTTTTAATTTTTTGATTAATTTTTCGCTATGATCCAACAATTGCGGTTGAGTATGATTCTGCATCGATACCGGATCAAAATCGAGTGTTTTAGCCGGAGATATTAATAGTAACATAAATTAATAGAGAAATCAAAGATTAAAATAAAGACGAATTAAAATTACAAAAGGTTGTAAAAAATCAATTCTGAACTACAAAAGACAAATATACTATATAAATCAGGAATTATGAATTATGAAATAGGAATTATGAATTAGAGATGAGGACTTAAATAGCAGGAAAAGTATATTGGTGTAACCATTTGAGGTGAAATTAATAAAAATTACAATAAAAAAACTGCCATTCAAGCTACAATAATTAAGAGATCTTTATTTCAGGCCCTTCAGGGTGAGTATTTAGAATTTGAAATGAACAAAATAATAAAACCAAAAAAAATTAATATGGAATATGATTTTAGAATAATTTTTATATTTTTGTGCCGAAAATCGAGATGAATTCAACCTTATGACAAGGTAGAATCACATTTAATCTGATTAACATCTGTAAAATATACTATGTATAAAGATAAAAAGGTAATAGTAGTTCTACCAGCATATAATGCTGCTGAGACACTTGAAATAACCTATAATGAAATACCATTTGATTTGGTAGACGAAGTTATTCTTTGTGACGATGCAAGTAAAGACGGAACCGCTGAACTAGGCAGAAAGCTGGGCATCAAACATGTCATTGTACACGAAAACAACAAAGGATACGGCGGCAATCAAAAATCCTTATATAACAAGGCACTGGAATTGGGAGGAGATATTGTAATCATGTTACACCCCGACTATCAGTACACCCCAAAATTGATTCCTTCCATGATAAATATCATTGGAGAAGACCTCTACCCCGTGGTTTTGGGTTCAAGAATTTTGGGCAAGGGAGCATTGAAGGGCGGAATGCCCATTTACAAATATATTGCAAATCGTTTTCTTACCTTCACTCAGAACCTCTTGGTAGGCTATAAACTATCAGAATATCACACCGGCTATCGTTCTTTCAGCCGAGAGGTACTGGAGACGATCAATTTCAATGCAAATGATGATGACTTTGTATTTGATAATGAGATGTTATCACAAATAATCTATGCAGGTTTTGATATAGGAGAAGTAACCTGTCCGACAAAATACTTTGAAGAAGCCTCCTCGATCAACCTGACCCGTTCGACAAAATACGGATTGGGCGTTCTTGCAGTATCTGTTAAGCATTTGCTTAATAAAATCGGAATTTTAAAAACTGCTATTTACAAACGATTGAAGTAAAAAAACCTATTCCTTTGTTAATCACAGCAAACAGCTAAAAGTACATGATACTTTTAGCTGTTTTTGTATTATAAGAGGAGATGATAATAAGTATGAAGATCGGAAACAATAAAAAAAGAGGAGCGGCTTAAGTATGGTACAAGCAAATTAAAAGGCCAAAAAACTATGCCATAATGTCAGTTTTTAAGGCAATTTATATATCTTTGTGAAGATTTTAAAATAATAACGGAGTCAATCATAAAAGAGCGGAACCAAACTGTAAAAGCTTCGATTAACAAATAACATTCAAGAAGCACTATATAATTAACAAACAACCATGTACGACGATAATCCTACAATAAAAAACATAGACGAAAGCAAACAGGGAGATGCTTTTTTCAAAGAGCAGATATCCGGAGAAAAAGATGGAAACGGGAAAAAATTCTATATAGAAAGTTATGGCTGCCAAATGAATTTCAGTGACAGTGAAATAGTAGCCTCAATACTTTCAGATGTAGGCTACTCATCGACTGTTGACATGGAAGAATCAGATTTGATTCTGATCAACACCTGTTCTATCCGTGAGAAAGCAGAGGACACCGTAAGAAAACGCCTACGAATATTTGACAAATTAAAGGTAGAGAAGCCTGGATTGCTGGTAGGAGTACTCGGATGCATGGCTGAGCGTTTAAAAAAGAAATTACTGGACCAGGAAAAGCTGGTAGACATGGTGGTCGGTCCTGATGCTTACCGTGACCTTCCTAACCTGATAGCCACTGCAGAAGACGGCGATAAGGGAATAAATGTTTTTCTGTCAAGAGAAGAGACCTATTCGAACATCAATCCTGTGAGATTAGGGAGCAATGGAGTAACTGCCTTTGTAACCATCACCAGAGGTTGTGACAATATGTGTTCTTTTTGCGTGGTACCTTTTACCCGTGGACGTGAAAGGAGCAGAGATCCATACAGTATACTGGCAGAATGTACTGATTTGCTTGGAAGGGGATTTCGTGAAGTCACCTTGCTGGGACAAAATGTTGATTCGTACAAGTGGAAGAATCCCGAAACGGAAGAAACCGTGGATTTTGCTGATTTAATTGAGATGACAGCCAAGCTAGATAAAGACATGCGGGTCAGGTTTTCAACCTCACATCCCAAGGACATTACCGATAAGGTAATGTATAATATGGCGAAGTATGAAAACATCTGCAAGTACATACATTTGCCTGTACAATCCGGCAATTCGAACATATTAAAAAAGATGAACCGGACCTATGACCGGGAGTGGTACATCAACAAGATAAATCGAATATATGAGATTATGCCCGACTGTGCTATTTCATCTGACATGATTTCAGGATTTTGCGGAGAGACAGAAGCCGAACATGAAGATACCCTGTCGATTATGAAAATTGCAAAATACAGTATGTCCTATATGTTTTTCTATTCTGAGCGCCCCAACACATTAGCACATAAAAAATACCCGGATGACATACCGTTGAAGGTAAAGAAGAGAAGGTTGAGTGAAATAATTAAGTTGCAGAACGAACTTTCGACTTTACATAATAATAACTGTATAGGAAAAATATACAAAGTACTTATTGAGAAAGAATCCAAAAAATCCAAAGAGGATCTTGCCGGGCGAACCACACACAATAAGATGGTTGTTTTTCCGAGAGAAGAAGCAACGATTGGCAGTTATGTATATACAAAAATAGACGCCTGTACGTCAGCAACACTGAAAGGTCATCTTGTGAGCAAAGAAGACTTTTTGAAACAGCAATAAATTTTCTCCATGTTTTGAAACCATAAACAATGAGGCTATTTTTTAATCTGCTTATTTTATTAATACTCATTTTGAATTTCTCCTGTACAATACAGGGACAGAAGAACAACCAAAACAAGGGGACTAACAGAGAGAATACGTTCACCTGGAAAAAAGACTCTTCCCTGATAGAGGCGTTATTTGAACGTTATTCCGGAGAGCAAGCCGGTGTCTCATTTGTAGTAATACAGGACGGAGAAATCCTAGCAAAGAAAAGTTATGGCTATGCCGATCTTAAAAACCGTATTATTGCCACAGAGCATACAAATTACAGGACAGCTTCAGCGACCAAGCAATTTACTGCAATGGCTATAATGATGTTGATTCATCAGAAAAAAATCAGTTATAGCAGCAAATTGACAGATATCTTCGATGATTTCCCTGAGTACGGCAATAAGATCACCGTTAAACACCTTTTGGTACATCGTTCGGGCCTGGTAGATTACATGAATCTGTTGGAAGAAAACCGCAGTGATCAAATTTTGGACCCTGAGGTCTTATCATTGATGAAATCACAGGACAAAACACTTTTCGAACCCGGCAGCATGTACGAATACAGCAATTCAGGCTATGCAGTATTATCAGAAATCATTTCAAAAGTATCGGGACTCCCCTTTGCTGAATATATGAGAAATAACATTTTCGAACCTTTAGGGATGATGAATACATTTGTATATGAAAAGGGGGTAACGATTCCGAATCGTGCCTACGGCTATACAAAATTGGGCAGAAGTTTCAGAAAGACGGATCAGTCGACGACCTCTGCCGTACAAGGTGACGGTGGTATATATACCTCTGTTGCTGATTATCAAAAATGGGCTGAAGCCCTGACAAACAATCAGCTGATTCCCAGTAAGGAATTTGAGGAAGCCCTGATTGCTGTATATGACAACCCTGTACTAAATGTACAGAAATATGGTCATGGCTGGCGAATAGATTATGTAAATGGCATAAAGAAAACACATCATTCCGGACATACTAAAGGATTTACAAACTATACCTTAAGAATACCTGAGTCCGGGTTTTGTTTTGCCGCATTCAGCAACCGTAATAACGAAGATGCTATCATTCGCATAGGAAACACTATTGCAGCCTTATACTCTGAGGGCAGACTACCTGTTGATGCGAGTTCCTTTGTGGAGAGTGTTTTTGACAAAGAAGGAACAGACAAGGCAATAGAAAGATACAAAGAGATTAAAGAAAAAGGCAACTATCTGCTTACAGAGAACACCCTGCTCTTAATAGGGAAAAAGTTATTAAAAGCCCAAAAAACAACAGAGGCAATAAAAATATTGACATTTAATACAGAAGAATTTCCTGCATCTTTTGAAAGTTTTTATGAGTTGGCAAACTGTTATTTCAACAATAATGAATCAGATAAGGCAAGTAAGATGTATAAAAAAGCAAGAACTTTAATTCCTGATGTTTACAGGAAGGTTTTTGAAGGGTCAAACGGTAGAATCAAATAAAACATATGAATGTCACAATCAGAACACTCGCTATTGGATTCTTGTACCTTTTGTCAATTTCCTGCAATCAACCTGGACCTGCAAAAGTACAGAAATCAACATCATCAAATAGCATTACAAAGAACAAACCACTTTCTTTGACTGAAGAAAAAAAAGTCAATAACACATTAAAAATCACAAAAGAAGAGTTATTAAGAGGAGTGCAGGGGGCTATCATCCCTTTGTATAAGGACTGGTTGATATTTAAAAACGGGACCTATATAATTTTTGATAATGCGGACACCATAGCAGATGTGAAAATCAGTGCATTGAAATGGCTTGAACACTACAGGCCACGAACTACAGAGGAGCAAAATTGGGATTACAGCATTACAGACCTCGACAAATCTGAAGGTTGGGCTGTTTTTGGAAATGGATATGGAATTTATACTTATGTACATGCAAATGAACTGACTAACAATCCTTCAGCAGAACAAATTGGTAATTTCGCAAAAGCTAAAAGAGCCGCTGATGAGAATTATCCTGAAATAATTTATATCAATAGCATCAATGGTCTGGAAGAGGTCAAATAATTTTATTATATTTAAAATCTGAAAATACAGAACATTAATTTTGCATTAAAATTAAATAAACAAAAAAATTTCACCCCGTTATGAAACAAATTCTTACAATATTAATCACATTAACTATTCTGCAATCATATGCTCAAAAAATTTCCTCTGAATATTATGACGATGGTAAGATGAAGGAACAGGGAACTCTGGAAAACAACCTAAAAGAAGGAGAGTGGGTAGGATATTACAACATTGGTTATGAAGAATATAAAGGTTCCTACAAAAGTGGAAAAAAAGACGGAGTATGGAAAACTTATTACAGTAATTCAAGAATTGAATCCTCCGGAACTTATATAAACGGGAATAAAAGTGGTAAATGGACTTATTATTATGATAACGGACCTAAAAAGGCGGAAATAACCTATTCTGATGGAAAAAAGAATGGAAAAGCCTTTCGTTATTATCACAACGGACAGCTTATGGAAGATGAGGGCTTCGTTGAAGATCAATTGGACGGACCTGTTATAGCCTATCATAAAAATGGTAATATTGCAGGTAAGGGACAGTACAAAAACGGATTAAAAACCGGCAATTGGCTTTCTAATTTCATGAATGGTAAACCTGCAAGTAAGGGCAACTATCAGGAAGATAAAAAAGAGGGAAAATGGGAGACATTTCACGATAACGGAAATTCTGATATACTATGTTTTTTTAGTGCCGGTATACCTGATAAAGAATTACAGGTTCATTACCGCAATGGTCAGATATCAGAAAAAGGAGCTTTTGTAAACGGACAACTGGATGGAGCCTGGGAAGCCTATTACGAAAATGGTCAGATGAAAGATAAGGGTAGTTACCTTGAGGGAAAATTGGTTGATGACTGGGAATATTACTATGATAACGGCAAATTAAAATCAAAAGGAAAGTACAATCAGGATCAACAGGAAGGCATCTGGGATTTTTTTCATGAGAACGAACAAATATGGTATAAGGTGAAATATACCAACGGGCTGAAAGAGGGAGAATGTATATCCTATCATGATAATGGAAAAATAAAAGAAAAGGGTAATTATGTTGAAGATAATAAAAACGGAAATTGGGAAAGCTTTTATAATGATGATAAATTAGAATCAAAATGTACCTTTGATCATGGAAAAATAATCGGAGATGCTATCATGTATTATGACAATGGCAAGGTACAATTAAAAGGAAAGTATACTGACGGTCATCTGGACGGTGAATGGGATTATTATTACAGCAATGGAAAGATGGAACATAAAATAACCTATAAGATGGACCGGATTGATGGTGCCTGGGCCTCCTATTATTCAAATGGAAAATTGAAAAACAAAGGAAAATATGTAGATGATCATCAGGATGGACATTGGGTATATCATTATGAGAATGGCAAGTTAAAAGAAAAAGGCAACTATTCGAATGCTTTATTGGATGGCCACTGGATTTTTCATCACAAAAACGGAGTATTAAAAACAAACAAAAAATATATAAAAGGAAAATTGGAAGGCGAGGTAATCACTCATTTTGACAATAAAAAAATAAGCAAAAAGGGGCATTACAAAAACGGTAAAAAAGACGGGGAACATATATCTTTCAATAAAGACGGCAGCATAAAAAATAAAGGTACCTACCGCGAGGGACTAAAAACCGGGGAATGGGTTTATAATAACGAAAAAGGTGTTTTAATTTCTAAAGGTAGTTTCAATAACAATCATGAAGAAGGAGAATGGACCTATTATTTTGACAATGGAGAAATTAAATCCATGGGTAAGTATATGGATGGACTACAAGAGGGAAAATGGAAGGACTTCTACAAAAACAAACAATTAAAACATGAAATTGTCTATCAGGAAGGTCATATTGAGGGAGTGGTAGAGTGTTTTTATGAAAATGGAAAAACGTGGTATAAGGGGGCATATCAGCGAGGTGAAGAAAATGGTGAATGGTTGTCTTATTTTGACAATGGTCAACTTCAAATAAAGGGAAGTTATGATATTGGCGAAAAGGATGGCAAATGGATAAGTTATAACGAAAAGGGGGAAGTAGGTTCTGAAAAACTTTATAAACATGGAATAGAACAAGAAAAAAAATAATGTTTGAGTGAAGATAAAATTAAGATCGGTTGAAAATAATTGATAATTCATCAGTTAGAGTACCGCTAATCCTTTTCATAAAAAAAATAGAACAATAATCTATCTGTAAATAGATATTTGCAAAAAACAATATGAATTTACAAACAATTAAACAAAGATTTGGGATAATTGGGAATTCGCCAAGTTTGAATCATGCCCTTAAAACAGCTATACAGATTGCCCCCACGGATCTGACTGTGCTTATTTCTGGTGCAAGTGGTGTTGGAAAAGAATCATTTTCAAAAATAATCCATAATTTATCAAACCGTAAACACAAAAAGTTCATTGCTATCAATTGTGGTGCCTTACCCGAGAGCACTTTATATTCTGAGCTTTTCGGACATACAAAAAATGCCTTTACCGGAGCAACAACTGAACGAAAAGGATATTTTGAAACTGTAAATGAAGGAACAATTTTTTTAGATGAAATCGGTGAAATGCCTCCAAGACTACAGCAGTTCTTGCTTCGGGTATTAGAACAGGGTGAGTTTGTAAAAATGGGTTCTAATAAAGTAGAAAAAACAGATGTCCGGATTATCACAGCGACAAATATTAACCTGCAGGGAGCAGTACAAAAAGGAAAATTCAGAGAAGATTTATATTACAGACTCAATACTGTACCTATTATAGTTCCTCTTCTGAGAGAACGTACAAAAGATATTCACCTTTTGTTCCGTAAATTTGCCTCAGATTTTGCCGAAAGATATAATACACCCCCTGTAAGATTGAATGAACAAGCACAAATTCTCCTCGAAAATTACAAATGGCCGGGAAACATAAGAGAGTTAAAAAATATAGCCGAACAGGTATCTGCTTTATCAGAGGAAAAGACAATAACCGCTGAGGAATTGCTTAAGTTTATTCCAAATGCACTGGACCGTAATTTACCTATGGTAAGTAAACAAAGTAATTCCTCTGCTGATGGTTCAGGTTTTTATGAGAGAGAAATTCTTTTTAAATTTTTGTACGAGATGAAAAAAGACCTTGGAGATGTAAAGTCGTTGATAGCGGAATTAGCCAGGACAAATAACCTGCAGATGCCTAACAACAGCGGAAACTCAAATTCCAATTCACTAAGTTCTGTACCGATATATCATTCTCAACCTACACCTGATTACGAACAAAGTGAAACCTTTGAATCAGAAAATCAGAACAACAACCCCTTGATATTAAATAGTAAGTTGCCCGAAGGAGCTAACAAATTCAGTGATGTTGAAGAAATTGAAGAATCCTTATCATTAGAAGATATGGAGCAGGAACTCATTAAAAAAGCATTGGCAAAACATAAGGGCAGGAGAAAAGAAGCGGCTAAAGAATTAGGAATCTCGGAAAGAACACTTTACAGGAAAATTCGACAATATGAAATAGAAGCCTAAGAAAAGCCTGAGTAAAAAAAACATATTTTTACCAAAATAGATTTTAAATCTAAGAAATTGAAACTATGTAAATAACTTAAAATTTGTATTTTTTACTATGTAAACAAAGTAATGAAACAAAAAAAACAAAATCAACAAAATCGCAAACTATTGAAAATCAACCGACTGAAAAACAAATCGTTTTCAAAATAAAATGCTTTCCTAAAATTAATACATTTTTTTTGCATAATAAAGAAAAATAAGTGACCTTTACTATTATAGAAAAGATATTTACTATCATTGAAATATTTAAAATGTGTTTTTCTTATATTAAACACATTTTTTAAAATTTAGGTTTGGTGGGGTAATCAGACCTATTAAGGGTTGATCTGCTCGGGGGAAAAGGTCAACCCACTTTTTTTTTTACTTGTTTATTTTTACTCAATTCTATATTCCTTCCATCAGCTTTATGAATGCTATTTACGCTGCCTTTCAGCTGAATCTACTTTTTTAATTCTCCTTATAAAATAATTTATTTTTTTATTAAATTATCACCATAATATGTCTGATAGATATCTATTTGGGCTTATTATGATAATATTATCAAAAAAAAGAAACCTTTTAAAAAAAACCTCGTTTGTTTTATACAATTTCTAATTATATTTTTACATTTGCACGAATTAAAATTAAGTACCCATAATTATTCAGTTTGCGCATTACTAAACTAAAAATAAAATAAATTGTATGTATTGGACATTAGAACTTGCCTCACATTTACAAGATGCCCCCTGGCCTGCCACACGAGATGAATTAATTGATTTTGCTATTCGTTCAGGTGCTCCAATTGAAGTTATTGAAAATCTACAGGCACTGGAAGATGAAGGAGAAGTATATGAAGGTATAGAAGACATCTGGGCCGATTTTCCTACAAAATCAGATTTCTTTTTTCCCGAGGATGAATACTAAAATAGAAAATCTAAAAAAAAGCCATGCTTTAGTTTTAAAACTGAAGCATGGCTTTTTTTTTATAGTTAATTTAGGAACATACTCTAATAAACAATAATAATTGCAAAACCAATAAAAAATAGAATATTGAACCTATCTAAAATCAAAGACAGGAATGTGAAATAAAATATAGAAGTAAAAACAGGGATTATATTTAATAAAGATTATATTTGAGTCAACAAAAAAAATTAACCAATTAATCAATTATCAATAAAAATGACACTTCCACAACACAATCGTTTCAAAAAAATACTGGTAGCAAACAGAGGAGAAATAGCGATTAGAATATTAAGGGCTGCATCAGAACTACAACTTACAACCGTTGCCATCTATACACATGAAGACAGATACTCATTACACCGATATAAAGCCGACGAGGCTTATCAGATTGGAAATGACGATGCTCCCCTCAAGCCCTACCTTGATATTGAGGAAATAATTCGTTGTGCCATAGAAAACAAAGTAGATGCTATACATCCTGGCTATGGGTTTTTATCTGAAAATGTAAATTTTGCCAAAAGATGCCGTGATGTAGGAATTGTGTTTGTAGGACCTTCCCCTGAAGCGATGCAAAAACTGGGAAATAAGGTTGATGCTAAAGTTATAGCCAGGAATCTTGAAATTCCACTAATAGAAGACAGCAGGAAAAATCTTACCGATATAGAAATAGCCTTAGCTGAAGCAAAAAGAATTGGTTACCCTGTTATGATAAAGGCTGCATCAGGTGGTGGAGGACGTGGTATGCGGATTATTAAAAGTGACTCAGAACTAATCAAAGGGTTTAAGGAGGCTAGAAGTGAAGCAAAAACAGCCTTTGGTGATGACACAATATTTCTTGAAAAATACATAGATTCTCCCAAACACATAGAAGTACAAATATTAGGAGATAATTACGGTAACCTTGTGCACTTATATGAGAGAGATTGTTCATTGCAGCGCAGGTTTCAGAAAGTAGTTGAAATTGCTCCTTCTCCAACACTGAGTCAGCGCACCAAGGAGGCACTCTATGAATATTCATTAAGAATTGCTAAACATGTTGATTACAGCAATGCCGGAACAGTTGAGTTTCTCGTAGATAATGAAGAAAACATCTATTTTATTGAAGTTAATCCACGTATTCAGGTAGAACATACAATTACAGAACAGATTACCGGAATTGACATAGTGCGTTCACAGATTCTGATTTCTATGGGATATGAATTATCACACCCACAAATATACATTCTCAGTCAGGAGGATATTTCAATACTGGGATATGCCATTCAGTGCAGGATAACTACTGAAGATCCTTCAGAAGGATTCAAACCTGACTACGGACAATTAATAGCCTACAGGAATGCTGCCGGATTCGGAATACGACTGGATGCAGGTTCTGCTTTTACTGGGGCAAAGATATCTCCTTTTTTTGATAGTATGCTCGTAAAAGTTACTGCATGGGGAAGAACCTTGAAAGGGGCAGCAGGAAGATTGCACAGGGCATTAAGAGAGTACAGAATAAGGGGGGTAAAAACAAATATTCCATTCTTGTTGAATGTATTGACAAATGAAACATTTCAGCAAGGAAAAGCAACGGTCACTTTTATAGACAAAAACCCACAGCTTACTGAATCTATGGGGCGCAGACTGGACCGTGGTACAAAAATGTTATCTTATCTGGGAAATGTAATAGTCAATGGCAACAGCGATGTTAAATTTGTTGATCCTAACAAAACATTCCGAAAACCAATTGTTCCCGATTTTTCAAAAACTGCCGCTTTCCCGAAAGGTACAAAAGACCGGCTAAATGAACTGGGAAGAGCGGGTTTTATTGATTGGCTAAAGAAAGAAAAAGCTATTCAATATACCGACACAACCTTCCGGGATGCTCATCAATCCTTATTGGCAACCCGTGTACGGACAAAAGATATGTTAAGGGTAGCAGAGAGTTTTGCAAAAAATAACCCGCAGGTATTTTCTATGGAAGTATGGGGCGGTGCCACTTTTGACGTCTGTCTTAGGTTTTTAAAAGAATGCCCCTGGGAACGATTAAAATTGCTTCGGAAAGCGATGCCCAACACCCTGCTTCAGATGCTTTTACGAGGTTCTAATGCCGTGGGATATACTGCCTATCCGGATAATCTTGTAGAAAAATTCATAGAAAAAGCAGCAGAGACCGGTATTGATATCTTCCGTATTTTTGATTCATTGAATTGGGTGGAAGCTATGAAGGTAAGCATTCGTACTGTTCGGGAACGTACCGATTCATTGGCAGAGGCCTGTATTTGCTATACCGGAGATATCAGCGACCCGGATAAGTCAAAATTTACCTTGCAATACTATCTTGACCTTGCCCGACAACTGGAAGATGAGGGTGCCCACATACTCTGCATAAAGGATATGGCCGGATTATTACAACCCTATGCTGCTAAGGAATTGATTACTGGATTAAAAAAGGCGGTAGACCTGCCTATTCACCTTCACACACACGATACTTCTTCGATTCAATCTGCCACTTATCTGAAAGCGATTGAGGCAGGAGTAGATGTTGTGGATGTTGCTTTGAGTTCTATGTCAGGTCTGACCTCGCAGCCTAATTTCAATTCAATCGCAAGCATGTTGAAATTCAATGAAAGGAAAAGTGATTTAAATATCAATTCCCTCAATGAATTTTCTAATTACTGGGAGGCTGTCAGAGAATATTATTATCCTTTTGAATGTGAACTGAAGGCAGGTACAGCAGAGGTATATGCTCATGAAATCCCCGGCGGGCAATATTCAAACCTGAGACCGCAGGCAAGGGGTTTGGGGCTGGAGGATCAATTTGAAACCATAAAATCCAACTACAGCATAGTAAACAAACTCTTTGGCGAACTTATTAAAGTCACGCCTTCATCGAAAGTTGTTGGTGATATGGCTATGTTTATGACTTCTAATGGTTATACCGAAGAGGATATCATGGAAAAAGGCAATACAATAGATTTCCCGGACAGTGTAAAGTCCTTCTTCAGAGGTAGCCTCGGACAACCTCACGGAGGCTTTCCTGCTATGATACAAAAAATGGTTCTCAAGGAAGAAAAAGCGTTTACAGAACGCCCTAATGCGCACCTCGAACCTATAGAATTCGACAAGGAATTTAAAATATTTCAATCAAATTTTGATAAGTTCTGTACCGAGCTGGATTTTTTATCTTATAAATTATACCCAAAGGTTTTCGCAGATTATTACGAACATTACAATAAGTACAATGCCGTACAACATTTGCCTACCGTTCCATTTTTCTATGGATTAAAACAAAACGAAGAAACAATAATTGAAATCGGCAATGGTAAAAACATATTGGTCAGATATATTTCCTCTTCTGCCCCGGATGAAGACGGAATGCGGAATGTAACTTTTGAACTCAACGGTCAAACCCGTTCTGTTAAGATAAAGGACAACACGGTACAATCAGAAAAGGTGGTTCACAGAAAAGCGGAAAATGACAATGAAATAGGTGCTCCACTACAGGGTAGTTTATCCCAAATACTTGTAAAAGAAGGCGATGCCGTAGCAGTAAATTCCCCTTTGTTTATTATTGAAGCAATGAAAATGGAGAGTACGATCACCTCACCTGTTGATTCTGTGGTCAAGAAAATTCATATTGCTGAGAAAACAATGGTTGGACAGGATGATTTGATCATAGAACTTGAATAACTATGATTAAGACCCTGACCTTGGCTTGAAATATTATTATTCAAGGGGTCTAACTCATGCTTTCTTTTCCCATTTTTACTTGAACAGCATTTGATTTCTGTTCAAAGTTAGAAAGTGCATGCCCTAGTGTTTGACCTTAGGTAATTACTCAAATTTATCCATGCCGAAGTGCTTATTGTCACTCAGTTCCCTACTGTTTGCCCTTCCATTCAATTACAGCAATCTATCCTTTTTGTATTAAAAGTTACTTTACTTTTGAAAATAAGAAATCAAAAAACCAGGTATATAGCCTTGATTTTAAACAATTAATAGAAAGATAACTAAAAAAAAGATAAAATAAAAGATGGGATACAACAAATTTTTCTAAATACAGGCAAGTAATAAAATATTCCAGGGAAAGAAATTTATTGACTTTTGATAATTTATTTTTCAAAAAAATTATACCCGATAACAATACGAAACTTTTCTCTATATAAGGCGTTTAGAAATTCAATTGAACTATTTCCAACACCAAATTATCAAAATCATGAATTTCAAGTCAATTTCATCCATTTTATTTATTGCATTGTTTTTTATCAGTTGTGAAGAACAACCACAGAAGCTACAGATTTCTGAAGATATTCCTGAAATATCGAATAAAATATTCACAAGGGGACAAACAGTATTTAATGAAAATAATACTGATTTTCTGAACAATTTCTCTAAGAAAATAAAAACTGCGGTGATATCTGAGGAGGATGCAACTACTTTTATCTTGAAAGCACTTGAAAAAATTGATTATCACAGCTATCGTTCGGAAAAGAATTTTACTTATTATTATGGAGATATAATCTACAGATCCGAAGATATTATAGCTATTTCATTTAATTGTCAGGGGGAGAATGAAAAACATGAAATAAGCGCAATGTATATTGCCACCTACCGTCTTAATGACAATGAATTAATAGACTGTAAAATATTGAATTCTTTTTCCGAGTTTAATTTAAAAAACACCAAAGGGTATTCGCGGAATGAAATTCTGACACATGAAATTGAAGTAATTAATAATGAACAGGTTGCGTTAAAAATAAACTGCGATTTAAAAATCCGTTACTATAACAGGGGGGATGAAAAGAAAAAGGAAAATATTGATACTGATTTTGTTTATATTTTGAATAAAAAAGGGGAATTTACTCTTGAAGAGGTATAGAACAGATTATTCCATTAACCTTATTAATACAAAATAAAAAATTAATTATTTTCTGCCTTAATTTTCTTCCTGATATTGACATATGTTAATAAAATATCAAAAAAATCAATTAAACTCAAAAAATCAGAACAAACTTAGAATGATATTCGTAAAAAGCTTTTAAATACTATTCCCCGAAATAAAACCATCAATTAGAATAAAATGTATTTCAGATCAATTCTCATAATTACTTTTATAAGCTTTTTACTTATCAACTGCAATAGCAACAGTAAGGAATTAACAATGCATGAAGACCTGAGTTCAATTACTACTCAAATCATTACCCGGGGAGAACAATCGACTAAAAAGGTCCGATTTTCTGATCGGGCGCCTTCTTTCTTCAAAAATTATACTGAATCAAAAGAATCATCCGTATTATCAATCAAAGATGCAGAAAAATTCCTCGCTCCTTTATTGAAGAGAATAACCCTTCACAATTATGAAAATGTTCCGGATTTCAAATACTATTCCGGTAAAATACTTTACAAATCTGACGATATTGTTGCATTGACATTCAATTGTCAGGGGAAAAATGAAAGTAAAGAAATCAGCGCATTTTATATAGCAAGTTACAGCCTTGAAGACTATTCACCAATAGATTGTAAAATCATAAATTCTATTTCTGAATTTGACCTGAGACATTCAGACGGACATTCATATAATGAGATTCAGACATATGCTATTGATAATGGAAACAAAAGTGAATATGCATTAAAAATTAAATGCAACAGCAAGAAGCGATATTATAACTTCAATAATAATAATGCAGAAAAAATTGGTAGTACAGACCTGAATTTTTTGATAGCACTGGATTACGACGGTCGCTTTATAATTAAATGATAAAACATTACTTTATAGATTAAAGTTACTCTGTCACTTCTTCATTCCTTACTTCCTGCATTGAACCGTCTTTTTGCAATTCAGTGACAACAATCTGATATTTGTTTTCTGATGTGTAATGCTTTTCCTGAGTTTTTACAATTACAAACATTTTATTTCTATACTCATAGAAAGTTTCAAAGTAATCAACAGCAGAACTTCTTTCATAAGAAATAACCTGTTTATCTTCGAGGTTAACTGAAGGCAGTGAAAGAATCATCTCCTCATTTTTTTCAAAGAGTTTAGTAGACGGTTTAAACAACCAATAATCATAAAATATATTGGCATTTCCGATAGATTTCGGAAAGATCAAATCATTGTATCCATCGAAATTGAGGTCTTTATTCAAGAGTTTATTATAAGACGGATGACCATCCTGCAAATCATAGCTAAGCCCTTCAATAGATTGAAATTTTTGATTTCCAGATTTATTTTTTAATATAATTGCTGTAACCTCCTGTCTTATATCCAGTTGGTTTTCAGCAAGAACAAATTCAATTTCGAGTTCAGGCATAACAAAAGAATCATTAGCAGGTACAGGAGATTGGACGAGGTCATTATTAACAGGGTTTTCAGAATCAGAAACATCAGAATCATTCTGTGATTGAAAACAGGCAGACATTATTATTAGAAGACCAAGTGAAAAGAAATTGTTAATTGACATAATTAGATATTGGATAGAATAATCAGTAAAATAAACGTATTTGTTCCTCTTTTTTTGAAAAACAATGAACCAAACATTGAAGTTAATATAAAAAAACAATTAAAAATAGTTAATTAAAAAGAAGGACATCAAAATTGAAAAAAAAATTCTTATTTTGTGAAAAAATAATAAAAAGCCATCAGAAAGCATGAAATATATAATCCTACTCAGCATCTTAATCATTTCCACTAACCTAAGATCTCAATCTGTTCAGCCTGCAGCAAAAATCAACTGGATGACGTTGGATGAAGCGGTAGCACAATCGAAAATAGATGAAAAACCTAAAAAGGTGTTTAT
>CAJQOX010000118.1 GCA_905480075.1 uncultured Aureispira sp. | reverse complement strand
TTCACAAGATAGCCACGAGCCCCATGGTGTAATCCCTCCGGCACAATTTCTTGCAGTACCTGCCAGGCTCATGAATACTTTTTCTACCTTTTGAGTTTTTTCATTATAAATACTGGTGGTTGTACCACCAAGATGCGGATATTTCCCAAAGCCTGAATCGAACAGACTATCTTTATTTACTTTTTTTAAAAGCTGATTGCTGTATCCGAAAGGAGAGTCCACCAGATAACCGGGAGAGTTTTCATGGTTTCTGATGAGGATAACTCTGTCATTTTTTCCCTGAAACGTTCCCATGCCATCCCCTCTTCCCGGAATCAACAGGCCATCATTCATTGGAGATCCTTTTTCAGCGATAATTTTAAAATCAAAATTAGCCGGCAATTTCAGAATCCCTTTGCCAATCAACTTCCCATAACCTTCAATAAGCAAGTCATTATCGGGGTTGAAAGCAAAAGTGTTTAAGCCTGAGAATCCAAGGCTGACAGCACCCATCATTTTAAGAAAATTTCTCCTGGAAGATTTCATATAATAAAATATAGATGATCGTTTTTCAGATTTTATATAAATAAAGGTACACAGAAATCTGATTTTTTCTAATTAAAGCGGGTTCCACAAAAAAAAAGAAAGTTGCCGGGTCGGCGATAGTTTGCCTCACTGCAAGCTCATTAATCAACAAATAAAAGCAGATAAAATCATTATTCGTAACAATTTAAACTATCCTTATAAGCCTCAATTCTATCCTTGACATTCTGTTTTATATTCTGATAAAAAAAGTTATAATCATAGAGGTGATAATTTCCTTTACCCATAGGCATTTGCAATTCTCTTTGATTATCAGGCGGAGACACTTTCAGAATACCGTCTTGTATCTGAGCGTCACAATAATGAATAATTATTTCATCTTTTTCAGTAACTTTATTGTATTGCAAAGAACCTTTATTTTGAGTTCTTTCAACATAATCATTATTGAGGGTCCAAGACAAAGGATTGACACAAAGGATAGGTTCGTCGTTTGAAAATTCCCGGACAATGCTCAGTTTCGGATTAGCACTTTCGGTATTCCATGAAACAATACATCCGGATTGGGTATTGGAAGAACAAACTTTAATATGAGAATTATCCTGAAGGAAAGATTCCTTTACCGGCCATCCGATAACATAAGCGGCAACAAGTTTAGATAGCACAGCAGAATCCCTGAGCACTTCTGCCAATAATTTCTGACTGTGAAAAGAACCCTGAGAGTGAGAAGCGAAGATAAACGGTTTTCCATTATTCAGGTTGTTCATATAGTAAAAAAAAGCATTCCTGACATCCTGATAGGCCAATTCCAAAGCTTTTTTACCATTATCTTTTTTGTCTACAAAAGAATAAAAAATTGCTTGTCTGTATTTGGGGATAAACAAATTACAATCCTCACTGAAGGTACTGGCCTGATAATTAATAGGCAACACCCTTGTGCGCCAATTAACATGTTTATCATTCAAGTCCTGATTCCATCCTTTACCAACAATATACGTTGTAGGATGCAAATAGAAAACGTCGATACCTTTTCCCTGGTCTCTTAGTTGCCACAAGTGCCAATTCTGACTTATAGAATAATCCGGGGCCTCCGGAATTTTTTCTTCACTGAAGGCTGCAGGAGGCTTAATAAAAACCAATAGAGACAATCTGCTACAGGAGAATAGGGTAGCAGTTGACATCAGAATAAAGATAAGACGTATGGCATCATGAATCATATTAGAGCGGTTAATAACATTCAAAATCCGGATAACAAAGAAAAAACAAAGAGATCTGCATCGATAAATAAGGCAAAATAAATCAAATCAATAATACATTTAATTTTATAAACGACTATATTTAAAACATTGCTATTATTTTTTACATTTTTTTATTATCTTGGATAATTAATTCCAAATTGAGATAAAATAAAAGCTTATGGAGCTCTATATACAACTAAACAAATTGATTATTCAATGCAGGGAGTTAAAGAAAGGCATTGAGAAAAAAGGAACAGAGGGCGACACCGAGTCATACAAGAAGAAACATGAGGCATTAGGAAGAATAATAAGTTTATTCGAAGAAAAGAAAAACGAGATAAAATCTTTGGCAACAAATAATCAGGAAGAATTCATTGAAGATGGATTTGCTCCTGCCCGGGAACAGTACTATGAATTACTTAAGGTGGTACCTGCCTTTCTGGCACAGGATTTCAAACCCTATTATTATCTTCAAAAATATAAAATAGTATGTACAAACCTGATCATAATTTTCATGAAAACTACATTTAAGGGGGACTGGCCCAAAATGAATAGTATAATTAGTTGGTACAGGGCAATATTGGACAATCAGGAAGCCCTTGATACAGAAAAATCTCTAAAAAACAGTTTAAATGACATCAGGGACCTAGGAGATTTTGAATTTCTTGACAGTAAGGGTTTGCAACAGTTACAAGAGGAAGTCCGGAACATACAGACCTTACTTTCTGCTGATGAGAAACTTGAAGCGGTTATAAGTGCCGAGGACAGTGAGCTTTTCAGTGCGGCGGCAGAATATCTCAGTGAGAATGCTTTTTTGCTTGAAGGTCTGCCGGAGCTTGACACTGAATTTGATTTTGAAGAGCCGCCGGCCATAGAAACAGTTGCAAACAGGTGCACACAGCTGAGGATATTGGTTGAAGAATTTCAGGATGAACAGGACAGAGGAACCAAGGTGAGCAAGATATATGAATTCAAGGAAAGCATAGCGGAACTATTTGACAAGAACATAGAAATCTGTTCCGATATTCACCAAGCGATTATCAAGGAAATAGGGTCTCATAAAAAGCCAGGAATAAAAAAATTGTGTAAGATGATACTGAGTGCTATAGATCCTTTTACAGACGAGGTTGCCCTGACGAAAGCCTATAAAAAGGATAGTTTTCCTGACAGTTCAGAGATACAAAAAGGCCTACCTGATGCAATGGATTTTGAGATGTCATTGATGGTTGCGATAGATAAAATATAATCGAAAATGAAAGTTGCCGTCGATTTTTATTTTAATCAAAAAGTCTCCAGGAAATACCGAATCTAACTACAAAACTGGTAACGGGATATCTATAGGCAGTAAAATAATTGTTTTGATTATCGAAATAGAGTAAATTTTCTGCCCTGACAAAGAATCTGAATTGCCAAATCCTGAAGCTTACATAGGCGTCAATTCGAGGTTCTACAGACACAGACAATCTGTCCTGCACAAAGAAAGCCCCTGTGATCGGAGCATAAGCATTTGCTTTATAAGGAGTCTGGTAAGAAAATGTGGCGCCGACTTTCAGTAGCATAGCTTTTTTAAAGACATAACTTTCGATATAAAGGTTATGTCTGAATAAAAACTGAGGCACTCTGAAATATTCTTGACCGAGTAAAACAGGTTGCCAAACAACCTGATTATCTAGATGAAATTTCCAGATTTTGAGGTCTTCCTTCAATACAAGCTGAAGCAGGTTAACCGTTTCGGAACTTTGTTTGACACCTAAGGAATCATAATAGACGAGATTTGACAATGTATGGTTAAGGACCTCTGCTTTGAAACCCCATTTTTTCAAGCTGTAGCTACCACCAAAATTAAGTTCCTGAATTTGTTGAAATCCAAGATTATTGTCCCAAATTTTATCCCATGACACATACAGTTGCCTGTCAATTAGGCTAGGCTGATACCGTTGAAACATAGCCTTTCCTTCTAGGTAGCCAAACTTTCCGGCATCATAGCCCACCCTGCCTTTCACAAAGAAATCCAACTGTCTTTCTGCCCAGGTAATTTGCCCTTCCACTCTGTATTTTAATTTAAACTGTGGATTATTCTGCGCTATAATTCCTGCCGACACATTGTGAATATCAAAACTGACAGGTTCCTGATAAACTGAGTTCCATCCATGCTTTACATAAGCTTTAACCCAAAGCGGTGCAGAGGACAAACTCCCCCCTATAGCCTGTCTGAAGCTAATTTCATTTTCGAGTAAATGGTGTCTGACAAACAATCTGATACCTCTTGGATTGACCGTTGCGAGACCATACAAGGAGGAATCGGAAAGAGGCGGAGGGCTATTGTCGAAAAATTTGTAGCGATTGAATTGATAAGAAATCTTGTGACTCCATTCGTTGGTTGCGGCTTTAATGATCCCGGAAGAATCAGAACTGTTATTATATAAAAAGTGAGCGTAGGAAACTTCAGTAAAGTTGTATCTTGTATTTGCAGAATATGAATTAACGGGAATAGTAGGTGCAAAATCAACATCAGCGTTATCAAGTTCATCGACAGTTATTCCACCATTATTTTCAAATTTAACAGCATTGGTTATGAAATTGAGATAAGCGTGATATTTTTTATCATTGGAAAAGTAACGAACAGCGACACCTACATTTTGATTTCTTGTCCTTTGGTGTTGAAAAAAACCAGTTTGATTGGTGAGATTATATTGCAGGGAAAAATAAATATTATCGTTGAATTTATGAGCAAACTCAGCCCGGATAATATTGTTTTTCTGATTAATTTGAGAATAGTAAAGATCGGTAAATGGTCTGTTGTCTTTAATATGATAATATTTGACATTTTCTTTGAACAGTCTGTAGCGATGAAATTGATCCAAACCTATTCTGAACCCACCGGACAATTTTGGCTGGTAGACCAGGTCGAAAGCCGGGGTTGCAAGCAGCCCTCCCAAATCAGAGAACCAATTACCATTATTCCATGTAGCGTCAACATTTTCGAACTCATAAAGGCTTGAATCCAGTTGGTAAAGCCTTGTTGGGTTTAAGATGTAGGAATAATAGACTTTAGTAGTGTCTCCGATAATTTTTATTTTATTCTGTTTTTTACCAGCAACTTTCTGCTGTGCAATCAAATGAGAGCAAGACAGAAAAGATAAAAAGCAAAAAAGAAATAAATTAATAAATTTCAAGACATTTTTTTTTTCATTCTGATAAGGAATCAGGGATATATTCAAAAATACATAGTTCCATAAAAAAATTACAATCAGAAGGATTTACTAACAAATAATTAAACAATTTTAACAAAAGGAATGCTATTTAAACCAAAGGTAATCTTTTCCCAGAGTGCACAGAAAATTAAAATCAATAATAATCAAGATAAGCCAAAGATTATATAATTATAAAATTAAAAGATGGAACAATTACTAAAAAAATAAACATTCAGGATAAATCCCAATTAAACAAATCATAAAACACACATAATTAAAGAAATAAAAAATGTACATTAGGGAGTCCCCTTAATTAACCACAACCTACCTTTGTTATGCAACGAGTAAATTATTTCCAAATATCCTCACTATTAATTTGCAGTTTCAGCTATCTTATCAGCGTCAGTCAGCCATTAAATTTTGAAAACAAGGGAATGTGTGGAGGCGGTGCAACGACACAACCATCAATTAGTCCTTTTAATGATCAGGTATATTTCATCACTTCCGACATGTCACCAATATTCAGGACTGAAGACGCAGGCGCGGTTTGGGAGGAGATACCCTTTTATGAACTTACCGGTTCAGGACAACATACGAAAGTAGAATTCACTTCAGATTCGAACATATTGTACACATATGGTTTTACGGGGTACCCAAACCCCAAAGAGCCGCTTAAATCAACAGACGGTGGTTTGACCTGGTCGGTATTGCCATCAGACCCTACAAATGGATATGTTTACCAGTTGTATGCCGACCCCGGGAGCACGAATCGAGTTTTGATGTGTGATTATCGTACTGCCTATATTTCCCTTGACGGCGGGAACAGTTTTTCCACTGCCTTTACGCCCAGCAGCAATTCAATATACATAGGAGGAGTATTCTGGGACGGAAGTGACATTTATGTTGCAGCAAACAAAGTGGACTCAACCGGGGCAGCAATACTTTGGGTTTCAAACGATTCCGGGCAGACATTTAATCCAGAACCCATCAACGGGGATTTTCCATCCGATCAATATTTCAGATATATGGAAGGTGTAAAAGTAAACGGGCAGGTAAAACTATATGCCGTTACGATGCATTCCTCATTTGGCGGATTAAATTATACAGAATATTGGGGCCCTACGCGAAAAGTACTGCGGTTGGACTACGGGAATGGCACATGGGAGTCACTGGACAGCAACGGACTTAATCTTGTATCCGGGGGAGGGACCGCACATCCTAACATAATTTCTACCTGCGCATCGGACCCGAATGTTATATACCTAGGATGTTTCCATGCTCCGGGCATGGAAGTATATAAATCTACAGACGGTGGTGACAGCTGGGCACAGAAACTTGACTGTGACAATGCCAATCAAAACCCGAATATTTCGACAGGGTGGATAGGAGCAGGCAGTAGTTTTTATAATTGGTGGTGGTCGGGACCTGTGGTGGGCATGGATGTATCAAACAG
>CAJQOX010000117.1 GCA_905480075.1 uncultured Aureispira sp. | reverse complement strand
GCAGAATTGAAAGAATAGCGCTCCAAAAACATTTCCCTTAGTATATAAATCCAAGTGTTTTTCAATATATTGAGTTTCCGGATTTTGATAAATAGATTTCTAAATGATTTTTTGATTTGAATATTACTGATAATTATGAATATTAAGCTGATTATTACCACTGCCCTGACTGTACTTTGCCTTTCTCTCTTTGGTCAAAAAACCAATGTTGAACAATTGAAAGGGATGAAGATACGCAACATAGGTCCTGCCGGAATGAGCGGGCGGGTAACGAGTATTGATGTAGACCTGAGCAATCCACAAAAAATATTTATAGGAACCGCTTCCGGGGGCGTTTGGAAATCTACCAGTGGCGGAATGACATGGGAACCGATTTTCGACAAGGAGGCACTGCAATCTATAGGTGCGGTTTGTATCAATCAGAAAAATCCGAGTGAGATATGGGTAGGCACCGGAGAGGGCAACCCAAGAAATTCGCATAACAGTGGCGAGGGTATCTATAAAAGTATCGATGGCGGAAAGAACTGGAAATTGATGGGGCTAAAAAATACGCGGCTGATCCATCGTATTATTATTAATCCCCACAACCCGGATATCGTTTATGCCGGCGCACTCGGTTCTGCCTGGGGCCCAAATGAAGAACGCGGACTTTTCAAGACTACTGACGGGGGAAAGACCTGGAAAAAAATACTGTATATCAACGACTCTACAGGCGTGGCAGATTTGGTGGTTGACCCAAGTAATCCCAATAAAATCATCGCAGCTATGTGGGAATTTGGAAGAAAACCCTGGGTCTTTAACAGTGGCGGCAAGGGTTCGGGCATACACATTTCTTATGACGGAGGGGAGAACTGGAAAGAAATCACCGAGATGGAAGGTTTGCCCAAAGGCGACCTGGGAAGAATAGGCCTGGCTATTGCTCCCTCCAAACCCAATATCATTTATGCACTTGTTGAGGCCAAAAAAAATGCCTTGTACAAATCGACGGACGGAGGCGAAAAATGGGTGAAAATTGCCGACAAAAATATTGGCAACCGACCCTTTTATTATGCGGATATTTATGTAGATCCCAAAAATGAAAACCGGGTTTGGAATCTATGGTCTTATGTCTCCAAAAGTGAGGATGGTGGCAAAACCTTCAAAACGATCCTGGACTATGGCAAAGGAGTACATCCGGACCATCATGCTTTCTGGATTCACCCCGAAAATCCCGATTATATCATTGATGGCAATGATGGCGGCTTGAATATCTCGCGTGACGGAGGCCTCAACTGGGAATTTGTGGACAATCTGCCCCTGGCTCAATTTTATCACATCAATTACGATATGGATTTCCCTTATAATGTATTGGGAGGCATGCAGGACAATGGTTCCTGGGTGGGACCAAGTGCTGTATTAAAACGGGGAGGCATCCGCAACGAAGACTGGCAGGAGGTAATGTTTGGTGATGGTTTTGATGTCATCCTCCAGAGAGATAACAATCGCTATGGATGGGCGATGTGGCAGGGTGGAAACATTGGCTATTTCGACAGAGAAACAGGACGTAATCAAAGTGTAAAACCCCTGCATCCTGATGGCCTCGAATTGCGTTTCAACTGGAATGCGGCACTTGCTCAAAACCCCTTTCAGGACAAAGGTATCTATTTTGGTTCTCAGTTTGTACACAGAAGTATGGATTGTGGTCAGAACTGGGAAATCATTTCTCCGGACCTGACCAAGAACGACAGCGTCAAGATAAAGGAGTCTGCTCAAACCGGAGGATTGACTAAGGACGTCACTCAGGCCGAAAATTTCAACAGCATTCTTTGTATTGCTCCAAGTCCTGCAGACAAAAATGTCATTTGGGTGGGCACCGACGACGGCAATCTGCAACTGACAAAGGACGGCGGTAAAAAATGGAGCAATCTGGCAGATAAACTCCCCGGCTGCCCTGCAGGAAGCTGGATACCCCAAATAGAAGTGTCCACGAAAAATGCCGGCGAAGCCTTTGTGGTGGTTAATAATTACAGACGCAATGATTGGAAGCCCTATGTTTTTCATACTGCTGATTATGGAGAAAATTGGATAAGAATCGCAGATAAAAATAAAGTACAGGGACATGCACTTTCTATCGTTCAGGACCTTGTTGTGCCTGAATTATTATTCCTCGGGACAGATTACGGATTGTATTTCAGCATCGACAAAGGCGAAAACTGGAATAAATGGAATAATGACTTTCCCTCCGTGTCTACAAGAGACCTCAAAATTCATCCCCGTGACCATGATTTGATCGTCGGCACTTTCGGAAGGGCTGCATGGATACTCGATGACATAGAACCACTGCGGAAGATGGCTAAAACAAAGGGAGAAATACTCAAAGACACTTTTTGTATATTCCAACCCCGGACGGGATATTTTCTCAACAACCGTTCTGCTGAAGGCATCCGCTTTACTGCAGACAGCGAATTCAAAGGAAGCAACAAAGGCTTTGGTCCTCAATTATATGTCTGGACTATTCCTGAAAAGAAAAAAGAGGAGAAGGTAAAGGACGAAAAGACAGAGGATAATGAAAATAAGGAAGATGAATTGGATGAAGAGAAAAAGAAAGAAGGGAAAAAAGACAATGACAAGAAAAAAAATCGGGACCCCCAAAATTTATACATCACTATTTATAATGATTCCGGTGATACGGTCCGTCATTATCACAGTAAAGCAGACACCCTGCTTTACAAAATCTATTTGACGATGAACGAAGTGGGGGTCCGCCACCCTTCCTACAGCGACCCGAAACCTACCGACAACCCTCCGTACGGACCCAAGGTGATTCCCGGCAAATATAAAATAGTAGTAGAACACAAAAAATTCAAAGATTCCACTTACATTGATATAAAATGGGATCCGAGAGTAGAAATCAGCAAAGAACAAATAAGCGCAAACCGGGCGGCATTATCTTCACATTATAAAGTAATAGAAAAAGCTGCCGCCTCATTCAATCAACTTAAAGAGGCCAAAAAAACCGCTGAATTGGTCAAGGGGCTGATGACAAATGCTCCGGACAGCGTGAAAAAAGATATTGCAAAACAAACAATGGCAATTCAGGACAGCATTAAAAAACTTATGGAAATCTTTCTTCCTTCTCAGAAACCTAAAAAAGGAATACACAAACCGAAGAATACACTTAACACCTACCTTTATCAGGCAAAGAATTACATCAGGTCTTCTGATGGCGCCCCCAATCAGATGGCCCGGATAGCCATAGAAAAAGCCAAAAAAGAAACGAAGCTGGCATTAGCTGCTGTCAATAAATTCTTTGAGAAAGACTGGCCGGTTTTTCAGAAAAATGTGGAGGCTGCCCGGCATACTATCTTTAAGCGGGTTGCACCTGTTAATCTGGAGTAGGTGGTGGATGTGGATTTCACATCCATGCAACACAACCTGACTTCAGAACCACTCTGGTTTTTTTGACAAAATGTTTAGTCTTCATACATGAGAAAAATTATTCCATAATGAAAGTAGTCTG
>CAJQOX010000116.1 GCA_905480075.1 uncultured Aureispira sp. | reverse complement strand
AATCCGCTAAGCATCAGCAAACTCAGGACAGTAAATTCAGATAAACTGCAAATAAATAACGAACTGACTATAACTGACAGCCTTGACCTCACAAACAACGGCAGTCTGCAGCTCGGGATTTATAACCTGATCCTTTCTCCGGCTGCGGTGCTGATAAATTACGATAAGAACAACTATATTATCACCAACAGCAGCGGCTATCTGCAGGCTGAGACAGGGAGTTCTCCCCTTGTTTTTCCTATTGGGAACAGCAGTTATAATCCTTTGACTCTGATCAACAACGGTACAACAGATAATTTCAGGGTAAATGTGGAAGACAGGGTATGGACAGGGGGCACGGGTGGTACAATAATCACAACGGACATTGTCAACCGTACCTGGCATATCAGTGAAGAAATTACCGGCGGTTCGGTGGCGGACCTGACAGTACAGTGGGACTCGAATGAGGAAACTGCGGGATTTGACCGCAACAACTCTGCCATCTCGCATCATGACAGTACAGACTGGGAACATTCGATGATTTATACAAATGCCCTGAACATCGGCATCAATACCTGGACACAAAGCCGCCTGGCACAAAGCAGCTTCTCCCCTTTTGCAGTGGAAGATGTAAGTTTTACTGCTGTTGAGAATCTATCGGGGATGCCTCAGACAGAGATGCACCTGATGCCTAATCCGACGAATGATGTGATTCTGCTGCGTTTTGAAAATTGCAAGCAAACAAGCGTGATGATCTTTGTTTTTGATATGAATGGACAACTGATCTTTCAGACAGAGACGGACATTTCATCCGGTTCTGCTGTTGAATTACCTGAAAGCCGTAAACTGATTGCAGGAACCTATCTTGTAAAGGCGGTATTTTCCGATAATATGATGAATTCTTTTTTTGTTAAAAAAACGTAAAATTCCATAAGAATACATTAAATCAAAACTGCCATAAATTTTTTCAATCGATTTTGTTAATTATAAAATTAAATAATTAATCAATCGATGATTAAATATTAAGATGCCTGTTAAAGATTCATAGTAACACCCGTTTTGAAGTAATTCAACACAAAACCTTCCTGTATTCCCTAACTCCTCCCGTTTTTCCCCTTTTTAGAAAAGTCTATCAGATAGAAAAGGCCGACCTTTCATTAAAAACACAACGAACTGACTATCAAGCGAAAAAAGTAAAAAACATAAAATGGAGTGAAATTAGTAATATATAGTTCAACCAACAAAAATTACTAACAAAACCCAGGACAAATGAGCAAATATTTGTCAATAAAAGCTTCACTATATCTACTGCTGTTATTCAACATCAGTCAGGCAGCAGGCAATTTCACATCATTTAATGGGACAAATCCCTGCGAGACATTCAGCAACAGTTTTCCGATTTCGGAAGACCGTTACATTTGCCAGGGAGAAAGCACCGTATTATCAGCATCTGCAAACAATAACGGGATATTGTATTGGTACGATTCAGCGATCGGGGGCAATCTGATGAACACAGGAAACAGTATTACTAAAAGTCCGGTTAGCACTCAAAGTTATTGGGTGGAAGAGCTTGATTCGCTCGGCTGTATCAGTCAGCGAAAAGAAGTAATCGTTCATGTAAGCAATTATCTGACTGCGCCCACGGCTACAGATGCTGTTATATGTAAGGGGGCAACTGCGAATCTGACTGTTGCAGGTTCGGGATCTGCAGAGACAGAAATGCGGTGGTATGATGCGGCAAGCGGGGGAAATCTGCTACACACAGGAAATAATTTCAATATAGTATCTGACACCGACAGTACTTTATGGGTAGAAGAATACGGAGGGGAACAGATAGGTATCAGTCCACACAATTCAGTATATTCCGGCAACAGCAGGGGTTATTGGTTTACCGCACCCTGCGATTTTGTGATCAACGGAATAAGGGTTCCTGCCGATGCATCAAATGGCGATCAGTCAGTAGAGGTAGTGCGGTTTACAGCAGCGGCCCCTCCCCTTTTCGGACCCGGAATGGTCTATAGTCCGATGACTTCCCTGTTCAGAAGCACCAACATTTCAGGCAACAACATCATTGCCTGCAACATCAATGTGACGAAGGGCGATAAGATAGGCGTTTTGGGTGTAAGGTCATCAAATGCTGTAAATAGTTATGGCCTGAATAGTTTTCATTCCACAATTTACGGAAACAGTATCACGTTGAAGCGATTGGGTATGCAAAACAATCTGATGAATACCGCAGCACAGAATCTGTTTACCGAAAACAGTTCGTCTATTGGCCGTGTAGAACTGTACTACGGCAATTGCAGCAGTAACAGAACCGCTGTAAGTGTAAATGTATCAGAACCTGAATATGCAGAAAAAGACTCGGTCACTATAGCAGATAATTATTGTGTTGTCAATGAAAACGGAACAGACTGGCATCATTACTACAACAGCAACGACCCGGCAAAAGTCCTGTTCTCTATAGCACATGACCCCGATAATCTCGGAAACAATTCCTTTGATACTACCGTAGAGATAACGGTAAGCAATAACCCCTCAGATTCAACCGATTTTACGGATGGAATAGTCAGGGCGGAGGATATAGCAAATCAGGAAGCAACTTTTGCAATGGGCAGATACTGGAACGTAGAGACCACCGGAACTATCTCTGATCCTGTGAGTATACGGTTTTATTATGAACCTTCAGAAATGACCGCAATACTAAATGCAGCAGCTACCTGGAAAAACAATCATAATAATGCCCCTGCTTCTTTAAATACTGGCGACATTGAATGGTTCAAGACCCTTGGCAGCACTTATAGTCCGGCAACCGTGCTTTCTGCACAGGGATTGACAGGAACCGAAGATCTTACAGCAGCATCTGCTGATGGTTTGAGCACAGTAAAGGGCATCAATTATGTTCAGTTGAATGGCATCACAGGCTTTTCCGGTGGAACTGCTGCAGTGAGGGTGTCGGGCAACCTGATCTTAGACGTGGAACTTACTGACTTTAATGTAAGAAAACAGGAAAATATAAGCATATTGGAGTGGTACACAGAAAATGGAGAAGATCTAAATCATTTTGAAATAGAAAGAAGTAAAGATGGAATAATCTATGAAAAAGCTGGGGATATAAAAGCAACGGAGTATACAAATAACAATAACTCTTATCTGTTCACAGACAATTACCCTTTTGATGGTCTGAATTATTACAGATTGTTGATTGTGGAGAAAGACGGAACGGGAACTTATTCAGAAACAAGGGTCCTGGAATTTAAACAGGATGTCAGCAGCTTAAATATTTATCCGAATCCCTTTGATTCTGAAATAAGTATTGATGCTGATTGTGAAGAAGAAGAAAAAGGGAGCATAAAAATATTGAATATGATCGGGCAGGTGGTTTATCAGAAAGTTTTAAAATTGAATACTGGAAAAAACAGAGAGAAGATTAAAGTAACAAATCTGAGCCCGGGAACCTATCTTTTATGCCTCAAAACAGAGTTCAGCAGTATTTTCAGAAAAATTGTAAAAAAGTAAATACCTGCTTTTAAATAAATTTTTATTCGTAAAAACCCGTCGCATCCATGAAATCTGTGGCAAAAACTATTGCGGGTGTTTTCCGCCACTGATGAACACAGATTCAACAGATTCACACAGATTTTTTATATAAATTTTAATCAGTAAAAACCAAAAAAATACCCCCTGTTTAAAGAAAGGATAATTTATACCTGAAAAGATAATGATAATAATTATCAATCCATTATATTCGTACTGACAGAACCGTCTACTGTACAAGCGTCCGAACTCCCTGACATGACAAAAAAGCTATTTCTGATTTTTATCATTTTTTCCTTTCTGAATCAGGATATCAGAGGACAACAAAAAAACATAAGCTATTCTGATCAACAATGGTTTCAATATTTTATAGATATAAAATTTGCCAAAAAATGGACTTTGTTCAGCAATTTCGGTATAAGGTCAAAGCAAGGCTTCACACATCCTCATCAACATGTTATATTTACCGGAATTACCTATCAATTGAATAAGAACATCAGATTTTATCAGGGCTTCACACATTTGGGGATATACAAAAATGATGCATTATCCAAGGTGGAATTCCGGCCTTTTCAGGAGTTCAGGCACAAGCATAAATACGGAATTGTCGGAATGGTAAACCGGATAAGGGTGGAGGAAAGATTTTTCAAAACAATAGTAAACAATATATTGCAGGACAGTTATACATTCAATTTCAGGTTTCGTTTCCTATTTGTGCTGAATATCAAATTATTCCATTTCGCTCCAAAGAAAAATGACAGTGCACTCCTCCTTTCTTTGGGGGACGAAGTGTTTTTCAATGCCGGAAACAATATAGTATATAATGTTTTTGACCAAAACAGGTTGCTTTTGGGCCTGATTTTCAAATTGCATAAAAACCTATCTCTATCATTGACCTATGATCATCAGCTGATCACGTCTAATATTCCGAACAGTTACAGGGAGAATGCTATCATATGGCTAAGAATAAAACAGCGGATAGACCTGACAAAAAAGAAGAGCAAAATATAAAAGGGGCATTAATTTTTATAGTCAACCTATTGCTTAATATCAGCCTACAATAGTTTAAGTAATTTTAATATTACACTTCCTTCATGTCTGAGCAAAAAGAGTCTGATTAAATCTGTTATTCTATAAATAACAATAGATTAATGACCGACAAATCAAAAGGAATTGTTGTCTGTAAAGTCTAAAGACACATACTCTCTTAAAATATAACTGCTTACAGATTAAACATTAAAAGATATTTATAAATATATATTATAAGTAATCCAATGTTTGGAAAAAATTCAAAAAAGAGAAAAAGAAAGCGCTGTTTAGTTTTTAATTGTCTGTTTTTCAGTTACTTAATAATGGTTTGGTATTAGCTAACATTATTAATAAAAAATAATAAACCATAGTAAAATTCACCCCTTAATGAATACGATCAGGCCTGGTTTACTATTAAAAACCTGAAAAATGAAAAATAAAAATTACATTTTTATAGTTATTGTATTTATTGCAGGAACTTTACCTTTAAACTTATTGGGTCAATGTTCAGATGACAACACCTCCTTTCTTAGCTGGAACCTGACCACAGCAGGGCAAAGTGTCAGCACAACATGTATATATGGCGGAGAATACAATTCTCTTAATGTTGTTACAGGATATAATTATACTTTCAGCACCTGTGGTGATACTGATTTCGATACTCAGATGACCTTATACAACGCCTCTACAGGAACCTCTGTAGGATATAATGATGACTATTGTGGATTACAATCAGAAATTACGTGGACTGCAACCTTCAGCGGTACTCTCAGAATTCTTATAGACAAATATTATTGTTCTGGACAAAGCACTTGTATGACCCTTACAGCAACTCTGAACAGTCTTTCTACATCTATCAATCCGTGTAACAGTATCAGCAATATTTCCTGTGGCGCTGTATCAAACTTTACTTTGGTCAGCGGTTCCGGAGCCTGGTCAAATGGACCTTATGGAACCCCCGGAACAGAACAGATATTTTCTTTCATACCGGTTCAGAGTGGAATACATAGCATTTCAATTACAAATAATGAATATTATATAGATTTATTTTATAAAACAGGAAGCTGCAGTTCATCGGGTTGGACATATGTTGACGACATCTACACCACTGCCAATCATGACATTACAATGACAGCAGGAGTAACCTATTACTTTATGTTAGACGATGAGAATACTTCAGCAAGTAGCGGTACCCTGAACATAAGCTGCCCTGTTGCTTGTCCGGGTATTATTAATGCACCCTACACTGAAAATTTTGATGGAATAACAACACCTGTATGCTGGTCAAAAAGTGGAACCGGCAGCGGCTGGGAATTTCCCGGGACTCCTGGTTGGGATGCTGCAACAGCAACAGACCACAGTTCAAACGGTGGTAATTTTGCTTGTATTGATTATTCAGGTTCTGATGCAGCTACAATTTTACAACTGGGTGATATTGATATCTCAACATTGGCAGAACCGTACCTGGAGTTTTACTTTTTCAGTGTCAATAATAATTCAGGAACATTAAATTATCTTTATACTGAAGCATGGAATGGCAGTAGCTGGATAATTATAAGCACCCTACAGGAAAATAACGGAGGCTGGACGATTTACAGATACCCTTTAAGCAGCTATACCTACAATAGCAATTTAGTTCGTCTCAGGTTCAGAGGTGAAAGCAGTGGATTGTCTGATGATTATTTAAATGATCTGCTGATTGATGATGTTAGTGTTTTGGAAGACCCCTGTTCAACGATAAGAAACGAATACCCCGAAGCTGATGATAGTCATATTTGCGAGGGTGAAAGTAGTACAATAACAGCAGAGTTGATAGATGGTGGTACATTGAACTGGTATGATGCAGCAACAGGAGGCAGTATTGTACAGACCGGTAGTAATTATACCGAAAGTCCCTCAACAAGTGTAAGTTATTGGGTTGAAGAATCCGATGCAAACAGTTGTGTTAGTCTACGGAAAGAAGTAACAATACATGTCAGTAATTATCCATCAAACCCTGTTACCACCGACGTTGTAGCTTGTTCAGGAAGCATATCAACACTAAGTGCAGCTGGAACAACAGGCAGTTCATTACTGAATTGGTATACATCGGCAAGTGGTGGAAGCCCTGTAAACACCGGTAATAATTATAATTGTACAGTCAACACAAATCAGACCTATTGGGTGGAAGAATTCGGGGGTCAGCAGGTAGGAATTGCATCTCATAATTCAACCTATTCCAATGCCACTAGAGGTTATTGGTTTACTGCTCCCTGCGACTTCAATATTTCCGGAGTTAGGGTGCCAACTGACGCATCAACCGGGAATCAATCGGTAGAGATAGTAAAATTAAATTCGCCCCCTCCATCCAATAGTCCAAGTATTCCTGCTACTGCCCTAACCTCCTTATTCCGTTCTGTAAATATACCGGGCAACAACATAGTAACCTGTAATTTATCGATAAGTAAAGGAGATATTATAGGGGTATTGGGAGTGCGTTCAACAAATGCAGTCAACTCTTACGGTGCCAATAACTATGTAACCAATATATATGGAAAGCCTGTCACATTAAAAAGTTTGGGCATGCAATTTAATCTTCAAAATACAGCAGCACAGTATTTATTTACAGAAAACAGTTCACCTAACGGCAGGGTGGAATTATTTTACGGAAATTGCGGGAGCAACAGGACGGCAGTAACAGCGACTGTATCGGAACCTTATTATACGCCCTACGGTACAAATATTAGTTCAGATGCCAACTGTGTAGTTAATGAAGGAGGTACTGAATGGACCTATTATTATAATAATGCTGCTCCTGAAAACATCTTATTTGCTATTGCGCACGACCCTGACAACCTTGGAAATAACAGTTTTAATGCAACCGTAAATATTACAGTAAATATTGACCCGGCCAATCCTTCCAATTTCAGTACGGGAATATTTAAAGCAGAAGATATTTCTAATCAGGAAGCCTGTTTTGCACTTGGCAGATACTGGAATGTGAGTACTACAGGGAGTATTACCGATCCGGTTAAAATAAGATTTTATTTTCACCCTTCAGAACTTACAGCGATCAATACAGCAGCAAATAATTGGATGGCAAACCACAATAATGCTCCATACGGTATTGCCGTAGATGCTGTAGAATGGTTTAAAACAAACAATACTGTATATAACCCGGCTACTGCAATTACTCCGGGAGGATTAAACGGAACTATTGACCTTACTGAAGACGCAATTGAGGGACTTTCAACGAATTCAGGAATCAATTATGTTCAGATAAATGATATTAACGGGTTTTCAGGAGGTTCCGTTGCCGTTAGGGTATCAAGGAATTCTTCACTTGATGTAAGCCTTACAAGTTTCACAGTCAAAAAACAAGAAAAAAGACAAAGTCTGCTTCAATGGACTACTGAAAGAGAAGAAAATATGAATCATTTTGATATTGAACGCAGCAATGATGGAATAATTTTTGAAAAAATCGGCAGAGTTTATCCTGAGGGCGGTCTAAATAAAACAGTTGAATATCAGTTTACGGACAAGCAGCCTTTTGCAGGTTTAAATTACTACAGACTTTCCATGGAAGAAATCAGCGGGCATATTGATTATTCAGAAACAAAAGTTTTGGAATTCCAAGGTATATATAATGTTTTGAATGTTCAGCCCAACCCTTTTGAGAGTGAAATTATAGTATTAACAGATTCCAGAATAAATGAAATAGTCACAATTGACATTTACAATACGCTGGGACAACCCATCTATAATAATTCATTTGCTTTAAAAAAAGGAAGTAATAAACTCCTCCTGAACCTTGACAGAATAATGATACCCGGCAGTTATTGGATGCATTATAATAATGGGAACAATACCATGATAAAAAAAATAATAAAAAAATAAATGCCCCTTATATACAATTATTTAACTCCATGTGATACTCTTGTTACATGGGGTTTTTTATTGAAACAAATTAAATCACATAAAGAAAAATAGCCAGATAATGCATCAGACTGCCCACAATTACAAACAAATGCCAAATAAAATGCGCATAGGGTAATTTTCCGTCCAACACAAAAAAGATAATACCCAGCGTATATACAATACCCCCCAAAAGAATAAGGATAAAGGCCACCGAAGGCACTGCCAGATATAAATCATGTAATTTGAATATGGCAATCCAGCCCATAACGGCATATAGTAAGAGGGAGAATTTTTTGAACTCGTCGAAATAAAAGACCTTCATGATAATACCAAAAAATGCCAGTGTCCATTGAATTCCAAATAAAGTCCATCCGGCTGATCCTCCGATTTCCATCAGTAACAGGGGGGTATAGGTGCCTGCAATCAACAAATAAATACAAGCATGATCTACTTTGCGGAGGGTTCTTTTGAGTCTGACTTCTCTGACTGTATGGTAGAGAGTGGAAGAAACATAGACAGAAAGCAGGCTGATGCCGTAAATAAGAGAAGAAAAAAGGGACCATGCCTTATTATCTGTTCCGGCATATACAATCAAAAAAACAAAACCTACAAAGGAAGCTACAGCTGCTATTGCATGTGAGGCTGCATTGAAGTATTCTTCTTTCAGCGCATTTTTATGTGAGGATAATTCTTGAAGCATGACAATATTGATTAGAAAGTGCAATATAATCATAACACTATTAAATCAGAAATGTTGTTCCATTGGATTTCATTTTTT
>CAJQOX010000115.1 GCA_905480075.1 uncultured Aureispira sp. | reverse complement strand
TCTTCCTCTTCTTCGACGACGACTTCTTCCTCTTCTTCAACTACTACTTCTTCCTCTTCTTCGACGACGACTTCTTCCTCTTCTTCAACGACGACTTCTTCCTCTTCTTCAACGACTACTTCTTCCTCTTCTTCAACTACTACCTCTTCCTCTTCTTCAACGACTGCTACTTCTTCTTCCGGAATATTCAGAGCAATATTTTTAATTACATCTTCCGATTCAGAAAAGTCAGCAGTATTAATATCGAAGCTTTCTGAATTAAAACCAGCTTTAGAAATTTCAATTGAATATTTTTTATTAGCTCCCAGTTTAAAACGATATTCCGCAATAGAAAACATCTTTTCTTCTACCAATTCACCATCACTGTAAAGTTTAATATCCACATCTGTGAGAGGACCACCGGAAGGACTGTCAGCATCTGTGATGACACCACTTACAGAAACTACAATATTTGTCTGACCGAAAGAAAAGATATCATCATCGGTAGTAGCAACCTTCCTGGGTGCAAGTAATCGGTTAGAAACAAAATACCCTCCACCATGAGATTCATTTATTGAATAATAAAGATCATCGGCATAAGAGTTAGTGGGAAAACCTAAATTCTGAGCTACTTCCCAGGAAAGTCTTTCACCGGCAGACTTAAAAACATCAAAGCCTCCGGCACTTATCCATCCATCAGAACTAAAATAAAGAATACCGCTGGATTTATCAAAGAAAGGAGTCACCTCATCCCCTGGAGTATTGATATTCCTTCCAAGGTTTTTAGGCAAAGTGTAATTATTGGATTGAGAACCTGTTGTGCGGGTAGTGAACCAAATGTCAAGACCACCTTTTCCCCCTTCTCTGTTCGACACAAAATAGAGAATTTCTTTGCCATCAACTTCCATAACATTAGGGTGGGTAGTATTAGCCCCTTCTTCATTTATATAATCAGGAAGTCTTACCGGGTCAGACCATTCATCAGAACTTAATTCGGTCATAGAATAAATACTACAAAAGGGTTCTCCTCCCGGCAATTCACATTGAGTAAAATACAACCGTTTTCCATCTTCCGTAAAGGTCAGGTTTCCATAATGGGCTTTTTCCGGTTTTCCATCTAAAAAAGGAAGAACTTTAGGCCTTGACCAGTTAGCACCCATTTTTTTGGAGGAAAATATTTTAGCTTCATTATCAATAGTAGAAGAAAAATAAAGAATATCATTATTTCTGGCGAGGGGAGCAAATTCAGTTTTATTTGTATTTATTTTTGCATCCAGCTGATTGATTGAGATGGAGGGATTAGTATACTCTTCTTTTTTCAGAGCAAAATCACAACCTTTTATTTCATTCTCACAGGTCGCTTTAACAGAAGCATAATCCTTCTTATCTGAAGAGTAAGCTTTGATAAAACGTTCAAATTCTTTTTTAGCTTTTTCTGACTCCCCGGATTGCTTTAGTCCCATAGCATACTTAAACCCGGGTTTGTCATACTTTTCATTTTCATCTTTGACTACTTCCAGACACTTTACTGTATTGGCATAATCACGCAAAAGATAGTAACAGTTACCGGCTTTATAAATATATTCAACCTTATCATTCTTTTCAGAATAAACCCCTTCATAAAAAACAGCAGCCTGATAAAAATCACCGGTTTTTTCAAAGTTCTGAGCAATTTTAACTCGTTTTTTCCAGGGGAGTGTGTTTTGTGCAAAAGTTAAACCTGTGAAGAAAAAACACAGAAGCAGAATTAGATGAGCTTTTTTCATATAATAGTTAAATTTTGATTTTCTAAAAGGAATAAACCCTGTAAAAGAATTAGACAAATGATTGAAAAAATTCATTTACATATATTCATCATCAATAAAAAATAAAAAACAAAGATCAACCGGGGTTATTATTAGTATCGTTACACAAAATACATATTATTTATTGTAAATATGCAGATATTGAATTGTAAATATGTTGAAAACCCTCAAAACAACCTAAAAAAAATTGATTTAGTATAATATTCCAATTTCTTTTGTTAAGTAGTTTAATTTTTTTTTAAGTTTGTGAACAATAAAAAACTAATAATAAACTCTTCATACAATAAGTGAAACAGAATATTTTTATAATTAATTATATTTCTGCAAGAAAAACCAAATCCTATTAATATTATTTATATAGTATCTATTATTATATTTAATTACTACATCAAATTATGAAAGGAATTATTCTGGCCGGCGGATCCGGCACAAGGCTACATCCATTGACAATTGCCGTTAGCAAGCAATTAATGCCAATACATGACAAACCGATGATATATTATCCCTTATCAACGATCATGCGGGCAGGAATTCGGGACATTTTAATTATTTCTACTCCCCACGACCTACCTAACTTCAAAAAACTACTTGGAGACGGTTCACAGGTAGGGTGTAACATTCAATACAAAGAACAGAAAATTCCAAACGGACTTGCACAGGCATTTGTACTTGGGGAAGAATTCATTGGCGATGATGACGTCGCTTTAATTCTGGGAGACAATATATTTTATGGAAGTAACCTCAATCAATTACTAAAACAGACAATTTCACCTCAGGGAGGTTTGGTTTTTGCTTATCAGGTAGCAGATCCTGAACGTTATGGAGTAGTTGCGTTTGACGATGACAACGTAGCCTTTTCTATTGAAGAAAAACCTGAAAACCCTAAATCTAATTATGCAATTCCCGGCTTGTATTTTTATGACAACTCTGTAGTAGAAGTTGCAAAAAACCTTAAACCCAGTCCTAGGGGAGAATACGAAATAACAGATGTAAACAAGTACTATTTAAACCAAGGAAAATTAAAGGTGATTCCACTTGGGCGTGGCGTGGCGTGGCTAGATACAGGTACACATAAATCACTGATGCAGGCGGGCAACTTTATTGAGGTAATAGAAGAACGTCAGGGGCTTAAAGTAGGGTGTATTGAAGAAGTTGCCTATGAAGAAGGATATATAACTAAAGAAAAACTTCAGGAATCTGCTGAGAAATACAAAAAAAGCAGCTACGGGAAATATTTAAAAAACTTATTGGAGTGGAATTGAGAGGGCGCTTTTAATAAATAATCTCCCTTCTTTATTCAGATTAATTTACTATCAATAAGTACCCGTCAAAAGTTCCAATTTATTCATAATCATTCTTTTGATTAAAATAAAAACGATGGAGAGATTAAAGATAATATATTGTAAGTCTTCTCTTATATGGATTTCTGACAAAATTTGTTAATTTTACAGTCGTTTCAGCACTTTTGGAGTCAATTCTTTTGATCTAAGACCCAGCTTCAAAATTTTAAATTTCAAGTTTAAAAATACAGAAAAAAAACAATTAAATAAATGGATATTTTAAAACAAAAGTTTCAGGAAAAAGCAATAGCATTATATAAAGAAAACAAAACTATGCTCAATGAGCATGGAGAAATGGTTATTGACAAAATATTAATCCGTCAGATGTTTGGTGGAATGCGTGGCATGAAAAGCATGATATGGGAAACTTCTGAACTGGACGCTTATGAGGGAATTCGCTTCAGAGGGTATTCTATCAGACAATTAAGAAAAGCCTTACCTAAAGCAAAAAACTGTAAGGAACCTTTACCTGAAGGACTTTTCTGGTTGATGCTCGTTAGCGAGATCCCTACGGAAAGAGAGGTTAAATGGTTGTCGGATGAGTGGAAAAAAAGAGCTGCTGTCCCCGAGCATACCTTCAAAATGTTGGATTCTCTCCCTTCTGACACACACCCTATGACACAATTCAGTGCTGCTATTTTGTCTATGCAAACTGATAGTGTTTTTGCAAAACGTTATTCTGAGGGAATCAGCAAGAAAGATCACTGGGATGCCTATTACGAAGATACTATGAATCTTATTGCCAGTCTTCCAAGAGTGGCCGCATATATATATCGCAGAACATTTAAGGACAATCAACACATAGAACCAAATCCTGAATTAGATTGGGGAGCAAATTTTGCTCATATGCTTGGCGTTAGTGATAACCCTGATTTCATGAGTCTGATGAGATTGTATCTGACGATTCATGCAGACCACGAAGGAGGAAATGCTTCTGCCCACACCACACACCTTGTTGGTTCTACCTTAAGTGACCCCTATTATTCCCTATCTGCTGGAATGAATGCATTGGCAGGTCCTCTTCACGGCCTGGCAACTCAGGAGGTTGTTAAATGGATCCTGAACATGGTTAAGGATTTGGGTACAGACACCCCTTCCTCCGATCAGATAACCGACTACATCAACAAAACCCTTGCAGAAGGTAAAGTAATACCCGGTTATGGTCATGCTGTTTTAAGGCAACCTGACCCAAGGTATATGGCACAGCGTGTTTTTGCTGAAGACTATATTTCAGACGACCCTATTGTAAAAATTGTATGGAAATTATTTGACATTGTACCTCCTTTGCTTCAGGATTTAGGAAAAGTAAAAAACCCCTGGCCAAATGTAGATGCTCATTCAGGATGCTTACTAATGCACTATGGATTAAAAGACTTTAGCTATTACACGGTGCTATTCGGTGTTTCGCGGGCTTTGGGTGTATTGGCTTCCGGAGTTTGGTCAAGGGCCTTAGGCATGCCTTTGGAACGTCCTAAATCTTTAACATCAGTAGCAATCAAAAAAATGATCGCTAAAAATTCAATTACTCCAAAAGAATAAACTTTTTTAATGAATATTAATTCTCTGACAACTAAAATTTTGATTTTATCAAGATGGGAGTTATAATTCTTTTAAAATAAAAATACACCGAAATTACTTCATCAGCCATCTAATATCTTTAGGTGGCTGTTTTTAGATTATCTAAGTTTCAGCTTGTTAAAAAAGTTAAAGTTTTCTAAATAACCAATCTTTTTTGTCTAAAAAAAAGTATCTTAGGAAGATTAATTTTTCGCCTGACTTCAATATTTTTATGATCCCTCATCAGGTAAGGTTTTCTGCATCATTACAATATCACTTGACTAAGAAGAAATGAACATGCAAAAGAGTAATTATCAATCACTGATTGAAAAAATAGATCAATTTACACGCAAATACTATATGAATAATCTCATCAGAGGTTCTTTGTACAGTATTGGATTTTTACTACTCTCATTTATTGGCTTTTCTTTACTTGAATACTATTATTTCAATTCTACTGTTTCTTCCGTAGAACTCCGGACGATTTTATATTACTCCTTTATCATTCTGAGTTTATCCACTTTAGGAATACTGGTTTTCAAACCATTAATGCAATACTTCAGCCTGGGGTCTATTATCTCTCATGAACATGCCGCCATAATAATTGGGAACCATTTTGGTTCTGTTAATGATAAATTACTTAATGTACTCCAACTAAAAGATCAGGCAAGTGCTACAGATACGGATTTGCTTGAAGCAAGTATTAATCAAAAAATCCAAACATTAAAACCTGTCTCTTTCGCAGCGGCGATCAATCTGAAAGAAAACAAAAAGCACCTGCGGTATGCTTTACCTCCTCTTTTGCTATTGTTTTTATTATTGTTTTCTTCAAATATTATAGAAGATAGTGCCAGTCGTATTATTAACAACAACAAAGTATTCAAAAAAGATGCCTTATTCAGCTTTATCCTTGATAAGTCAGAACGAAAAGTTGTGCAATATGAAAACTATGATCTTTTTGTAAAAATTGAAGGTGCCTCATTACCAAACGAAGTCTTTGTTGAATTTGACAATTATAAATACAAACTGGAAAAGACGTCCCCTAATACTTTTGTTTATACTTTTGTTGAACTACGTAAAGACACAAAATTCACCCTCTATGCCAATGACATTACTTCTGATTATTACTATATCGATGTATTGGAAAAACCGCAGATCAGTGATTTTGACATAGACCTGAATTACCCTTCCTATACCGGTAGGAAAGATGAATTCATTACCGGAATTGGCGATTTGGTTGTTCCTGCCGGAACTAACATCAGCTGGCTTTTTAAATCTATAAATACAAACACAATAAATATTCAATTCCCCAAAGAATCCAATACTTCAGAAACCGTTCAGGTTAGTGAAAAGAATTTCTCGATCAGCAAAAAAGCTATTAATGAAGGGCAGTATAAAATCTTCATTTCTAACAAAGAGCTTCCCGAGGGGGATTCAATTGTGTATTCTCTGACTCTTATTCCTGATATGTTCCCTTCTATTGATGTCAAGTCACATAGAGATAGTCTGAATGACAAAATTGTCTATTTTGCTGGTGAAGCCTCTGATGATTATGGCCTGAGATCTCTGTATTTCAACTATAAGGTTGAAAGAAACGAACAGCTTATAAAGGAAGATAAGACTGCAATGACCATTAATAAGGGAAAACAGACTACTTACGATTACATTCTTAATGTAAGGTCACTAGATTTAAAACCGGGTGATAAACTAAGCTACTTCTTTCAGGTTTTTGACAATGACGGCGTCAACGGCAGCAAATCTGCCCAAACACCTCTGATGTATTTTGAAATACCTAGTGTTGAAGAACTCAAAGAACAAGAAGAATCTAATAATTCTGAAATAAAAACAGATCTGGAAGATGCTATTAAAAAAATGAAAAAACTGGGTGAGGATGTCAAAAATGTTCAAAATAGAATCCTTCAGAAAAAAGAAATGAACTGGCAGGACAGAAGAGAACTTGAAAAACTTATCAAGGAACGTGAAGCTATTCAGGACGAAATTGAAAAGGCTCAGAACAATTTCAAAGAAAACATCAAAAAACAAGAAGAATATCAACAAGTAAATGAAGAAGTTGCCAAAAAACAAGAAATGCTGCAGAAACTCTTTGATGAGTTAATGAATGATGAAATGAAAGATTTATTCAAAGAGATGGAAGATATGCTCAATGAAATGGATCAGGAAAAACTCAAGGAACAACTTGACGAAATAAAACTCAGTGAGGAGGAAATGGAAAAGGAACTCGATAGAATGCTTGAGCTTTTTAAAAAAATGGAAGTTGAAAAACAAATGGAGGATGCTGTTCAGGAATTGGATTCTTTGGCAAAAAAACAAGAGGAACTGAGTAAAAAAACAGAGGATAAAGCCAAAGAAGATAATAAAGACAATAAAGACAATAAAGACAATAAAGACAACAAAGACAACAAGGATAATAAGGACGACAAGGACAATGCCGGGGAGAAGGATGATAAAAAAATGACTCAGGAGCAAATTGAAAAAGAACAGGAGGAGATTAACAAAAAGTTTGAGGAGATAATGAAAAAAATTGAGGACGCAAAGAAAAAAAACGAGGACCTGGAAAATCCCATGGATATGGAAAGTGAGGAAATGCAACAACAACAACAGGATGCTCAGGAAAACTTGCAGAACAGTAGTCAGCAATTACAGAAAAAAAAGAACTCAAAAGCCTCAAAATCCCAAAAAAATGCTGCTCAGAAAATGAAAGAAATGTCCAAATCCATGCAGGAAATGATGCAGATGAATCAAATGCAGCAGATGGAAAAAGACATTAAAAGCATGAGGCAATTACTTGAAAATCTTGTGAATATGTCTTTTGATCAAGAGGATTTAATTGATGATGTGAATATTACTATTGCTAATACACCTACTTATGTTAAACTTGTACAGGAACAGGATAAACTTAAAGATGACTTCAGACATATCGAAGATAGTTTACATGCTCTTAGTAAACGTGTTTATCAAATAGAGGCCTTTATCACAGAAAAAGTTACTGAAGTTAAAAAGACGCTTAAAAAAAGTGTAAAAACCCTTGAAGAAAGGCAAAAACGTTCTGCCGTAGTTCAACAACAGTATTCTATGACGGGTATCAATGACCTGGCACTGATGCTTAATGAAGCGATGGATCAGATGCAACAACAAATGGCTCAGCAAATGCCAGGTCAGCAAATGTGTGAAAAACCAGGTGGAAAAAAACCCGGTAATGGAAAAGGAATGGGTAAAGATGGGAAAAAACCCGGAATGGGTGGATTGCGGCAGCTGCAGGAACAACTCAATAAACAACTGCAGCAGATGAAAGAACAAATGAAAAAAGGAAAAATGCCCGGAGGTAAACAATTTGCTCAGATGGCAGCAAAACAGGCGGCTATAAGAAAAGCTTTGCAGGATGCTAAAAACAAAAAGAAAGAAAATGGTAAAGGGGGAGGCAAAGAAATTCAGGACCTTATTGACAAAATGGACAAAATTGAAACAGACCTTGTAAATAAGCGTCTCCCTAATGACATGAATAAAAGACAAAAAGATATTTTAACCCGGCTCCTGCAGGCTGAAAATGCTGAAAGAGAAAGAGAGCTGGATAATAAAAGAGAAGCAGAAAAACCTGATAAATATGTCCCCAAAATGCCCCCTGCACTCGAAGAATATCTCAAAAAAAGGAGAAGCCAGGTTGAAATGTTTAAAACTGTTTCTCCTTCATTGAAACCTTATTATAAAAATCTCGTAGAAACTTATTTTAGGGCATTGAATTAATACTTAAATTTTGAAGTATCTGTTTCTTCAAAATTTATTTTTGTGCTTACAAACAAAGCTCTATTTTTGATTCCTTGTTTGTTTGAGTGTTAATTCTTTTTAAAACCACAAATCACAATCTTATAATGACACTACTTGTATTTAATCTGACACTCTATTCTCACCCCAAAAATATCGCAGAAGTCGAGCCTTATATCTCTCAGGTTGTAAAAAAGTATGAAATAAATCAGGAGTTATATGGCAACATGCTTATTACGCTTACTGAGGCTGTAAGCAACGCTATTATTCATGGGAACAGTGCAAAAATCGAAAAAAAGGTTTTTGTTTCTACTGATTGCTCTCCCAAAAAAATACTTTTTACCGTTCAGGATGAGGGGGCAGGATTCGATCCTGATAATTTACCGGACCCTACCGCCCCTGAAAATATTCTTACGCCCGGTGGCAGAGGGGTTTTTCTGATGAGGCAGTTATCCGATTCTGTTACATTTGGAGATAACGGACGTCTTGTTACTTTAGAATTCTCTTTACAATAATTAAAAATTTTAACCTTTTGTGTTTTGATTTCTTTTTAATTCATAAATGATATTTTTTAATTATACCTTTTTATGCAATCACAAAACTTTGCCTTCCACTGTGAAGGCATATCTTTTTTATTGCCGGATATTCCTTTAATTCAGAAATGGCTTCTAATGGTTATTGATCAGGAAGGAAAATCAATCAGTTCTTTAAATTATATTTTCTGTTCTGATGATTACCTTCTCAAAATAAATCAGGATCACCTCAACCACGATACATATACTGATGTCATTACCTTTCAGTATGATAATGACAATATTGAGGGTGATATCTTTATTAGTGTTGACAGAACAAAAGAAAATGCCAAAATATTTGATGTAAACCCGCTTCTTGAATTACACAGGGTTATGGTTCATGGACTCTTACACCTTCTTGGATTCAAAGACAAATTACCTGAAGAGAAAGACCTGATGACACAAAAGGAAAACTTCTACTTAAATTTGCTTGAGCAAATTTGCTCTTCAGATTAAACAAAACGGTTTATCTTTGCTACATTTGGGTATTAATTTTTCTTTAAACACCCCTTTCTTCTCTATTGAATTCCAAAGCAGCCTTTACAGAATGAAGCTATCGGTTATTATAGTAAGCTACAAAGTTCCGTATTTTTTAGAACAAACATTACTTTCTGTTCGCAAAGCAGCAGAACATGTAGCTACTGAGGTAATTGTAATAGACAATAACTCAAGAGATGAAACGGTGGAAATGCTTCATGAGAAATTCAGCGATGTTAAAATAATTGCTAATACTAAAAATACGGGCTTTGCTACGGCTAATAATCAGGGAATTGAAATCTCAACAGGTGATTATTTACTCTTCCTCAACCCTGATACGGTTGTCAGAGAGGATACTTTCCTGAAAATCATACCTTTTATTGAATCGCATCCCGAAGCCGGTGGCGTGGGGGTAAAAATGATTGATGGGGCAGGCAATTTCCTCCCTGAATCAAAACGTGGATTCCCCTCCCCTCTTGTTGCTTTTTACAAAACTTTCGGCCTCTCTAAAATCTTCCCGAAATCCAGAAAATTTAACCAGTATCATTTGGGATACCTTGACGAAAATGTTACGCATGAAGTGGATGTCTTGTCCGGGGCTTTTATGCTTGTCCCTAAAAAAGTTCTTACTAAGACAGGGTATTGGGACGAAGATTTTTTTATGTACGGTGAAGATATTGACCTGTCCTATCGTATCAAAAAAGCAGGGTATAAAAATTATTACTTCCCGGAAACCACTATTATTCACTACAAGGGTGAAAGCACTAAAAAAGGTTCACTAAATTATGTAAGAACCTTCTATGAAGCAATGATAATTTTTGCTCAAAAACATTTTCAAGGCTCAAAAGCAGGGTTATTTATCCTCATGCTTAGACTTGCTATTTATTTCAGGGCTTCGCTCACGCTTTTTTCTGGTTTTTCCAAAAAGATCTTTCTGTTCATTTGTGATGCTTCTATTATGTTTGCAGGCATGATAGCTATCAAAGACAGCTGGGAACAAGTTCGATTTCAGGATCCTTTCTATTACGATAATAATCCTGCATTAATTTATTTCAGCTTCCCCTTTTATATATCAATGTGGATTATTGCGATCTTTTTAAGAGGGGGCTATGATAAACACGCCCGTTCCAAGCATGTTTTCACCGGCATTCTCCTTGGCACGGTTGCTATCACTTCTTTGTATGCTTTCTTCCCCCTCGAATTACGCTCTTCAAGAATGCTGATTCTTTTTGGTACTCTGTGGGCTATGATTGCTACTTATTCTACCAGAAGTATTATTAGTTTATTTCAGAATAATACTATTTTCTGGAGCAAACCCAGACAAAGAAATGTTGTCATCGTAGGAGAACCCAATGAAAGTCAAAGAGTGCTTGGATTATTGTATCAGGCGCATGTCAGTCTCAATTTTATAGGTACCGTCAGTCCTCATAAAAAATTTAATATCAACGAAAGCCTCGGACAGATAAGAGATCTTGAAAGCCTGACTTATGCTTACAAAATTTCAGAAATTATCTTTTGTGGCAAAGACATTAGTTTTGAGCAAATAATTCACTGGATGACAAAACTAGGTCCTGAAATTAATTACAAAATAGTCCCCAAAGATAGTGTCTATATTATTGGCTCTAAATCCAAAAACTCAACAGGTGAATTATATGCTATTGATATTAGCTTTAATATTGCCACTTCAATTCAAAAACGAAACAAACGTATCATTGACCTGGGCTTTAGTTTGCTTTTTTTATTCCTTTTTCCTTTCCTGGTTTTCTTCATCAAAGAAAAAACCGGTTTTCTATTGAATATTTTTTCTGTCTTTTTTAACAAAAAAACCTGGGTAGGGTATTTTCCCTTACATCTTAATAATAATCTCCCAATTCTTCCCCTTGCTGTACTTAATTCTATAGACACCTTAAAAATAAAACCTACAGAACCTCAAACTATTCACAGAATAAATTTATTTTACGCTAAAGATTATGCTGGTAGTTCTGACTTTGATGTTATCTTTAAGGCCTGGAGAATACTCGGAAGGCGAAAATCACCTCTTATTCAAACATCACAAAATATTTCTGAGAAAGCCTAAACATGACCGATCAACATTTTTATGACAATCTTTTCAATCTGTCTTTACAGTATCCCTCTTCCGTTTCAGACTTCCTGAAAAAAGAACTGAAATTGGGAAAAAAGTATGTCATCATTGATGTTCACACGCACAATGCACAACTCAGTAAACTGATGAGCAAACATGTTCATCTTATTTGTTCTTTAACTTCAGATCCTGCTTATAATGAGTTCCTGAAAATAAAATTTCAAAAATCGCCTAATTTTATTTGCCTCAATTCTATACCTGAAGTTATTAATATCGACGATGATTCCATAGACTGTATCTGTATTGATGATACTTTTACTGAGTTTAATACCAGTAAAATGAGCAACGAATTCGAAAGAGTACTCAGATTAAACAGCTATGTAATCCTCCTTCAAAACCAATTCCTCAAAACTTTAAACTCTTTCTCCAAAGATTTTCAGGATTTTATGGATGAAAACAATTTCAATACTATTGTAAAAACGATTCCCGCGGGGGCCGAATTAAAAAGCTTTTACAAAAACGGGTATCAACAACAGGTCTTTCAAAGTCAAAAATCCTTTACACTGAATGAACTGCAACAATTTTTTTCGACAATTCAGATGGCCCGTAATTTTAAAGTAGATGAAAAATCAACAAAATCTTTAGTTGATCTTTTTCAACAACATCAAAAAAATGGTCAGGTAATCCTCGAATACCAAACCATGCTTTACTATGGGCTTTTCAATCATTCTGTCCCTGAAATATCGCTGAGAAAAAGTATTTTCTTTCATGCCCTCCGCCCTTTTGCCTTTGGGTTTTATGTACTGGTTAAAGGAAATATTTACTTTTGGCGTGCTTTGTATAAGCTAAAAGAAAAAATCTTTGGAAATAAAGCTACTTAAGTTGTTTACAAAAGTTACAGGATAAAAAATACCCTTGATTAATTTAAATTAATCAAGGGTATTTAATATCAATAAATATTTTTTTATTTCGCCGCTTCTTCTGTACTTTCTTCACTCATTCCACTTATAATAGCTTCACATAGTTTACTGCTCGGAGAAACATCACCGTCCTCAAGAGTCCAGGTAGTACAACACTGACCTTCTTTACAAACCATTTTTTTATTCAAACTCCCCTTTTCATCATACATTTTCAAAAGACCATGCTCAAGGTCCTCTGTATCTCCTTTGCTAGTAAAAGCCCCCTCTGCCTTTAATGTACCGTTTTCATTATATTCTTTAAAAGGCCCCTGTGTAACGCCCTCAATATGCATAACCTCTTCCTTGAGTGTTCCGTCCTCATAATAGGTCATTAACTTGCCTTCTACTTTGTCTTTTGTATAAACGCCTTTTTGCTTTACCTTTCCGGTTTCAAAATAATAGTTAAAAGGTCCGTCTAAGAGCCCTTCTTTGTATATAAACTCACTTTCTGCTTTGTCTGTCCCGGGATAGAAAAATTTCTCTGTCCCATCCATTTTATTTTGTTTATAATTGCACTCATGCACAAGACCTGTTTCATCAAATTCCTGATATACTCCATGTTTCATCTTTGTATTTATATCAATCTGATATTCTTTTTTGGAAGTACTGTCTTCTGAATATTCTGTTATCGTTTCCATTTCTACCACGGTATCAATCTTTTCATTATTTTTTTCATTGTTTTCATTGCCCTCCCCACAGGAAACAGAAAAGGCGACCAAACTTGCAAAACTCATTATTTTTAAAAATTTCATACTTCTGACCATTTAGTATTTGTTTAATTTATTTATTTCGATAATTGTACTGCTTACATCATTTCACACCTCAGGCTCTGAATATAATAAGGAAATAGCATCACTTGGTTACGTTTTTGATATTATTTTATTTATAAAACAATGGAATTTCAAAAAATATAGACAAAGCTTAAACAATTTAAAGTAATAATTAGAAAAATTATTTAATTTTTTGATTAATGTTGATTTATATACTTTAATATTATTAAGTTACTCGTCCATCCTTAACCACCTTATCTTAAACCTTAAAAATGAAAACAGGCTTTTATTTATTTTTAACAATTCTATCTTATCATGTATCTTTTGCTCAGGATTTAGTATTTATTGATAATAATATTTCTGAAGCAAAATTGACCGTTTTAATTGACGACAACGTAACCTTCCCTGACATAAAGGTGGTATTGGGAAGGGACATCCCTTTTGAGGATCTGACAGTAGGCATTACTCCTTATAGAAACCAGGCTAATTATATCATTACTAAAAATATCAGTGATGCTGACCGGTTTGTGAAAGTCGACAATTGTGATAATTTTCCTGATTTGAGCATATTGATCGGACCGGATCTATCTTTTCCGGATGTCCGTATCGAGTTCAGGGACAACAGCAGCTTTGTGGATATTCTTATATATTCAGAAAAAACAACTATTTCTGAAGAGGAACTGATTGCATGCCTGCTTCCCTTGATAAGAGAGAAAGCTGAAAAGTAGAAAAAATTATTTTTTCAAAAAATCAATATTTCTTCTCAACCCTGCATATTTTGTTCGTTTTACAGGAGATTTCTGAAACACCTTGCGAAAAACATCTTCTGTAATTTCCTCCCAATCCGCTTTTGTCATATGCATCAGATCCGGATGCGGTTCAAACATTGGTTCCTGATGTTTTTTTGCAAAACGATTCCAGGGACATACCTGCTGACAAATATCACATCCGAACATCCAGTTTTCAAATTTCCCTTTCATCTCTGAAGGAATTTCTTCTTTAAGTTCTATTGTAAAGTAGGAGATGCATTTCGAACCATCCATCCAATATCCTTCGGGGCTGATCGCATCCGTGGGACAGGCATCAATACAGCGGGTACAGGTCCCACAATAATCTTTTACCGGTCCGTCATAATCAAGTTCAATATCTATTATCAATTCTGCAAGGAAGAAATAAGACCCCTGTTCCCGGCTGATCAACAAGGTGTTTTTACCAATCCACCCCAGTCCACTTCGTTTCGCCCAATCCCTCTCAAGCACCGGGGCCGAATCCACAAAACAGCGGCCGTTCACATCCCCGATTTCTTCCTGAAGATAATTTATCAGCGTATGAAGTTTTTTCTTGACAACCTGATGATAATCTTTCCCATAGGCATATTGTGAGATTTTTGGGGCATCATCTTCCTTCTGAAGTTCAGGGTTATGATAATTATAAAGTAATGAGACAACAGATTTTGCTCCTTCTACTAATTTTCGTGGGTCTATTCTTTTATCGAAATGATTGGCCATATAACTCATTTGACCATGTAAGCCCTGATTGAGCCATTTTTCAAGTTTCCTTGCCTCTTCTGTCAATTCTCCTGCCTTTGATACAGCAATAAAATCAAAGCCCAATTCACGGGCTTTAGTTTTGAGAATATGTGTATTACTATTATTCAAAGAGTATAATGTTCGAATGAAAACCGGGTGACAGAATTGATCCTGACACCCGGTTCTGTATTAATATAATGAATTGGCTATTTTTCTACAGGAGCTCCACAGCTACTGCATTTCAATGCATCATGATTATTCATAGTTCCGCAATAGCTGCATTTAATTGGATTTTTTGCTTCTTCCTTGGCTTTTTCTTCTGACTTACTTTTATCTTCCGCTGCTTTTTGCTCTGCCTTCTTTTTTCTTTCTTTATCTGATATTCTTCTTAAAACCTTTTCAATCCTGCTTGTGGCATTCGCGATTTTTTTCACAGCCTCCTCTGTTAGGGCTGAAGCCTCTACGGGGGTATTAACTGCCCTGCTTTTTAATAGGTATCCTACTTCACTCAAACTTCTTTGTGCATCATTTCTTGCATTCCTCAGAGATTCTCTATCCGAGTTGTCTCCGCCTTTTGTTGATTCTGAACAGCGATCTTTAAGTTTTTCCATTGCATCCTCAATATTATCCAGGTCTCTGACAAAACTTGGATAGGCTGAAGTATTTGCCGCTTGCATTGCTTCAATTTTTTGTTCATCCCCCGTTACTTTTAATGCACTTTCCCATTGTGCAGCTGATTCGGATTTGACAACCTGAAGTGCAGCCTTAAATGTAGGGTATTTTGCACCTAGCATTTCAAGTGTCTTAGTCATGGCTTCCCATTTCTTGGTTTCTGATTCTGCAGTGGGTTTTGCACAGGAAGCTACTAAAAACACAGTAGCAACAGCAATAAGTAAATTCTCAATTCTCATAATTTGTATGTTTTCCAAAGAATTTCTTTGTGGTTAAAAATTTAAGTATCTTAAATTTATCAATAAAAAAATTAAGAATGACTATTTGAAAGATAAAAAAGCAATTTCTTATAAAAAAACAAAGAATATGTAATTACCAATCAATAAACTTTACTAATAAAAAAATAAAAAATCAATTCTTAATATAAAGTTTGAACTAAAGCTTCAGAATGTTATATTTGTATCATGAGTAATTTTGTAGTATCAGCAAGAAAATACAGACCGGTTCGTTTCGATGATGTCGTTGGCCAACAACACATATCTCAAACGCTTAAGAATGCCATTAAAAGCAATCATCTTGCTCAGGCCTTCCTGTTCTGTGGTCCAAGAGGTGTTGGAAAAACTACCTGCGCACGGATTCTTGCCAAAGTGCTTAATTGCCTCTCTCCTACTGAAGACAACGAACCCTGCAACAGTTGTGAATCCTGTGAGTCTTTCAACAAAAATGCCTCCCTCAATATCTCGGAACTCGATGCGGCTTCCAATAATAGTGTCGACCACATCCGTGCATTAACCGAACAGGTAAGGTTTGCTCCTCAAAGCGGCAAGTATAAAATCTATATCATTGATGAGGTTC
>CAJQOX010000114.1 GCA_905480075.1 uncultured Aureispira sp. | reverse complement strand
TCCGGCTCTTCAATATATTTGAGTTGCGCCATACTACGCATCCATGTAGTTGCAGGAAACTTCTTTTGAGCGAGCAGTTCAAAGAATGGTTTATTATCGATAATTCCCGGTACAGGATAAACTTCCCAACCTGTTAATTTTCTGAGGGATTCATTGACAACCTGAAAATCAGGTATTCTATCCACTTTGAACTGAACCGTATCAATTCCATCGAGATAAGTTTTTGTGGCCCGGTTGCGGAGTATCTCTATTTGTTCTGTGTACATTATCTCCCACACTTTATGGTCTTCGTCGGTATATTGCTCATACATTTGTTTCATTGTAATACTATCTTTTTAATTGTAAAAGGATTATTCAAAAAAAAATCCTGACCCGCAGAAGCGGATCAGGATTTTCATATTATGTAATTATATTCTATTAGAGATGACCATTACATACTGCTTCCTGTCCGCTGATTTTATGATTATAGAACCAGTAGAAATAAAAAGCATTGCGATAAGTAAAAGTCATAGCTTGCATTTCTGTTATTTTTGTTACCTAACAAATGTAGGTCAGCTATAATTAAAAAGCAAGTTTTCGGCTATTAAATATATATTTTTTATTATTCATTAAACCTTTTTCACTTTTCCTTCTCTAAGAGGGTACACACACATTAACAATGACATTATTCATTAATATTTTGAATTATAAAAAATTATAAAATTATGAAAAAGATACTGATTATCTCAATAATTATAAGTTTGTCGATGAATCTACTATTTGCACAGAGTTCAGAAAAAGGGCCCCGTCACCACCATAAACATCATCCTAAACTAAGTAAAGAAGCAAAAGCTGAACTAGAGACCTTAAACAAGGAAAAGATCTACCCTGTCAAAAAAGGAGCTCATGACAAATTCATAACAGGACTACCGGCGGAAGACTTAGCCTTTTTAGAAACAAAGAGAGCGGAGCAGAAGGCATTGAAAGAAGAGGCCCGGGCAATACACAAAAAAGTACGTGCCCTGAAGGATAGTGGCATGAATAAAGAACAGATGCGTGAAAAGGCTAAAGAATCCTTTGCTCCATTGAAAGAAAAACGAAAGGCTTTCATGCAATCCATGAAACCTTTTATGGAGCGTAACCAAGAAAGATTAAAATCAATATTGGAGCCGATGAAGGAACAGAAGGAGGGATGGAAAAAAGAAAAGAAAGCTATTATAGATAAATACATGACGGATGAAGAAAGAGAAAGAATGGAAGAACGAAAAAAGAAGCATGAAGAAAAACGTGCCGGAAATCCTCAACGAGCGAATAAGAAGGAGATGCATAAAAAACATATGGGTACTGTCAAGTTTGTCTTATGGGATGGAGAAATGAGAAAAAAGGAAGACTGTAAAAAGGGTGACAGAAAATGCAACAAAGGAAAGAACCGAAAAGAGAGAAGCAGCGAAACAGGTACATTTACAGAAACCATCAACAGTAGCGTAATGAATGTCAGCAACTACCCTAACCCTGCGATGACACAGACCACCATTATTTTTGAATTGAAAGAAAGTGTAAAAAAGGTTAAAGTAAGAATTACAGACCTAGAAGGAAAGCAGGTCTGGAAAAAGAACTATAACAAAATGAGTTCGGGAGAGCAAAAAATAGATGTTGATTTGCGGAGATTTAGCAGTGGTCAATACTTTTATAGTATAGAGGTCGGAGCGGAACAGATCACAAAAACTATGGTAGTGAATAAATAAGATGCATATAAAAAAAACTCTTCTCTGATACAGAGAAGAGTTTTTTTTAAAGAATAAGAAATTCATTCGTCAGTTGGCCGTATGAACAATGGTATGAGTCTGAACCGTTCCGGCGCTATCTGAAGGTTCAAACAACAGAGTAGTAACTGTACCTGTTCCGGTAGCGGAGTTGGGAGAAATTTCCGTTTTAAAGTCAAAAACATGATTTCCGGCAACCTTATTGGTTTTTTCAGTAATGAAAGGAGCCCAGCAAGTAATGTGGTCACAAGTAGTGTAAGACCATGTTGCTGGATTTCCTGCATCCTCAATTCTGATCCAGGTGATTTCAATAGAATCACTGCTTAGATTAGTAAATACGGTTTTGTATTCCAAACTGCTTGAAGCAAGTGCGGAACTTGTGTCATTAGTAATAGAGAGTGAGAAATTCGGAGCAGGCGGAGTAGTTGAAGCAGTATAAGAATAAGAAACCGTTCCAAGCGAGTTGCTACCTTCTGTAAACGTCATGGAAGCAGTCCCTGTACCGTCAGTACCATTAGGACTTACAGTTACAATAATTGTAGCTGCAGAGTTGCCTGCAATATCGAAAGAACCGCTTGTTCCAGACTGAGTACTACCATTTACACTAATAGAATAAGTCCATCCGGTTACAGTGTTAGATTCTGAAAAACTCCAGGAAACTGAGCCACTGGTTGAAGTTGCATTGGTTAATACTGTAGTCATAGCTTTATTAGCTGTTGCCGACCCGGTTTCAGTAATAGAATTAGTGCTGAAAGTAGCTGCAAAAGGTGTTACTTCTGGGTCACACCCCATGAAAAAAGTAGAAACAACAGCTAAGACAAAAAGAATTTTTTTCATGAAAATTTTATTTAAAAACTTAAAAATGAATAGATAAACAAATGTTATTAAAAAATTATATGGTAAATTTCATTATCATTCTTAAAAGACAGAAGTTCTGTAAGAGAACTTCTGTCTTTCAAGCAGTAATTTCACTATCTGCGGATAACATATCTATGATTCTAACTTTGGAAGAAAGAAGTAAAACTTAAGAAATATAAGATAATAATGATTGATACTCAGTGTTATAAAATACTACAAATAAAACAGAATACCAGCATATTAAATTCACAGAACAGTATGGAGAAAAAGAAGGATGAAAGAAAACTTCCATCCTTCTTTAACTTTAGAAATACAGTATTTATTTTTCTACTACAAAACGTTTTGTAGAAGTACCTTTTACAGAATTAATATTGAGGAAATAAACACCTGAAACTAAATCAGAAGTATTTACCTGAACATTATTAAGTCCTTTGAAAGTTCCGTTTGCAACATTAAGCATATTCTGACCAAGCGTGTTAACAACATTAATATTGACATCTTCTTCAGTTAAAGTAGTAAACTGAACTGTCATATTGTTGCTAACAGGATTAGGCATAATCTTAATTTCAGCAACTTCTGCTTGCACTTCTTCAACATCAGTTACAGAAGAACTAACAATATTAATATCATCGAGGTACATATTATTTCCATATGCAGAAGTTCCTCTGAATCTGATAATTACATCATTGGTGTTATCGTAAGTAGCTAAATCAACAGAATCGGCAACCCAATCAGTAGCGGCAGAAGGAACATACTGAGTTGTAGAAGCAGGTATAGTAGCCAAATCAGATCCAGCTTTATTCCATACCGAAGACCAGGTAGAACCACAATCCGTAGAAACGTGAACTTGTAGTCTATCATTCTCGTTTGAATACTGACAATAAGCATGGCTCCATCTAACTTTTGAACCTGTTCCGAGATTTACTTTTTGCATAACAATATCCAAGTTTTCTGAGCCATTTAGGTTATAGAAACGGAAACGGACAGATCTGTTAGACAGAGCAAAACCACCGATAGCACCATAATTATAAGAAGGGCCGTCAAGAATAGAATAGTTAACTTCAGAAACAGATGAAGGAGCATCCATAATAGCTGTAGTAAGAATACGAGAATATCCTGTACCACTTGTAAGAGGAGCAGATTCCATACCTTCAGTAACAGGAGCAGGAGAACCTGTAGCATTCAGTTTGTAATATGTTTCCTGAGGAATATCCGTTGCAGCCGGGCTTGACGCAGCAGCACCACTATTAATATCAGTAATAGAAAAATCAACAACTGAAGTACCTGCAGCAAGACTGGTTGCAGGGAAAGAAATATTTGTAGACTGTCCCTGAGCAAGAGAACCATTAAAAGTCTGAGAAACAGCAGTACCACCGTTAATACTGTATTCAGCAGTAACAGTAGTAACAGGAGTAGCTCCGTTATTTGTAAAAGATACTACAGGATTAAAGCTCAGATTACAATATCCGGCACCGGCTGTAGAGCTTGAAGAAGAAGCCACATCCAATACACCGGGAACGCCACCTGGAGTACTCTTTTCTGATTGTTCAACTGTCTTTGTAGAATTATTTTGAAGAAAAGCTACAAAACTTACCTGATTAAGGTCTCTTATATAACCGGGAAGGCTTGTGATAGTGAAGTTATAAACAAGAGAGTCTCCGGCAGGAATTGAACCAATAGTAAGACCGGCATTGGAAGTTGCTCCTGAACTTGCATCATAATACTGACGCAATACGTAATAGAAATCAGTTTCTCCATTAGAACCTGGTGCAGAGGCATACTGAACATGATCTTCGACCATACCTAAGTAAAGTCTGTCAGCAGTTGCAACAGCAGCAGCAGAAACGTTAGTGACTTTCAAATCCACTGTAAGAGAAGTTCCCGAATTCCATGTCTGAGAAATATCTATCTGATATGGAGTAGTAAGAGAAGCAGCAGTAGCTAAAGTAGAAGAAGTAACTGCCGTGTTAGGCGAAGCAGTAGTTCCTCCGTTCAAAGAAGCATCAGGGACACCTCCTACCCCGTAATAAGTAACACGTGCAGCAGGTCCCGCAGAATAAGCAGCATTCATGGGGTCAACACCCGGCCATGAAGTCTGATAAGTCATTTTGCAATAATTAGAAGTCCCAAAGGTGTTAAGGGTAGTATACATTGTAGGGTTCTGTGAAGCACAAGGACCACAGGAAGCCTGAGTAAAGTGTTCAATAAAAGGTTTTTTGGCAACAGACTGTGCATTGACTAAAGACACAGTTCCAAAAGCAGACGCAACAAGCATCAATAAAAATTTTTTCATAAGACTTGATTTTAATTTGTAATTTAAACAATTTTAATCCAGAGAAAACACGAACAACACAAGAGACATATAAATATATTAACAGATGTACATAAGTTCGTATCTCAAAGTTAGTAAAGTAATTTAATAAACAAGAATATAAAGATATTTTTTTTATTTTCTTGCTAATATTTGACAATTACAAAATTCTCATTATTTAAATAACTATCCAAAATCGATAAAAACTTTCTGTACATTTCATTTCAATTAAAATGAGCTTATTTTATGACCAATGAGCATACAAACCATGATTAATATGTTCAATTCAAAAAAGCAAATAAGCTATTTGTCAATGTGTATATTCGGTTATGATTTAAAAAGATGACCTTAAATCACAATATTTATCAAATAATTATTTATATTGTCAGAGAGTTCCTGACATTCTGTTATATAAATCGGGAAACTTTATCAAAAACCTTGCGTATATAAAATACAAAGGCCAACAAAGCAGACACAAAATTTTAACAAATATATTCTATGAACAAAACTATACTAATCACCCTTTTTCTTTTAACCGCAATACTTGCACAAGCACAAAGCAGCTTTCATGTATCGAATGACTATGCGTCGAAGCAGGGCAGGATTGACAGAGAGGTAGCCCCTGCAATTGTCTTGCGAAACCTTACCGGCAAAACCCTGGATATGCGCTGGGAGGTCAAAAAAACGAACCTTTCACAGGGTTGGCAGGCGGTTGTTTGTGATCATCAGTGTTATACAGCTTTGGTAAGCAAGAAGGGCTTTGTCCTTAAGCCAAACGAGGTATTGCATGACTTCAAAGTATCATTCCGACCAAACGGCAAAGAGGGAATGGGTAATCTTGAATTATTGATTTACGATGTTAACAATAGAAAGGGTACCGAACAACGTGTTACTTTCAGTGCATCAGCACAAAGTACACATGCATCCTTTAACTCTTTTCCCAAAGAATCAAATGCACCAAAAATCTATCCCAATCCAGCGATTGAGTACATTCAATTAAAGGATGACTTCAGCAGAGTAAAATTAATAGAAATTTATAATGTTGTGGGTCGAAAAATGCAAAAAATCACCGTAAATCATTCGAATGAGAAGTACGATATCAGTCGTCTTCCCAGAGGTATTTACATGATCAGAATGCTTGATTCGAAGGGCCATATTGTACGCACACAACGAATCAGCAAGTACAATCCTTAAAATCAGTTCTGTATTAAAAAACCACTTTCAACAGAGAAAGTGGTTTTTTTTTGCCCAAAAGCCAAAATGCAACCTGGGATTACTATAAAAAAAAATATAAAAACTTAGAATACAATTACTTATAACAAATTCAACATTACTGGGAAACTTATAAAAATCGGATTGAGTTTTGCACAGGCAGACAAAATAAATTAAATTGAAGTATTACATTACTCAAAAGACTGCTTATGCAAAAAATTTACATTCTATGCTTTGTATTTATTGGATTTTTTGCCCTGTCACAAGCATCTGCTCAAACAGTATTCTGGTTTGAGGATTTTGACAATGCAGCTACAACACGTTGGAATGTAAACGGGAATCATCCAACACCCGCTGGAATCCCCGGATTAGTTTATGGCCTTAATAGTCCCGGCCTTTTTGACTATTTCGTAATCAATGATGCCAACACACCTGAGTTAAGTGGGCCTATTGCTGTTGGATTGAAAATGAGTGCACAAGGACAATTCATAAGAGGTCACCACTACGATTGTCCTCCACCAAGCAACCTGCCCAATCCATACGTAAATACAGGCGCAGTCAACAACAGTTTACACATTACAGCTCAGACAGGCTGTTCAGGCTTAATATATCTGGGCACAGCCGGTTTTGACGACTGGAATTGTATAACGATAAGCGGAAACGATTTTCCATTGACAGAGACCGAACAATTTGCTGCCAACAACAGCCCCATAGATTTTACAGGAAAATGCAATGTTAAGCTTACCGCCGACTTCTTTTTGGGAGGTTCTGCGAATGGACTCGAGGCCCATTCGACTATATTATATAGTATAGATGGTGGCACTACCTGGAAAATAGTACAGGACAATCTTGCCAACTGCCTACATACATTTGCCGGCACCTGCAATGACTGGTCGAGACGGTCCTTTGAAATCCCTGCAGACGCAAACAACGAACCGGATGTAAGAATAGCCTTCAGGTGGACAGAAAACGGGAATACCAACAACAATACACAGGACTATGCTTTGGGGGCAAGTTTCAATGTGGACAATGTGATGCTTTCTGCCTGTTCGAAGCCCCATGCTGATTTTATTTCTGCTACTACATCCTGTAAAAACCAAACAATATTTTTAAATAGTTTAATATCAGTAACAAGCGGTACCTATCTAAATTGTTTCACCGCATTGACCGACAATTGTACAGTAAGCAATTATTTGTGGAACATTACAGGACCGGGAACGGTTACCTTTGCAGGTGGAACCAATACAAACAGTGCCAATCCTCAAATACAGCTTGACACCGACGGGTCCTACTCTGTAGAATTAACAGTTTCGACCTGCGGAGGAGACAGTATAGTTACGAAAGTAAATTATATTACCGTTGCAGATTGTCCACCGGAAGCAAATTTCCTGACAAGCAGCACTACTGCATGTACAGACCCTGTAGAAAAGCTTGACACAATAACCTTTACAGATTTGAGCACAAGTCCCGGCACACCTGTAATTTCATGGAATTGGACATTCTCTCCGGCAACGGTTACTTTTGTAAACGGAACAAACTCTATTGATCAGAACCCTCAGGTCACTTTTGATGCACCGGGAACCTATGAGGTATCGCTACAGGTAACATCTGCTGAAGGTTTAGACACAGAAACAAAATCAAGTTACATAGAAGTCATTACATGCGATTGCGGAGGCGGAGGAGGGGGAGGCCCGGCAATAATCTGGAGTGAAGATTTTGATGGCAATGCAGGTGCCGGCAGCAATTGGGATCCCCAGTTAAATTTCCTCATAGGAGCACAAGGGTCGAACCCAAATCTATTTTATGATTCAAATACCGGCAGTGGCGCAGATGATGATTTACATATATCCGCAGACCCCGTATTAGGAGGTGACCTCGGATATCTTTATGCTGAATTAGGCTTTTTAAATTTTACAGATACTGATAAAAGATCGATTTCACAATCAATAAACACAACAGGTATAACCTCATTATCTTTAAATTTTACATACATAGAGCAAGGTTTGGGATTATCTGACAATGCCATTGCTGAGTACAGCATAAATAACGGAAGTTCCTGGACTACCTTAACAGACATGGCTAAAACAGGAGGAAGCTGGACAGCTTTTTCTACAGGCTTACCTGTTAGTTGTGAAAATATAAGCACCTTAAAAATAGCATTCCGCTGGCAAAACATTGATGATGGCACAGGTGCAGTTGACCCACCTTTTGCCGTCGATGACATTACGATCATAGGAACAGGAGGCGGTGGAGGGCCTTCATCAGTCTGGGATGGCACAATTAGTTCTGACTGGAACGACCCGGGCAATTGGGCATCAGGATCCGTACCCACATCTTCCGATGATGTGCTTATTCCGAATTCTTTTGATCTTGTCGGCAGCAATATGCCAACTATTTCATCGATAGCAGTAGCTCAAAGTGTCTGTAATTTTGGTGTAATAACGCTGACCGGGAACAACACCCTGACAATAGATGTTGACTTGCTGAACGAAGGGGTAGTAACAACAGACAATATAAATTCAGGAGCTGATGTGATTTTTGCAAACAGCCCGTCAAAATACAGAGGCACCGGAACGATGTTCGATGTGGATGTAGCCATTACTTCCAGTGATTTTTTGCTGGAGAATGATATTACGCCAAGGTCCTTTAGCATAGGCACTTCAGGCACGGTGGATTTAGCAACCTTTACTTTGTCCATTAATAAAAACCTGAGCAAATTATCAGGGACCTTTACTGCAGTAAATGGCGAAATACACTTTATTGATGCCTGCGGAACATGTGTTGATGCATCTTCTGATGCCAATGTAAGCCTAAACAACAATCAAGCTTTTGGCAATATACTGTTAAACAAAACTGCGGGTATAAAAACATCACTTTTGAGTGCTGTCAACCATACTTTCAGTGCAGCAAAGACACTGACTATTCAAAGTGGCATATTGGATGCGAATACAAACACAGTAAGCGGTGGCGGGAATCTGACAATGACGGGGGGTGAGTATCAGACTGCAAAATGTGCTGCAGTTGTACCTGAGTTGACCGGCAATTATTCTTTGACGGGAGGTCAGGTGACTTTTGATGGCTTGTGTGGTCAGATCGTAAGAACAAATGTATCCGGCGGTTCTTCTGTTGTGTTTACAGAGAACTTTGAAAGTCCCGACATTGGAACGGGGGTAAATATTGTCGGAAATATGGCAGGATGGACAGAAACCGGCACTACTCATAACTTCATTAATAAAGAAACGGGCGGGCTGACTGTACAGACAGCAACCTTAAGTGAAACATTCGGAGTCTTTGGGACAATTACAGAATTACTGAGTAGTTCATCCATTGATTTTGGTTCCACTACAGCAAATCCTCAATTGACATTTGATTATGAATGGGTAAATATAACCG
>CAJQOX010000113.1 GCA_905480075.1 uncultured Aureispira sp. | reverse complement strand
CTGCTCTTGGTGCTGAGGAGGTTGCCTCCATAGAGGCGAACGTAACAGCACAACTCGCGCTGCTTGAAGACCCTGTGGAGGGAAGTGGTACTCCATGGGTGGCGTAACTACCACAAACAAATAATCAGAGGAGACGGTAATGGGAAAAAATGAAAAAACCCCAATTATCATTGACGATGTTGAGTACCAGTACGAAAACATGACCGAGGAACAGCAGATAATTGTTAATCATATTGCTGATCTGGAACGTAAACTTTCGGCTGCAAAATTTAATGTAGATCAATTAGAAGTTGGAAAATCTGCTTTTGTCAATATGCTGACAGGGTCGTTAAAGACTGAAGAACAAATTAATGGATAATGAAGTAGAAACACCGGAGGAGATTGCGCGGCATTACAGGTCTGCAATGGATAGCGTTATACTGCTTGAAAGAGTCGCCGCCGATCCTGACGCATACGCCGATGATACAACGGTTGTTTCTCGAAACGTAGAACACCTGCAACTTGTGGTTGGTTGGGATTTTTGGACGGACGAAGACCTGACACCGTTTCATAATGCAATTGCAGCTAATACTTAGGAATAACAATGTTTGGGATGTCGTCGTTCTCAGAACTTCCGTTTTCAACGGAACAAAGTCAGACGGCGGCTGTAGCATTAGTAGGACAGTCTCTTGATGCGGTAACGGGTACACTCACCATTACCGGCAAGGGACTTGTTACTCTTACCGGACAGTCTGTAGATATTCTTGAAGGTACAGTTACTACTGCTATTTCAGCAAGTGTTTCTCTTACCGGTCAATCTCTCGACATCGATGAAGGCACCGTTACAGTTGCTACTGAAGCTGTAATTCTTCTTACCGGACAGTCCCTTGACATCGATGAAGGCACCATTACAGTTGCTACTGAAGCTGTAATTCCTCTTACCGGTCAATCTCTCGACATTAATGAAGGTACAGTTACTACTGATATTTCAGCAGATGTTTCTCTTACCGGACAGTCCCTTGACATCAATGAAGGCACAGTTACGGTTACTACTGAAGCTGTAGTTCCTCTTACCGGACAGTCCCTTGACATCGATGAAGGCACAGTTTCAATTGTCATACATCATACGGTTACTCTGACAGGTCAGTCTCTTGACATAAATGCCGGGACAGTAACGGCTGAAGGTCAAGCAGTCGTTACCCTTACCGGAAAGTCTGTAGATATTCTGGATGGTGTGCCAACTGTCCGAATAGATGTTAACATTCCTCTAATAGGTCAGAGCCTATCTACCGAGTACGGTACTCTGACAATTACCGGGACAGCGAACGTCTTTCCAACTGGGCAGTCTGTTGATATAGTACTCGGACAGTACCCTGTCTGGATTGTCGTACCTGTCGGACCAGACGATGTTTGGACGACGGTATCGACAGGAGCAGCAGATGCGTGGACCACGGTAACTGCCGGTTCTGGAAACACATGGATAAATTAAATGATCTATCAAACTTTTTATAATCTTCCGGGGATACTCTAATGGTAGCTGCCTATACCACCCGAATTAGACTGACAAAGCAAGGCGAGGGCGATAACGATTCGACATGGGGGACGGTCCTGAATGACGAGGTAATTGATCTTACCGACTTTGCCATTGCCGGATACACCACCGTTAATCTGGCCTCCGGGGACGCTACCCTGACAAGCAACGATGGTGCGCCTGATGAGTCCCGATCAGCAATGCTGGAGCTAACCGGAACACTCACCGGCAACCGGGACGTATACATCCCCGCAGTGTCTAAGTCGTACATCGTTCGAAATAATACGTCCGGGGAATACTCTGCAACTGTTCTGGTAACCGGCGGTACCGGATATGCTATCCCGCAGGGAGAAGCAAATCTAATTTACTGCGATGCTGTTTCTGTCCGGGAAGTAAGTAGTCCTACACAGACCCAGTTCACCTCTATCTCGACAACAAATATTACAGGTGTAAATGTTTCTGTAACCGGAAATATTTCAGCGGCTGTTGTTTCGGCAACAAATATTAGAGGTTCCGCTGTTTCGGCAACAACTATTACAGGTGGTACTGTTTCGGCAACAAATATTAATGTAGGTGATACTGTTTCAGCAACAAATATTAAAGGTTCTACTGTTTCTGCAACATCAAGAATAACAGGTCCAGTTGTTTCAGCAACAAATATTACAGGTAGTAATGTTTCTGTAACCGGCTACATCAAGGCTGCCAGTGTTTCTACATCAGGAAATATTCATGCTGCGGGTGAAATTGCGTCACAGTCAGACGAACGTCTCAAAAGTAATATTAAAATAATCTCGGGCGCAGTAGATAAGGTCAAGAATCTTAAAGGCGTCACGTTTACATTCAAGGCAGATAATCGTCCAAGCACAGGTCTTTTGGCACAGGATGTACAGAGTGTTATGCCAGAGGCGGTAGACCATAACGGGGACTATCTATATGTCGCGTACGGTAATCTTCTAGGCTTAATTGTTGAAGCACTTAAAGAACTAGATCAGAAAATTACCAGTAAAAACTGCAAGTGTGGGAAATAAGCTATGACAACAAAGATAACATCTACAGGAGTAACTTTTCCTGATACAAGTGTAATAACTTCATTAGCTGAAGCAACAGGACCAACAGGACCACCGGGACCACCGGGGCCTCCCGGTCCTCCGGGGTCTTGATCTATGACTAAAATAACATCCACAGGAATTACATTTGCTGATAGCACTGTGCTAACGTCAGCTTCCGGCGGACCCACAGGACCATCCGGCCCACCCGGACCAACAGGGCCGCCCGGTGCACCGCCACCTCCGGCGTGTGGTTGTTTTCTTGACGGCACAAAAGTTTGGATGTCTGACGGTTCTAAAAAATCAATCGAAGACGTTATGATTGGCGAGAGAATTGCTTCTCCATTTTTTGAGACTGTGCAGGTAGTAGGAAAACGTGCAGGAACAGTGTACCCCAACAGAATGTATCTGATTAACAATTCGTTAATTACTACAGGCGAACACGTATTCTTTACCACTCGTGGAACTGTTTGCTGTGACGGCAGTAATATTACAAAGTCAGAACAACCGTGGCGTGATGTAGTCATTGATAATGACGGGTCAAAAGGTTTGTGGAAAGTTCCTCAAGGACTTCTTACCGGTAAGCTGACCATTGGTGATTTTGTAATGTCTATGGATGATTCAACAGACTACATTGAGATCAAGTCTATTGAAGAATTAAAAGCCGGGGTCGTAAACCCAAACGATAATGTAACAACACTAATTACTGGTTCTAGCATGGTAATTGATATTGGATATGTAGTTGGTGGGTGGCCTACAGTTTGGTGGCGAGAAGGGCAAGATATAAACAGATTGTATAAAGAGCTTACTGGTCAAGAAGTCTATACAGACACGTTAATTAATGCATAAAAAATATAAAAAGGATTGGGCTAAGGTCAAATCGTACGACATTTCTGAACTGGCTCGTCTGTATGCTGACAGGAACAACCTTCCGATAAGCCATGTTCTGGAAGTGGCAGAAGAGACCAAGAAGTATCTGTTCATTACAAAGCATCGTAATCCTGAAGTTGAGGTAGCCATGTCTGGCATGGATATAGATTACTTCTGGCACTTCTGGTTATTCTGCACACCGGAGTACGAAGATTTTTGTACAAATTACCTTGGCAAGTGGGTCAACCATAACCCGGTACGTTGGTGGGACAACAAAGAGACTGAGGGCGTCCCGCACCATAATACGCCTTTAGAATACGAACGGATATTTGGGGAAAAGCCTAAAGAATATCTATGGTTCTCTATGCCTCCGGAGCTTACAGACAACGTCGTAATGCCGGGGGCAGTTTCGTTCAATGCTGAAGTAATTATCCCCGGAGGGGCAAAACAAATTAACGACATTTCTGTAGATGATGAAATTATAAATACGTTCGGAACTATTTCTAAAGTTAAAGCAATTTCAAGCTGGGCCACATCTCCAACTCAAAAGTATATTAAATTTTCAAATTATGGTTGGTTTATGTCGGACAACGCACCGCTTCTGGTAAGCAATAAAGCACTCTGTCATAATCCGCAAAGATATCGAGACTCTCTAAAGACTAATGTTGAACTTTCTTTGGGAGGAACCGAAACTGCTACTCTGGCGATAGATACAGAGAAAGCGTTCTCAGAACCTGAAGTATGGAAGGGCACCGGAATTAATGCCCACACTCCTGAATTAGGAATATTTGTCTACACATTATATACTGATGCAGGATTCAGAATTAAAGGCGGACTAAATATTATGTCCCCAGCTTTGTAAGGATAAGACTATGATAACAAACCAACACTTTTCTGCAAAAGCAGATATTGTCTACACGAACGGCAGAGAAATGCGGATGACCTGTGCGTCTTCCATCCTTACATCGATGGGTGTCGGAGAATTTTTCTGGGATGGTACTCAGGGATACAAAGAAAACATGGTCGGGGAACGGACATTGTTGACCGATACTTCTGAGTTTGAAGGGCTGATGTGGTTGGCTGATAACTGGATGTCGTCCATGTCTGTTGTCTGGGGCTGGTCGTCTATGCGACCGATCCGTTGTCAGAATGACTCGACGAACGAACTTTTTATCGGGACTACTCCTGAAGATTATGCACACGTCTTATCAGTTATTGGCGAGACCTCTATTGGGGTTGATCCGGATTGTCTGTGTCAGCTATATTTGGAAGCGGATGATGCCTCGTACATTATAAATAATGACGGGACAAAATCTTCTACTGTATGGGAACAAGGTAAAAAGATGTATCAGAACCTAAGTCAGATTGTCAATGTATAAAAACTTTATCTGTGAAGATGAATATCTTTCCGGGGAAGATTGCAAAAAAATTATCTCAGATGCAGATTCGCTTCTGAAAATTAAAGAAGCTGGAATAGGACATTTTAATACTACAGACAAGGCAGTCAGAACAAGCCGTATCGGCTGGATTAATAGGCTCAAGCATGATAAACAGTTCTCTTGGCTGTTCGGGCGTGTGGATGAATATACAAAATTATGTAATAGTATGCATTTTGATATTGATTACAACGATACAGGTTGTGAAGCTATCCAGTATACAACGTACATTGGTGCAGATCAGGGACACTATGATTATCATATGGACCACTTCATGCCGGGATCGTGGCCGGATGCCCGGAAGCTGACATTTGTTATTCAGCTTACTGATCCAGAAGAGTACGAAGGCGGGGAGTTTAGCCTCCGAGACTGTGCCGATCCTATCCCTGAGCACTTCACCAAGCAAGGCTCATTGTTAATATTCCCTTCTATACTGTATCATGCGGTACTGCCTGTAACATCGGGCACTCGTAAATCGCTTGTTGGATGGTATAGAGGTCCAACGTGGAGATAGGCTATGGCCGGAGTTCTCTCAGAACTTACATTTGCCGCTCCCGGATTTAATCGGGAGAACACCCGGTATGCCGAACAAGGTCACTGGTACGATGGCGACCATGTCCGCTTCCGTGACGGCACCCCTCAGAATATTCGAGGATACGAGCGTCGTGGGGGCACGTTTGACGGGACACCAAGAGACACAATTACATGGGCTGATTTTAATTCGTCTCGTCTTATCGGATTTGGTACTGAGAAAAAACTGTACCTGTACGAAGGCGGCCTAAATTACGACATCACGCCTATTGTATCTGTCGTGACTGCTACCAATGCTCTTAACACTGTGACCGGATCAACCCGTATTGTTGTGTCGGCCACCGGCATCGGTGTTGAAGACGGTAACTACGTTGCCTTCACATCACAGACAGTTACGGTAGGTGGCAACATATTCCTAACAACCATCAGCGATGCGTACGAAGTATCAGTAATCGGTGCCGGATCATTTGCCGTGGATGTTTCAACAACCGCAGCAGCAACATCAGCATCAGCAGGTGGGGACATCACTATTCACCGGCTGCTCCCGGCAGGACCATCTG
>CAJQOX010000112.1 GCA_905480075.1 uncultured Aureispira sp. | reverse complement strand
GCAAAATCGCTGAGGTTATAATCCTGCTGAGCCGTGACCACAAAACAGAACAGAACAAAGGAAAGAGAATAGATATATTTATTAATAATAAAACCCATTGAACAAAATTTAATAAAAAACAGGCTGTAGCTTACAACCTTTCAATTTGAGTAATCGCAGCACCCCTTTTTGGCCACCGAAATGCCCGGCGCCAACAGCAGCAAAAAGACTGTGTTGAGAAGCAATATCAATAAAATTATTGGCCATAGTAACATTTCGTTCATAAAGTAAAATCCTGCGCATAGAACCTATTGTTTTTTTTGTATTCGCAACCAGTTTTTGCAAATCACCTTGAATATATAGTTCGGCAGATTTATTAATTTCCCTGCGAAATTTTCTGAAATTTGTTGCCAATCCTTTGAGGGAACGGCACTGTTCTTTAATATCTACTTTTGAAAAAACACTGATTTGAGCATCAAACGTCTCCAGCCCCAGCATAATTTTATTCATTTTTTCAGCCATACTATACAAAGCAGAATCGAGGGCTAAATTATTATCAGAGTTAAATTGAGCTTCAGAAATCACATTAAACAAAAGTATAGGAGAGCTGAATCTGAAATCATCCAGATTTGCACCGGTTTCTCTTTTCAGAATTTTATCCAATTTGGCATAGACCCTCGGATTCAGAAAATCATTCAATGATTTATTGTCGGGTATTTTTGCTGCCGAATTAAGCTTATGATAATCAGCATCCTGCAGATTAAATTCTGCGGCAAAGGAATCACAGCTATCTATACAATCAGTTAAAAAATCAATCCCTCTGAAAGCCCTTTTATCTCGGACATGCATCGTACCGAAAAAGTAAGAAGGGGATTTAATACCCCGACCACTTATTTCCCACAAGAGTGTATTTTTGTTTTTACTCATAAAAGAGGGCTAAAAAATAGTATAAAGAGATTAAAGAGGAGGAAGCATTTCGAATTTAAAAATTGTTTTTGACCTTGCTGCATAAATAATCCGGACCCTTGATTGTTCCTTCAAAGCATTATAAACAGCTTCAGAGACTTCAAAATCCTCCTCATCGGTAAAAATATAATAATATGGTTGTAATCTGTTAATCCTTGAGATTTTTTTAGCGTAAATTAAAGTGACTAATTCAATTTTATTCCTGGAAAGCAAATCCTCTTCAAGGTTACGAACAATCTTATAATACCTCAGCGGATAATATCCAATTCCAAAAGTTATTATCAGCGCAGAAATTAAAAATCCAGGAACAAAGGTAGCCAGGAACAATATCCATGAAAGGATAATCAAAATTACTGCCAAAGCAAGATAATAGTTCAATCTGCTTTTATTGAAACGCAGGAACTTTTTAAGGATTTCTATTTCTTCATCATTCATAGGAAGAAAATTTATTAAGGCAGGAAGAAAAAATCATTCAGGATGATAGGTAGTAACAGCATTTTTCATAACCTGCATTTTATCAAGAGACATAGTTTTCAATTCCCTGTTATTAAACATTTCCAATTCGTCTTTGTAGTTTTCGCAGGTTTTAGTTACTTCAAAAGGCAGCAATGTTTGAATATTTTTAGCACCATTCTTATCAAATTCAACAAAGTGAATATAGGTATCTGCAAAATCTGCAATTTGTATTCCTTCTTTATTTCTTAGTGTATAAATAGGTGATAATGCGTCCGGAAAGCCTGAAGCCGGATAGAGTTTGCCATTTCTTTTATGAAAAAGAATGTTTTTGAGAGGCACTTTAATTTTTCCGAATTGTTTTAAGAGATCTTTGGAGGCAGATTCGATGGCTTCAACATAAAGCGAGATTGGAATAGAATCCTTTATCCCTGTTGTAAACTGAACATCAGTATATCCCATTTCAGTAAAAACATATTGAAGGGTAAGCATAAACAAGGATGCGGTTGTATTATCAGCTGAGGCGTCTCCATCCCAGTTCTGCACCAGCAAAATAGCTTCTTCAAGTGGAGGGTAACTTTTTGCGTCGATATCAAAGAGGCCCGAAAGACTTTTCCAGAAGGCAGAATTTTTAGTCATTTTGGTATCAAACTTAATCGCTTTAAACTCATCGAAGGTGAATGTATTTTTCTGGCTTATAATTTCCATAAACCGGTGTGAACGATTGTTGTCACCATAACGTGTATCCGCATACTTAAGCACTTCGGGAGCACAATTGTCGGCAACGACACAAGAAGCATTTGTAGGCGTATTATTAGTATTAAAAACATAGCCGCAATCGGGGCTTTCCACCTGAGGAAGATCAGTTTGAGGATAGTATTCAGTCCATAGATTTTCAGAAGTATTCCCTTTTAATATTCCTGAATAATCGAATTTTTTATTTCGTACAGGCAACATAGCATTGCAGAGATAAAGCAAATTCCCTGTTCTGTCGGCATAAACTAAATTGAACATAGAATGGGCATTCATATTCAGCGCAGATTTAAATTCCCTGAAGTTATTTGCCTTGTTCATTCTGTAATACTGTTCACCTGCCCTGAGATTAAAGAAAGCAGGGCAACGAACAGAGAAAAATCTTTTGGAGGGCGATTTATAAGTAGGTCCGTACTTTGACCAATACGTCATTTTCTTTACGGGGATGACAATTTTTCCTAATCTTACTTTCAGCCATACCGGACGTTTCTCCAGTTTTATATACTCGTTATCAAATTTATAGAAGCATTTTTTACGGGGATGCATTTCCAATTCAAAAACATCTACCTGATCCACATGATTATAGGTTTTTCCCCATCCCAGATTATTGTTATTCCCCATAAAAACACAGGTCCCCCCCTGAAACAAAGTACCCGTAATATTCAAACCTTCATTACTATGCAGGTGTGCCTCATAAAAAGAAAAAGGGCCCTCAATTTTAAAATGAGGGTTGATAGCAAGAAAGGTATTCCCATTATCTGTTTTCTGAGGGCCGAAGGCATAGGCATTAGAACCTGCGGGTTCCGAAATTTCTTTCTTATCATAATTGCCGCTCATGATATCCGTCACCTTAGCGACAGAACCAGAAAGAGCAGCAAAACCTACAGTATAGGCCTTAAGAATATCCTCTGGAATAATAGGAAAAGCTTTTTTGACCAGCACCTGTTCGGGATGTTTGGTTGCAAAGTCATTAATTCCCTGACAATATCCATTCAGGTACCTCATGTATTCCTCAGAAATACTGTCTATCTGTTCGTCATAGGTTTTCTGAACGTTAATAGAATGGACAAAAAAATCAAAAGGAGCCCCCTCTTTACCATCCTTACGTCCCATCATCTGTTTACCGATAATCAGCAATTCCTGCATTGTTTCAAAAGCATCTTCTGCATTCGCCCAGGCTAAACCATAAGCAACTTCAGCATCCGTTTCAGCAAAAATATGTGCTACTCCCCAGGTATCTCTGGCAATGCTTATTTTCTTTGAGTCAATTTCACTGTATTGAGCAAATAGAAAAGAAGGAAATAAAGTAATGACTGAAAAGAAGAGTAAATAGAGAATCTGCTTCATTATTTTTAATAATTAATTATAAATTGAGACGAATTTAAATTTTATCTGTCATAAAGGGTGAAAATTAATAAAATTATTTGAATATTTGTTGAATATTTAAATCCTGAACCTTTATTAAAATCAGGATTTGCAAAAATAAAAGATTGATTGATTTAATAAAAGTAATATTGATACTTTTGAAAAAAAGAATCTATAATCTATAAAAACTAATATATTACCTATAACAGACCACTTATATTATGGGAAGGAAAAGTAAAGCAGATGTCCGAAAAAAAGAAATTTTAGAAAATTTTTATATTATTCTGAAAGAAGAAGGATTTGAAAATGCATCAATAGCAAAAATTGCTAAAATTATGGATGTCAATCCTAGTCTCCTGATTCATTATTTCAAGACAAAAGAAGAAATGGTCGTATCCTTTGTAAGCTTTCTTCTTGGTCGATACGAAATTGCTTTTAAGGAAAAGATGGTAGGTTCTCAGAGCCCCGAGGATCGTTTCTACAATATTCTTGACATTATGTTCAGTGAAGATTGGTTAAACTTTTCAGATCAGACTGTTTTCTATGCTTGTTATTATTTGTCATCAAGACATGAACGAATAAAGGAACGTTTTAATTTAATGTATAAACTGTTTAAAGATCTTTTAGTCCCTCAGGCACAATCTTGGATAGATGCTGGAATTATTAAAAATGAAGACCCTGAGAATGTTGCTGACTTTTTAATTATCATGAATGAAGGACTAACTTATTATGATAAGTTGATGAGCGATGCGGATGGGTTTAGAAAGAGAGCAAAATTTCTTAAATCTGCAGTTATAAAAGCCTTAACGTAGTAAATCAAAAATAATATCAGAAAAGAAAATATTTATCATTTACCTTATAGTTTTTTATACCTTATTTCATTTTAATTTTTAACATAAAAAAATTAATAAATTCTGAAACAATCAAAACTTTCAGGCGTAAAATTATTTAATCTATTTTAGATTATTTTTTTAAATACCTCCCCCCCCTTATACCTTCATCATTTATGATTTATTCAGTGAATAAAGAATATTCCGACACATTCTTTATTCAACATTATGAAATATTAGATTATGAAAATAAATATAAATTTAATTTCAATTTTTGTTTTTACATTAGTATGCCAATACAGTTATTCACAAATTGCAATAAACACTGACCTGAGAAACCTTGCTCAGAACACAGAATTTGTACTAAATAAACCTTTTACAATCCCTGCAAACAGTAAATCTGTTCTGTTGGATGAAGGTACAGGAAAAATATGTAGCTGTCAGTTCTTTACAACTAAAAGTGACAAAGAAAGGATTTATAAAAAAAATAAATTATTGTATCTTAACAACATAACTATTAAAGGATTGTTTGACGGTTCTCAAATGCATATAGCAAGGATATATTTTATAGGCACAGATGACTATTTTAAATTCAAGTGTTATACCAGAGATATTTTGGTTAATCATCTGTCTGAATTCTTTAGTATCGGCAATATAAATGTAGCTTCTGAAGATTAATGATACAACTAATAAAGAATAAAAAAGCGCTGAAGAAAAATTTCTTCAGCGCTTTTTATTAAGCCAGTTCAGGAATACTTTGCTTGTATTCTTTAACTCTTGGATTCATTAGAAAAAACCAAAGTGGAGGAACCAAAGCGATAAGCATAGAAGTGGGATAGCCCCAGGGAAGCAAAGGAGCCTTATTAAAATGCCTGAGAATCTGATACTGTCTGCTTGCCTTATAATGATGATCTGAATGCCTTGTCAGTTCATAGAGTAGAATCCTACCTATATCATGATTACAATTCCAAGAATGCCAGGGCTGAACAGGTTCATATCTTCCGGAATCGAGTTTTCTGCGTTGAAGACCATAATGTTCTATATAATTGACAGTTTCAAGCATCATAGCACCTAATATAGCTGTAATAATGGCAAAGGGCAAAATAGACCAACCAAAATAAACAACAATAAATGCAAGGTAGGCCATTTGTATCAATTGAAAATGAATCATCTGATTAAATACAGAAAATGGTGATCTTCCCATTTGTTTCAACCTTTTACTTTCAAGTTTCCAGGCTGAAATATAGCTGTATACAACAGATCTGATATAAAAGGCATAAATATTTTCATTAAATCTTGATGATGCAGGATCTTCAGGTGTAGCAATATTAACGTGATGACCATGATTGTGTTCAATTGCAAAATGCATGTAAAGATTGGGAATCAATAATATTTTTGAAAGAAATTTAGGCAGCCATTCATTCCTGTGTCCCATTTCATGTGCAACATTAATTCCAACGCCACCCAAATATATGCCTACAGTCATTGTGAGTCCTACCGTTTCAAAAGTTTCAATTGGATTAGTAATTGTATAAAAATACCAATAAGCAATTCCAAGCAACATCGGAACATTCAGATAGAGAAGTATATCAAATATTACCTTTGTTTTTTGATCATTTTCTTCTTCCTTGCTCAAATTATTGGCGTTGCCTTTAAAAAAGGCCTCAAGGACAGGAACTATTATAAAGGCAACAAGTATTCCGTTATAAGACCAAAATCCTTTAAAATACAGCGCATGTACTACAATAGCAGGAACAATATAAGCTATCATATATTTAAGATCTTTCCACATAATTAATCAATTAGGATGATATTTATTAATAATGAAATGGGTTCAAATATTATAATTTCATATTTAATCTCTTCATAATAAATATATTAAAAAAAAACGGTTTCCCCAAAAATTAATGAGCATATTAGTTTATAATATTTGTCTCTTTTCATATCTGCTGCTTGAAACCACTGATCTGCTCAGAATATCTTTGAATAAAAGAGGCAACACATTACTATTTTTATTTCAATAAGATTATACATACAAGTGTTTTTTATTGCATATTATTCTTTATTTAAAATAATATTTTATTATATTTGTATTTGACGGAAGAATAATTCATAAGCAAACTAAGATAATTGCGTTAGCTTAATCTTTTTATTCAGACTTTTCCCAGGTATCATTTAAATATCAATACTTTATTTTTATGTACTATTATAATAACACCTGCTGATTTCTCCCCTTATAATCAGCAAAAAACTCGCTATTTATACCTATTCATCTTATTTTTTCACCTTTAAAACCAAAATTTATCCTTTGCTGATACGCCTATTTTCAGCACCTCACCTAATAAACCTATACAAAAGTTAATTAATACCTGATATTTATACATTAAACTTAAACAGCTGTTTAACTACATCTGTTTTATGTAACTGATGTATATTTATTAATTATACCCAGAAAACTTAATTCCCTGATTTCCATAATTATTCAAATATATTTTATTACAAACTATTTAATAATTATGAACTTAATAAAACACCTTCAATTTAGCAGCTTAATTCTTTTTGTATTATTTAACATTAATAATCAAACATTTGCACAGTCACAGGCAAATCCAAATACTAAAGTTCAATCTGCATTAAACAAAGTAAATACACCTTCAAGGTGTAATGAGATAGTATTACATCAGACATCTACCTCAAATTCGACTACGGGATTAACTATTGGAAAATATTCTAATCCCAACATTGCTGACTTTACTCAGAGTAACACAAAATGGAAATTAAAAAGTGTCGGCATTGATAATAATATTATCAATGCAAACAGACCTCAGTTAAATTCCTTACTGAGCGAAGTTCAATCAGATTTAACGGGAAATATTGAGTATTATGAAAGCTCAGATTATGCTTTACTAGCTTCCTCGTCCAATCAGGTTCATCCAATCTATTATGGAAAAATTCAAATGAGTTCAAATGATTTAATCTTAAGTCACAGGGTAGAGAATTGTCCTAACTGTTCAAAAAACATCAGTTATACAAGAACCTACAATCCTGATCAGACAATGATCTTACGATTACAGGATGAAGATGATGACAAAAGTGATGTAATTTATATTCTAACCTTTGAAAAATAATACTATCATGAAAAATAAATATTTCAATATAAAAATACCGTATTGGTGTTGCATTTCTCTATTTGCCATGTTTCTTATAACGCCTTCTATCACCTTGGCTCAATTGGCAAACATTAATTATTCAGTTAAAGTAGACAGAATAAGAAGTTATGAAGGTGGTTGGTTTGGCCCCTGTTGGGAAAGCGGCACCGAAGAATATACCGCATGGGGAGGCTTCAATGATAATACTAACAGTAGTATATCCTGGGCTTCTTGTTTAACTTGTAACAGTAACGGTAATTGTTCCTATGGTTACGGAGCATTTATCGGAACAAGAAACAATAGCAATGCCTATAATATAAATTACTACTTGTATGCATTTGAAAATGATGCCGGTTCCAGGTGTTATTACAACAGTGGGGATGACTGTTATTATTATGGATCTCCAGGCTACTCTTATATCAGAGAAAATGCTTATCCATCTGCATCCACTTATACTAATGGCCCTGATGCTCAGGCTGGAAACAGCCATAGAATAAGACTTGAATGGACCTGGAAATATAGTGGTTCAGCCAGTCTGATTTCTCCTGCATGTGCCGCACAGACAGCCAACTATTCACAGGGGGCTATCCGTTCCTGGTCTTCCAACCTTACCGCAGGAAGAACTTACCGATTCTCAACTCTAGGTAATACTTCTGAGGATACCTATATTCGAATCTATAGTTCAAATGGATACACGCTTGTTGCATCCAATGATGATTTTGGTTCTCTTCAAAGTCTTGTAAATTTTACACCCAGTTCTAACGGTACCTACTATATCGAAGTTTCAAGATATGTTAGAAATTCTCTTAATAACAGTGGAGGACTTACCTATCAGGACATTACAACACCTGCAATAAATGGTGGTACAATTACATCAAATACAAGTATTTGTCCAGGAGGTTCTGCAAGTTTGAGCAGTACTTCCAATGCATCGGCAGGCTTTAATGGAAGTGGCTTCAGCTATCAGTGGCAGGTTTCATCCAATAATAGTTCCTGGTCCAATATCAGTGGTGCCAACGCTACTTCTTATAATACTCCTTCTTTGACATCCACAAGATATTACAGAAGAAGGGCTACAGATTGTAAAGGCAGCAATGGCTATTCAAATACCGTTACAATTACTGTTACTGCACAACCCACTGTATCTATATCATCCTCTGTAGCTAATGCTACTATTTGTACCAACGGTACGACCGCATTAACAGCATCTGTTAGTGGAGGAACAGGATCTATGAATTATAACTGGCAGTATGAAAATCCGGCTGGTTCCGGTAATTATACTAATATTTTTACAGGTTCAGGGACAGGTACACCACCATTTACAACGTCTCAGAATGCCAGTCCCTCAGTAACACGAAACTACAGATTGACCGTATCAAATTCTGCAAACTGCTCAGCATCAGGCACTCAATTAGTAACTGTAGTACCTGACCCTGTAATCACTATATCAGGAAATGATGTTTCCTGTAACGGTGGAAATGACGGATCTGCAACAGCAATTGTTTCTGGCGGTGTTCCTGGTGTTTCATATTCTTATAACTGGTTCCCGGGTTCTCCTACCGGCGATGGTACTTTAGCTATATCAAATCTAACAGCAGGAACTTATGGTTTTACTGCCAATAATATTTCCTCTGGTAGTAGTAGTTGCTATGATCAAACAATAAATCTGGCAAGCCCAAATCTCAACAGTGGCTCAAATAGCTTTAATTTTTCAGGTGTTCCCTCAAGTGTTACTTCAGGAACATTATTCCTAAGAGCTCGTGGTGATTTAGATGGCATTGGTTCTAATCTGGAAATGTGGACTATAAGAGATGAAGGTGGCGCTACGATAGGCACTATTGGTTCGAGTGGTTCTTTTTCAGATCAGTGTAATACCACATTTTCTGTATCAATTCCTCTGACAGCCTCACAAATTAATTCCTGGGCTGCTAATGGCTCTGTTGATTTTACGGCTTTAGATCTGCTAAATAAAATTAATGTTACTTTATGCAGTTCAAATTTTCTGGAATTACGGCTTCAAATAAATTGTTCTTCTGCCCCCCCGGGTTGTAATGCAACATCTTCAGTAGTGATTTCTGAACCCAATACACTGACAGCTGCAGCGTCTGCTTCTGCTATACTTTGTAATGGCGGGACATCCACTGTTACAGTAGCAGCATCAGGTGGTACTGCTCCTTATTCCTATTCTCAGGCCAGTGTCTTTATCAATGAGATTCATTACGATAATTCAGGTTCTGATGCCGGAGAAGCTATTGAAGTTGCTGCCTCAGCGGGAACAAATCTTAATGGCTGGTCTTTAGTCCTCTATAATGGGTCAAACGGAACTGTTTATAACACCAGAAATCTATCCGGTGTTGTTGCTAATTCCGGCAATGGATTTGGGTTTGTTACTGAAAATATCAGTGGCATTCAGAATGGTTCACCCGATGGAGTTGCCTTGGTAGATGACAATGGAAATGTAATTCAGTTTCTAAGTTATGAAGGGACACTTACTGCAACAAATGGTCCTGCCAATGGATTAAGCAGTACTAATATAGGTGTATCTGAAGCTTCCTCCACTGCTCTTGGATTTTCATTACAGCTTCAGGGTAGTGGTAGTTCTTACAGTGATTTTACTTGGAGTTCTGCTCAGGCAAATACTTTCGGAGCTTCAAACAGCAATCAATCCTTTAGTTCAGGTGGTGGTTCACAGACTTCTCCACAATTCAGTGGCTTAACTGCCGGTACCTACACATTTGGTGTTTCAGATGCCAATGGTTGTTCTACTTCATCAACGGTTACTATTGGTGAACCTACTGAGTTAGTAGCCTCTTCTTCTGCTCCACAGATTCTGTGTATTGGTGGAACTACCGTTGTAACAGTTTCAGCTTCTGGTGGTGCTTCTCCATATTCCTATTCACAGTCCATTTCCAGTGTCTTTATTAATGAAATTCATTATGACAATTCTGGCTCTGATGTAGGCGAAGCTATTGAGATTGCTGCATCCGCAGGTACAAATCTAAACGGTTGGTCATTGAGCCTTTACAATGGTTCTAATGGAACAGTTTATAACACAAGAAACCTAAGTGGAATTGTTGCTAATTCCAGCAATGGATTTGGGTTTGTTACTGAAAATATCAGTGGCATCCAAAATGGATCACCTGACGGAGTTGCATTGATTGATGACAATGGTAATGTAATCCAATTTCTAAGTTACGAAGGTACACTAACAGCAACCAATGGTCCTGCTAATGGAATGACCAGTACAAACATAGGGGTTTCTGAAACTTCATCAAACCCTATAGGTTATTCTTTACAATTGCAAGGGTCAGGCTCTTCTTACAGTGACTTTAGCTGGGCGGTTCCAGAAACCAACTCTTTTGGCAATACCAATTCAGGGCAGACCTTTAGTGGGGGTAGTGGGTCTCAGACTTCTCCTGTTTTTAACGCACTCACTGCTGGAACTTATACATTTGGTGTAACTGATGCCAATGGTTGTTCCACTTCTACTACTATTACTACTACGGTTGTGCCTGATGTTACAGCACCAACTATTAGTTGTCCTTCAGATGTATCAGTCAATAGCGATGCCGGAGTTTGTACTGCAAGTGGTGTTTCACTTGGCACAGCTTCCACATCAGATGACTGTTCAGTAGCTTCTCTAACAAATGATGCACCTACAGTTTTCCCTTTAGGTACCACTACGGTTACCTGGACCGTTACTGACGGTTCTGGAAATACTTCAAGTTGTACTCAGGATGTTACCGTAACGGATGTTGAAGCACCTTCTATTACTTGTGCTCCTGATGTGGCGGTCAATACCGATGCAGGCGTTTGTGAAGCGCAGACTACGGTTACAGGACCT
>CAJQOX010000111.1 GCA_905480075.1 uncultured Aureispira sp. | reverse complement strand
GTCAGTGGTTGGTATTTCTCTCACCCGGAATCTAAATATTTTGGCCTGGGAAATATTGAGAAAGATCAGCTAGAATCTTACGCACAACGTAAAGGAATGCACAGGGAAGAAGCTGAACGGTGGTTGATGCCTGTGTTGAATTATGATATTTAAATTTGTTCTGAATGGGGAACAATTTTTGACCACAACAAAAAAAATTACCAATCTGTTGATTGGTAATTTTTTTTCAGTTTTTAATAAGGTATATTATTTAGGCATTACCACGGTGTCTATAGCGTGTATGATTCCGTTGGAAGCTTTTACATCTGTCATCACCACAGTAGATATTCCTCCTTTTTCATCTTGAAGAATTACTTTGCCGTCTTTTATTGAAGCAATCAGTTTTCCTCCTTGTATGGTGTTAACTGTAAAGGAACCTTTGTTTTTCTTTATTGCGTCAATGACATCTGCAGCCTTAAATTCGCCTTTCACTACATGATAGGTGAGAACAGCAGTAAGAGTGGCTTTGTTTTCTGGCTTAAGTAGAGTCGGAACTGTCCCTTCGGGTAGTTTGTCAAATGCTGAGTTGACTGGAGCAAAGACTGTAAAAGGACCGTCAATATTTAACGTATTTACCAAATCTGCTGCTTGTAAGGCTGCAACAAGTGTTGTGAAATTTTCATTGCCTGATGCTACTGCAGCAATTGATGGCGGTTCAGTATTAACAGGGAAGTTATTTGCACTCAAATTGGTCAATGTAAAAAGTCCTAGAAATAAGAAAGATAGTATCGTTTTCATTGTAAGTTAATTTTGGTTGTTAAGAATGACGGTATAACAATGATTTTTCTTTTTTTGTTTAGCCTTTTGCTGAAATAATTAAACAAAAATTATTTTTAGTTGATTGTTTGTTTTGTGTTTTTTGGTTTAAATAATTGCAATACAGTGTTTTGTGTGTTTTGTAAAGGTTTTTTGTTTTTTTGTAAAATTTCAGTTTATTTGAAGTCAAAGCAAAAAAAATCAGGAAACCCTTAATAGGAAGTCCTGATTTTTTAATAAAAATGGTATTGAATGACTTATTCTTTCTTATAACTTTTGGTGAATGCCACATACTTGGCAACTTCTTCCTTTACCACAGGGGCAAGAATCAGCAGGCCAATAACGTTAGGGAAAACCATCGCAAAAATCATGGCATCAGAGAAATCAACGACAGCACCAAGGCTTATTGAAGCACCAATTACCACAAAGATACAGAATAGGATTTTATAGGTAAGGTCAGATGCCTTACTTTTACCGAACAGATATTTCCAGGCTTGTAAACCATAATAGGACCAGGATAGCATGGTAGAAAAGGCAAAAAGAATTACTGCTAAGGTTAATATGTATTTTGAACCACTTATTGTTGTTTCAAAGGCTTCAGAAGTTACTCCTACTCCATCAGGTGCTGCCACTCCGTAAGTCATAAAGCCACCGTCAATATTCGTAATAATTAATACCAATGCCGTCATTGTACAGATAACTACAGTATCAATAAAAGGTTCAAGCAGGGCAACCATCCCCTCACTTGCTGCATGAGAGGTTCTTACTGCCGAGTGGGCAATTGCTGCGGAACCTACACCTGCTTCGTTGGAGAAGGCAGCGCGTTTGAATCCCTGTATTAAAACTCCTACAAAGCCACCTGTAACAGCTGAAGTGGAGAAGGCACCGGCGAAAATTGCTCCGAAGGCTTCCGGAATTAATGAGATATTAATAAAAATAATGATCAAAGCCGTGCCTACATACAGAACAGCCATGAAAGGTACCACCTTTTCCGTTACCTGACCAATACGCTTGATGCCACCTATGATGACTACTCCTACCAATAATGCAACGATAAGTCCAAAGATGAATCCTGCACTTGATGATTGTATTCCAAATGTACCAATAAATTGTGCCGCTGCCTGATTGGCCTGAAACATGTTTCCGCCTCCGAAGGAACCGCCTACACACATGATTGCAAAGAATACAGCAAAGACTTTTCCAAGACCTCCCAACCCTTTTTCCTTGAGTCCCTTGCTCAGGTAATACATCGGGCCACCATGAACAGTGCCGTCAGCATCTATATCTCTGTATTTTACCCCAAGGGTACATTCCGTAAATTTAGTTGCCATACCCAGCAAACCGGCCAAAATCATCCAGAAAGTGGCGCCCGGTCCTCCAAGGGATAAAGCAACGGCAACCCCTGCAATATTACCAAGGCCTACTGTTGCAGACAAGGCGGCAGTCAATGCCTGAAAGGGAGTAACTTCACCTTCAATAGATTCATCGCGGATCGTATCGGGCATGTCATCAGAAATATTTTCACGACTATGGTCTGAAGCTACTATTTTTTCTGTAGGTGCCTCATAGTAATCTCCTCTTACTGTTTTGATGGCCAAACCAAGATAACGGATGTTGGGAAATTTGAAATAAAGCGTAAAGAATAAGGCGCTGCCGATAAGAATGATCAATACAATAGGAATGCTGTTCCCTGCAATAGAAATTGAATAAAAAACAACTCCTCCTACAGCCTGTGAGATAGGTTCAAAGGCTTCATTTATTCTTTCGTCTATCCCTTTTGAAGCAGTACTGTCAGGGTCCTGACAAAAGGCTATAATTGGTGATAAAAGGGTAAACAGCAAAAGTGTGAGTCTTTGTTTCATCGGGAGTATATTGTTTTATTCAGAAAATATTTTTATTGACAAGCTGCAAGATACTAAAAATGCTGAAAAATCTAAAGAACTTATCTATCCTGCAGTCTTTAGATTCATTTCTGCCATTTTTTATTATAGCTTTTTATCAGTTCCAGTGTACTTGTGTCGCTGTCATATACTGAGTACCAACCCTGATATTCATGTGGGGGGTCACCAATGAGATCGTCTCCGGGGGCATAAACTGATTTTGGAGCACTCGGCCGACCGGCCCCGCCCCAGGCCCAGAAATTGATGCCCTGAAAGGGGCCTCCTTCCGAAAGATTCTTTACCATCCGGTCAAAAATCAGTTGGTAGTAACGGTCCCGCTGTGTTACTTCCGAACCTGAATCATAGCTTTCCATATCGCGGGCAATGCCAAATTCTTCAAGTACCAGCGGCATATTCATTTCATTGGCCATGTCTATGTGTTTGTTCAGATAACTGATGGCTTTTTTTTCTGCCCCCTTCATGGATTTTGGCTTTTTAGGATTGTACCAGCCCCAGTTCTGTATCCATATATGCGCTGTCAGGTAGTCGATGCCGACCTCGTGATTACGCATATAATTTTTTTGCCTGTTACCCAATAATGATTCAGACATAATGCCTTCGCTGCCTGTTGAAACGAGGTGGTTAGGGTCCAGTCGTTTGATTAGTCTTGCAGTATGTCGTATCCATCGCCTGTAATTGCCTGTGCGGATACCACATTTGGGCTCGTTTGCCAGCTGCCAGGACATAATTGTGGGGTCCTCTGTGTAGGCTTCTCCGCTAATGGAATTTGTTCGCCCTACGATTTCCTTTATATGTTTGCGAAACCAGTTTTTGGCACGCATGTTATTGTAGAACTTGTAGGTGTAATCCATATAAAGGGCCCAGGATAATCCACCGTTCATAGAAGGGTAGGGGATGGGCTTGTTTTTGGCCCAGGAAATATATTGGGCAAAGCCCCCGGACCAGTGCCAGAAATTACCTAATACCAGGACACCGTATATACCCCGTTTACGCATTTCCACCAGCAAAAAATCCAGTCCTTCCAGAATCTCCTGATTATATTCCCCGGGTTTGTTCATCAAGGGGGGCTGCACCCGGTATTTTTCTGTTTCAGGTCCTTCAGAACCTACCATGATGCGTAAATTGTTACAGCCAATTGACTCAAGATGATCCAATTCCTGAAGTAGTCGTCCCCTGTTTTCTTTAACTCCCAGGTGCATCCCATACCAAAAATTGGTGCCTATGAAATTATAGGGTTTTCCTTCAATTGTGAATTGTTTGCCCTCTACCCTTACAAAAGCGTTTGGTGCAATTGATTTGTCAGGTGCTGAAGAACAGTTGTTGATGAAGGCGGCCATTATAATAATCAGTAATTTTTTCATGTGTGCTGTATTACAATTTTGACACAAGATAGATTATTTTTGCCGGAGGTGGAAATAGTAATAAGTCATAAGTAAAATTTGCAAAGTAAATTTTTACAACCTACTAATTATGACCTACAACTTACTACTAAAAAAAAGCCTGCTTAGTATATCTAAACAGGCTTTGGGGGAATAGAATATGGTGTCACTTTTTGAAACCAAAATGGG
>CAJQOX010000110.1 GCA_905480075.1 uncultured Aureispira sp. | reverse complement strand
TCTTTTGACAGGTTGCACGTATTTGCCAAAGGTCCATCCTGTGGTTCCATCCTCTGTTTTGATCTGAACCCAGAAATAAGCATTTCTTTTTCCGAAGCTATCAGAGTTTTTACTTTGTTGAAGGACTTTTACATGACTACCAAAGTTAAGTTTGCCCAGGGCTTTTCCCTGAGTATTCGAAGCATCCCTGATTCGGACAGCATCACCAATGATATAGGCATCATGCGGGAATGAACCCTCATATTGAGCAAAAATAAATTCGGCCGTTAATAATAAGAGGCAAAACAGTATAGGTTTTAAATTCTTCATTTTTTGTATCTAAAGTTGAATAAAATGATTATTATTAATAATAAAGATATAATTTGAGAAGATGAAATATATAAAAAATTAAAAAATAGTCTGATTGCATAGAAGAAGACAGTTGTTATTTGATGTTTCAAATATCTTTAAAAAAATATTAATGTAAAAGTATGAATTTTTTGACTGCGGAGTGGCGAAAACTGGTGATGTTAAATTATTTGGTCGAACCGGAATTGCTCCAACCCTTTGTACCCTACGGAACGGAACTCGATTACTGGAATGGAAAATTGCATGTCAGTTTGGTGGGTTTTATGTTTCTGAACACCAAGGTGCTTGGTATACCTATACCTTTTCATCGGAATTTTGAAGAAATGAATCTTCGTTTCTATGTGCGGTACAAACATGGAGATGAGTGGCGCAGGGGAGTGGTCTTTATTAAGGAAATTGTCCCCAAATTTATGATATCCTTCGTAGCCAACACTGTTTATGGAGAGCATTATGAAACCCTGCCTATGAATCATCTGATCGAAAAAAGGGCAGAGAACCTGCATGTGGAATACCATGTAAAAAAAATGGGCAGGTGGCATAAGATAATAGTAGACGCACCCGACAAACTACATAAGATAGAGCCTGGTTCAGAGGTAGAATTCATTACCGAGCATTTTTGGGGCTATACCAAATTGAATGATAAAAAAACATCACAATATGAGGTGGGCCATCCTACATGGGACTTTTATGAGGTAAATAATTATCAGTTGGATGGTGATTTTACACAGATATATGGAAAGGAATTCGATTTTATGAATCAACAACCCGATTCTGTTTTTCTGGCCGAGGGCTCTGAGATCTTTGTGAAGAAGGGGGAACGGATAGGGTAGTTGGGAGATTATTTGTCATAATACATTATAATAAAGTAAAATATATAACCGATATGATTGCCAAATGGTATAAAGGCTTGTTTTTTTTGATTGTTATTTTTAGTCAGGTTTCCTGTAAGACGAAAGTACATAATAAAGAGTTATCTAATGATTTTGAAAAGTTTTTAACAAGTTCATACCCTTATGTACACAAAATCAATGGCTTCTATATTGTTGCAAGTGATGAAAAGCCTCAATCGGAAGATTCAAAAAGAGATAATACAGGTAAAGAGGTGTTTGAGCATTCTGTTCGCTTGTTCAGCAATTTTCTGGATCAGGATGAGGACGGAAAGGTGGATGACGGAATGTTGCCGGTCCTTGATGGTCTGAAGAGTCGATTTTTATTTGCTTCTGGATATCAAGAGTTTGTATACGATGTTATAAAAGCTGTGAAAAAGCGCAATAAGAAACTCTATGTTATGACCATGAATACGGACAGCTGGCCCTATGTGGCAGATTATAATGGTAAAGGGTGGGAAGTTGATACCTTAGATACCTCTTTGTGGCGTCCCGAAGACTGTAATGCTTTGTGGGAAGAAGTTTTTCATACAATAACGGAGGCTTATAACCGTGTAGACCCGGATTTTAGTTTTTCTGACGGACCTTTGCGTACTTATATGGATGATGATATAAGAGAGGGCAGCTATGATATATCAGAACAAAATCGTTATGAAAAAGGGCAGTATGACAGAGTAACGGCCGTCAATGAATATATACATCAGATTTGGGCCATACAGTTTGCCGGAGAGGAAGCCAAATTGAATGAGCATCAGCAAAGTACTCTTCAGTTTATGAGAGATAAGGGAGTGCCGATGCAATTAAATCCCGGTTATAGCGGAAATTTGGGTGTCAGATTGAAATAAAATCAGGCAACCCTTCCAAGTATTAAATTGATTGTCTTTTGGGACTTGTTTTTTTGCTAAGTTCTGTATCTTTGCATTTCCATTTTGAGATATTTTTGTTTTTTTTTGTAAAAAGTTTCAGGTAAATGGATAAAAATATTTTTAGAATTTATTGAAAATAAAATTAATTAAGTACAGATGAAAAAAGCAATAATTAACAGCAGTAAAGGAGAAATGACCGTTGAGTTTTTTACAGAAGATGCACCGAATACAGTAGCGAATTTTGTAAAGCTAATCAAAGATGGGTTTTATGATGGATTAACTTTTCACCGTGTAATTCCTGATTTTGTTGTGCAGGGAGGATGTCCTGATGGTACAGGAGCAGGTGGTCCGGGCTATTCTATAGATTGCGAACTCGAGGGAGAAAATCAATACCATGACAAAGGGGTACTTTCGATGGCACATGCAGGAAGAAACACCGGTGGCTCTCAGTTTTTCATTTGCCACAGCAGAAATAACACTTCACATCTTGACAGAAACCACACCTGTTTTGGTAAGGTGGTAGAGGGCTTGGATGTTATTGATGATATCAGACAAGGAGATCAGATTCTCAGTATTACTGTTGAAGATTAAAAGCTATTGCCTGGGGGAGGGGAGTTTGTCCTAAACTTCCCCGGCAATCATTACTTGGTCAATCCAGTCTGTCCCGAAGGCATAAGGCATGTAAGCCACAGAGTCCATGGGTTTGGTGATGATCATGTTGGCCAGTTTTCCTTTACTGATACTCCCCACTTCGCCGGATAATTCCATAGCATAAGCTCCATTGACAGTAGCAGCATTGATTGCTTCTTCCGGCAACATTTTCATTTTTATACAAGCCAGAGAAAGCACAAAGGGTATTTTTCCTGAGGGGGTAGACCCCGGATTATAATCGGTTGCCAAGGCAACTGCCATTCCTGCATCGATCATTTTACGTGCCTGTGGGTAGTGGTCATTCAGAAAGAATGGGGCAGAAGGCAGAAGGGTAGCCATAGTGGGGGATTTCAACAGGCAGGCAATTTCTTCCTCATTGATTACTTCAAGGTGGTCTACAGAAATAGCATTATGTGCCACGCAAGCCTGAATGCCGCCCATGCAATTGAACTGATTGGTGTGAATTTTCGGTTTTAAGCCAAATTTGGCACCCGCTTCCATCAGTTGTTCAGTTTCTGCGACAGAAAAAGCCACTTTCTCACAGAACACATCAATATAATCTGCCAGTCCTTCGCCGGCAATTTCAGGCAGCATTTTGTTGATGATCAGGTCGATATATCCTGAACGGTTGTCTTTGTATTCCACGGGCAGAGCATGTGCACCCAGGAAAGAAGCTTTAACCGGCATTTTGGTCATCTCTTTCAGTTTGCGTATAACCCGCAGCATTTTTAGTTCCGCATCAAATGTCAGCCCGTAACCACTTTTGATCTCTATAGCCCCTGTGCCATAGCTTTGTACCTCAAGCAGGCGTTTATAGGCAGATTCGAGCAAGATTTCTTCAGGAGTCTCCTGCAGTTTTCTGGCAGAATTGAGAATGCCACCTCCTTTTCGTGCAATCTCTTCGTAGGAAACTCCCTGTATTTTATCAATAAATTCCCCTTCTCTTGTAGCGGCAAAGACCAGGTGCGTATGGGAGTCGCACCAGGCAGGAAGCACAAAGGCATCTGTGGCATAAATTGTTTTTTCAGCCCCTCTTTCCGGTGCCGCTGACATAGGACCGAAATCAACAATTCTGTCATTTTCAATCAAAACGAAGGCATTGTCAATAGCGGACAAATTTTTCATATCTGCTCCCTTCACGATTTTTGGAGAATTGTCAGAAGCGAGCAGCAGTTTTTTTATATTTCTAATCAGCGTGTGCATAGAGAGGGTGGATTTAACAGATAAAATATATAGTCCGCCAAAGGTAGAGTATCCAAAGCAATAATAATAAAAAAGACCCCGGAAACTATTGTAAGTGTCCGGGGTCTTTTAATGAAGAGGAGAATAATATTATCCCATTACTCTCAGGTCCTTTATGAGGCCATCCGTATTATCTTTGCGCAGGTCATTCCTGAAGTAGGAAGCATCTCTTCTGCTTTTGAAAACACCAAGCATTAATTTATAGACTGTGGAACCATTGTGGGTGTCGATGTGAATCAGTGTTTTTTTACTGTACTTTCTGTTAAATTTATCTGCTTGTTCCAAAACGGTTTTGTAGGAGGTGAAAACCCCAATCTGAACCCCATACCCATCCGATGGTTGTTTGTTGACAGTGACTTCATAAAGTCCCAAACCGGTAGGTTGCTGTACTTCAGAAAGGTCGGCAGATTTAAAGCCGCCATTTGTAAAGGAACTGACATCGGGTTTAACGACTTTAACAGGTTTTGTCATAGGTTTATCTGCCGCAATCGGTTGCGGAGTAACAATAGGAGCAGGTTTAGAGACAGTTTTTACAGCTTTGAATTCCGAGAGAAGGTCTGAGGCGCTTTTGTAGCCCACCAATCGTTTTACAAGCTTGCCTTCAGTGTCAAAGATAAGCATAGTAGGGAGGGCTTCAACTTCATATTGTTGCGACCATAGGACACCATCAAAATCCTGAACGTCCACTCTCATAGCGACTACGTTTTTGCCAATATATTTTGCCAGGTCTTCATCCATGTAAGTGCTTTCGTCCATGTTTCGGCAGGTAGCACAGTAACTTGCGTCGAAGTCAACGAAATATAATTTTTTTTCTTCAAGTGCCTTGTTTTTTGAGGCATCCCAATCTGTTTTAGCAAATTTCACAGCAGTGGAAACGTTGCTGAAGGCCATGATTAATAATACGGCAGGGGGGAGTGTCAGAACAAATAGTAGTCTTTTCATTGGATAGTAGTTATTGAGTCAATGAATGTGTGGTATGTAAATATTTCCGCAAAAATGTAAAAATCCGAGAACAGCAGAAAAAGGGTCAAATTTGCTACTGTATTATTAACTAACTGTTTATTTTACGAGCTTAGTATCTGAAATGATACAAAATTCAATATATAAATTTAAATTAATAAAAAAGAAAAAGCCCCTTCAGAAAAATGAAGAGGCTTATATATTTATTTTGTTTATTTATCAACAAGTGACAGGCATAGAGATATCCATTAGTCTCAAAAACTCATTGGTTCTTGTTTTAATTGCCTCTTCGTTGATCAGTTTCAGGTTGTTCGGTCCGAATTTTTCCACACAGAAAGAAGCTACAACAGAACCGTATACCAAAGCCCGTTTCATGTTCTCAAAAGAGAAATCATCTGTTTTTGCAAGGTACCCTACATAGCCACCTGCGAAAGAATCTCCGGCACCTGTTGGATCGAATACTTCTTCGAGCGGAAGTGCAGGAACATAGAACATGCCCTCCTGATGAAATAATAAAGCACCGTGTTCGCCTTTTTTGATGATTAAATGAGTCGGCCCCATTTTAAGAATTACCTGTGCCGCTTTGACAAGAGAATATTCGCCGGATAGCTGACGAGCCTCTTCGTCATTGATAGTCAGGACGTCCACTTCTTTAATGACTGCTTTAAGTTCGTCCATAGCAATGTCCATCCAGAAATTCATAGTATCCATAACTACCAGTTTAGGGCGGGTAGTTAATTGGTCTAAAACGCTCTTCTGAACAGCGGGGGCAAAATTTCCGAGCATAAGATAATCTACGTTTTTGGCAGAATCGGGAAGTACAGGAGCATAGTCTTCAAGAACATTCAATTCTGTTGCTAAAGTATCTCTAGAGTTCATATTGTTGTGGTAGCGACCTGCCCAAAAGAAAGATTTTTCACCTTTTTTGATTTCAAGTCCGTCCAGATTTACTCCGCGGTTCTCCAGTGATTCCAATTCTTCTGAAGGGAAATCATCGCCAACAACAGAGACTAGTTTAATATCATTATAAAAATGTGAGGACGCCCAGGCTACATAAGTACCTGCACCACCAATAATGCGTTCTGCTTTTCCAAAGGGTGTTTCAATAGTATCAAAGGCTACTGTCCCCAAGACTAATAAACTCATAGTTAATCATTTTAATTTTATTAAATCAGCGGACATCCTGTAATAATACAGTCCCCGATTTTTAATTTGTTTTCAAAATCAGCACAAAAATAGTAAACTCTGAGTATTCATAGTATAATTTCTAATTAATATTTTTAATTTTTTTTTAAAAGTAGCCTGAATGTAAAAAATACTCAAAGTCTTAATATTGTGATGATTAGGGGCGATTGGTTTTTAAATGAATAAAAAATAGATTAAAATTTTAGCAGAAAGTTTTGGAAATAAAAAATCTCACTGTATATTTGCATCGCTCTATAAGAGTAACGCCTTCATAGCTCAGTTGGTTAGAGCATCTGACTGTTAATCAGAGGGTCACTGGTTCGAGTCCAGTTGAGGGCGCAAAAAGGGATTTGTCCTTGTGATAAGTCCCTTTTTTAACTGAAATTTCTGGCAGCAGTACATAAAATAAATGCAGAATTATATATTCTGAAATATTTTGTTTATTTTTATAATCCTGCTTTTTTGAAAATATATAAATAATAAAAAAATAACATGTTAGTAATCAATGTAAAAGATGGAGAATCCATCGACAGAGCTTCAAGAAGATACAAAAACAAGCACAAAAAAGTGCAACTGATGAAACAACTTCGTGCAAGAAAGCATTTTACCAAGCCTTCTGTTTCACGTAGAGTTGAGGTGCTTAAAGCTAAATACGTTACTGTAAAGCAAAAAGAAATCGAAGGATAGGATTTTTCCTGTTTGATTCTCTTATTATATTCATCTTTCTATAAGGAAGTTGGCCGAAAGGATTTGTTCGTCAGAACAAATCCTTTTTGTGCGTAATAGAAAGTAATAATTTATTGGTTTAATTAATTGAATGGGCAAAATCCTTTAGCGTAAGATTGGGACGTCTTTTTGAACCTGCTGCTTTAAAAACCATGAGTTAGCTCGCAAAAGCTTCTGTTTCTTTTGTAGTGATTGCAAAAAAAATACAACAATTTTCATCCGATTTTATTTGTCCATTTATTTAAAATAATTTTTAAATCAGAACTTTTTTTCAACTTTATTTCAAAAACAGTACATTGCAGACTTTCAAAAAGTATTGATTGATATTACTTAAAATTATGGCGAACTTAAAAGAAGAAATTGAAAAACGCAGAACCTTTGCAGTGATTGCGCATCCCGATGGAGGGAAAACTACACTGACTGAGAAGTTGTTATTATTTGGTGGGGCAATACAGGTGGCGGGTGCCGTGAAGTCGAATAAGATTAAAAAATCTACTACTTCAGATTTTATGGAAATTGAAAAGCAAAGAGGAATTTCCGTCGCTACCTCTGTCATGGGCTTTAATTATAAAGACTTCAATATTAATATCCTGGACACGCCTGGTCACAAGGATTTTGCTGAAGATACCTACCGGACTTTAACAGCGGTAGATAGTGTGATAGTAGTAATAGATGTCGCAAAAGGAGTGGAGGAACAAACAGAGAAACTGGTAGAAGTTTGCAGGATGAGGGATACCCCGGTGATTGTGTTTATTAATAAGATGGACAGAGAAGGAAAAGATGGTTTTGACTTGTTGGACGAGATTGAAGAGAAGTTGAAGCTGACTACCTGCCCTTTGAGTTGGCCTATAGGGATGGGGCAGGAGTTCAAAGGAGTGTATAATTTGTACGAAAAGCAATTGAATCTCTTTTCTCCTAATACGAAATATGGCAACATTCTGGAGTTTAATGACATACTGAACCCTGAACTTGAAAGGCATATCGGAGAAGATGCAGCTGAAATTTTAAGAGAAGAGGTAGAAACTATAGAGGAGGTTTATCCTGAGTTTGATCAGGAAGCGTATCTCGGGGGGAAGCTATCTCCTGTATTTTTTGGTTCTGCAATTAATAATTTCGGAGTAAAGGAGTTGTTGGATTGTTTTGTGGAAATAGCGCCTTCTCCAGTTGAGTTTTCTACTGAAGAACGAGAAATCAATCCTTATGAGGATAAGTTCTCGGGCTTTGTTTTTAAGATTCATGCAAATATGGACCCTCGTCACAGAGATAGAATCGCTTTTTTGAGGGTTTGTTCCGGGATTTTTAAGCGAAACACGAATTATTTGCATATTCGAAAGGAAAAAAAGATAAAATTCTCCAATCCCACTACTTTTATGGCGTCCAAAAAGGAAGTGGTAGATAATGCTTATCCCGGAGATATAGTAGGATTGTATGATTCTGGTAATTTTAAAATAGGAGATACGCTCACTGAAGGAGAGATTTTACATTTTAAAGGGATACCTAGTTTTTCTCCTGAATTGTTCAAGTATATTGAGAATGCAGACCCTATGAAATCCAAACAGCTGGCAAAAGGGATTACGCAACTTATGGATGAAGGTGTGGCACAATTGTTCACTAAAAATTCAAATAACAGGAAGATAATTGGTACTGTGGGACAGTTGCAGTTTGAAGTACTTCAACACCGCCTCAAACATGAATACTCTGCCTCCTGTCAATATGCACCTATTCAGCTGTATAAAGCCTGTTGGATTACCAGTGAAAATGAGGATAAGCTGGCTGAGTTTATTCGTAAGAAAACTAATTATATGGCCAGGGATAAAGAAGGTAGGAACGTTTATCTGGCGGAGTCAAAATGGATGCTTCAGACTTCTCAGAATGATTACCCTGAAATTGAATTTCATTTTACTTCGGAGTTTTAATATTGTTCAATGAAAAAATTATTTGCATTAAATATTTTGTTGATAGTTTCCCTTTTCTATACAGGAATTCATCTCAACGAAAACGAAAAAAATTTTGCAGCCGGGTATTATCCCGGAGATAATTATGAATGGGCGGCATCAGCCTATGCTGCCTGGGTGGTTTTTTGTATGATTTTTGCCTTTTTTGTCGCTTACAAAACGATTAGGGTTTCCCGTATAGCAGGTTTATTGATGATTCTTTTGTCAGCCTCTGTCATGATTTACGCTATATTTATATCAGTCAGTTCTCAGGTTCATTCTATGCAGGAGATCCTTTATGTATTTGGAGTTTATATTATTTTGGGTATGTGGGTAAATGTTTATATGTTGCTGTCTGCAGTTCCTGAAGTGAAAAATATTCAAGTGTAGGGATGTTATTAACAATATGACTTTTAATAAAGAACAATTCATTATTGATATTTATGCTGTCACGCGTCTGATACCTGTGGGCCGTGTTACAAGTTACGGTGCAATTGCAAGGTCTCTTGAACAATCCCGTCGTGTAAGAATGGTGGGTTGGGCGATGAATCAATCTCCGGAGGATGTGCCTGCGCACAGGGTGGTCAACAGGAACGGGTTGTTGACAGGCCGGCAGTTTTTTGGAGGGACGAGGATGCAGGATTTGCTTCAGTCGGAAGGCCTTGAGGTGGAGAAGAATAAAGTAAAGAACTTTAAAAAGGTTTTTTGGGATCCTCTTGAAGATATGGAAGTGGAATGATTTAAATTTTAAAATCTTTCAGGGTTTCCCAAATAAGGAAAGATTCAAATCCCTTGCTTTCGGCAAATTTGGCCAGTTTTTGAGTTCTTTTAAATGAATTCTTTTCTCTTAAGGTTTTGTTTTTCTTTTTTAGAATATCTTCAAGGGTTGCAAGGTAGTCTTCATAGGGTATTTCACTTTCCAGTGCTTTTTTTATGCAATATTCAGAAATTTGATTTTTCTTTAATTCTCTTGTGATTTTGAATTTCCCCCATTTTTTTATTTTGAATTTCCCTCTTACGAAGGCTGTTGCATACCGCATTTCGTTTAAAAAGCCACTTTCTATCAGTGTAGAAATGATAGACTCCAAATCATCTCCGAAGATATTCAGATTCAGTAATTTGGAGCGTACTTCTTTGTGACAGCGTTCCTGAAACGCACAATATTTTTGAAGTTTTACCAAGGCTTCGTCTGTGGAAATGTATTTTTTCATGGAATAATTATTAATTTTTTTCGAAAAGTATAAAAAAAAGGAACTTTTGAACGTAAAATCGATGTTAAAATCATCGGAATCAATAAAAAAACGCAAAATATGCACAATATCTTACTCTAACTTTTTTGAAACTATATTTATATTAGTATATTTGCACTTCGAATGAGCGCAATTACAAAAGAGGGAACAGAGACTGTTCCCTCTTTTTAATACAGTAAAAGAAGTTTGATAAAAACAGGTAGAAAGATTAAGTATGGTTTTATTGACAGAAAAATTAACTGATCTTCTTGAAGAAAAGTTTCGGGAGGAAGAATTCAATCACTTGTTTTTGATAGAAATTAAACAATTGCCCGGGGATTCAATTCAGGTATTTTTGGATAGTGATACCGGTGTAAAATATGAACATTGCATTAAAGTATCGCGGTTTCTTGAAGAACATATTGAAAGTGAAGGGTGGTTAGGAGAAAAGTATACAATAGATGTTTCTTCTGCCGGAATAGGGGTGCCACTGAAAAAAAGAAGGCAATACCTTAAAAATATAGGTCGGAAAGTAAGTGTAGAGCTTGTTGATGATCACAAACACCTGAAAGGGGTGCTTGTTGAAGTTAATGAAGAAAGTATTGTGGTGGAATATGAAGAAAAAGTCAGGATTGAAGGACGTAAAAAGAAGAGACTTGTCAGTATAAAAAAAGAAGTCGCATTTGATAATATTAAAAATACAATAATTACAATATCTTTTTAAGTATAAATTCGCAAAAGAATGAGAGGTGGTTCTTTGTTAACCACTTCAAAAAGTTTACTTCTTCGAATTTATTATTCAGATAAATATAAAATACTATGAAAGCATGAGCATCAATTTAATAGATTCTTTTAAGGAATTTAAAAGTATGAAAAGTATTGACTTTCCGACTATGATAAGAGTTTTGGAAGATGTCTTTCGTACTTTAATCCGTAAGAAATACAGCACAGATGAAAATTTTGACATTATTGTCAATGCAAATGAAGGAGATTTGGAGATCTGGAGGAAACGGGAGATTGTTCCTGACGGAGAAGTAGAGGATGATCGTTTTCAAATTACTATTACTGATGCTCTGGAAATTGAAAATGATTACGAAATCGGGGAAGAGTGTTATCAGCGAGTTCATATTATCGATTTTGGCCGGAGGGCAATTATGGCAGCAAGACAAACTTTGATTTCAAGAATTCTTGAGCTGGAAAAAGATAAGATTTTCAAAATGTATGAAAATTGTGTCGGAGATTTGATTCGTGGAGAGGTTCATCAGATTTTAAAGAGAGAATTGGTTGTTTTGGATGATGAAACCGGTGTGGAACTTTTGTTACCCAAAAGTGAAATGGTCAGAGGTGATTACTTCAGAAAAGGAGATACGCTCAAGGCTATTATACGTAAAGTGGATATGAGAAACAGTAACCCTGTCATCATTTTGTCCAGAACGGATAACGCTTTCCTCGAAAAGTTACTCGAACAGGAAGTACCCGAAATTGAAGATGGATTAATTACTGTAAAGCGTATTGTAAGGGTTCCCGGAGAAAGAGCAAAAGTGGCAGTTGAATCTTATGACGACCGCATAGATCCTGTAGGAGCTTGCGTAGGAATGAAAGGGTCTCGTATTTATGGTATTGTTCGTGAATTGCGTAATGAAAATATTGATATTATTAACTTTACCAATAATGAATCACTTTTGATTCAACGTTCATTAACACCGGCAAAAATCTCTTCTATTGATCTTGATAACGACAAAAAAAGAGCAGCGGTATTTTTGAAACCGGAAGAAATATCTAAGGCTATCGGTAAAAAAGGAATAAATATCAAGTTGGCAAGTAAATTAACCGGCTTTACAATTGATGTTTACAGAGAAGGTTTTGAAGAAAATGATTTTGATGTTGAGTTGAATGAATTTAAGGATGAGATCGATGAGTGGATTATTGAAGAATTGAAATCTATAGGCTGTGATACTGCTAGAAGTGTGCTCGATTTAAATATAGAAGAACTGGAAAGAAGAACGGATTTAGAGGCTGAAACCATTGCTGATATTGTCAAAATTCTTAATGCTGAACTTGAAGAAGAAGGAAATAATGAAGAAGAATAATGTTTATTGTGTGAAAAGTTGAATTTGTAGAAGATAATGTTTTTTTTGTTTTTAATTGATCAGTCGGAAATCATTTTTTTACCTCTCGGATCAATTTATATATAATTTTTTATTGCTGGTGTTTTCTAAAATATTGTTTTTGTAAACACTTGCGCGTTTTTTAAAGTAACTGTAAAATTTAAGGATGTCAAAACGTCTAGTCAAAGTAGCTAAAGAACTTAATGTTGGAACAAAAACTATTGTCAATTTTTTGGTTGAGAATGGGTTTTCTGTGAGCAACAAACCCACTGCAAAGATTTCAGACGAGATGTTTGATATGCTCTCCAAAAATTTTCAGAGCTCAGTAGCAATAAAGGAAAAAGCCAATAAAATTACTATTGGCTTTAGAAAAAACAAAGAAAACTCTCCTGAAACTGAAGGTTTGGAAGATGATACTAAATCATCGGATTCAACTAATGTTGATGAAACTTCGAATAATAAAGAAAAAGAAGATGATTCTGTAGTTGAAACTACGGAGGATAAGAAAGAAGAAAAAGAGGAAAAACCAGCAGAAAAGGTAGATGCAAAATTGCCTGGCCCAAAAGTTTTGGGGAAAATCGATTTGGATGATCTGAAGAAGAAGCCTAAAAAGAAAAATGTTCCTTCTGAAAAAGTGAAGGAAAAAGAAGAAGAAAAAGTATCGAAAGAGGTGACCTCAGAAGAGGTGAAAGAGGTGAAAGAAAAGAAAGAGGTGAAAGATGTGAAAGAGGTGAAAGAAGTGAAAAAAGAGAAAGAAGTGTCGAAGGAAGTAAAGGCGGAAGAACTTACAGATAACTCAACTGAAAATGTCACCATTAAAGAAGCTCCTCAGAATTTAGATATTGAAGTGGAAGCACCTCAGTTAAAAGGATTGAAAATACTCGGAAAAATAAATATTGCCTCTCCTAAAAGCAAAAACAAAAAGGGCAGAAAAAAAGAGGATAGTAATACTAAAAAAACCGGGGAAAACTCAGATAAAGGACAGAAGAAAAGAAGAAAACGGACTAGGGTTAATAAGAAGTCAAATGGAGAGAAAACGTCAAAAAATGAGAATAAATCATCCGAGACAACTAAAAAGGACGGGGCTAAGGTAGATAGTAAAAAACAATTTAAAACTCCCAATAAAGAGTCTCAAGGTTCCGGCGCCAATAAAAAAGTTAAAAAGAAAGGGAAACGCAAAGCGGTTGACCAAAAAGAGGTTGGCTCCAAGTTGAAACAAACTATGAACCTCCTTGGTGGAGGAGGAGGAAGGAAGAAAAAATTTGGTGCTTCACGTAAAGAAAGGGATGAACAAAGAGCTGAAAGGTTAAAGGAAATTGAGAATAGCGGAGAGGAAACCCCTACTATTCAGGTTACAGAATTTATTTCTGTTTCTGAATTGGCAAGTATGATGAATGTTGGTTCTACTGAAATCATTATGGCTTGTATGCGCGAAAAAAGAATGGTTTCTATCAATCAAAGACTTGACAGAGATTTGATTGAATTGATGGGAATTGAATTTGGATATGAAGTGGAATTTGTTTCTGCTGAAGATCAAATGGAAAAAGATTATCAGATTGAAGAGGATGACCTTGAAGATATAGAATCACGTTCTCCAATTGTCACCGTAATGGGGCATGTCGATCATGGTAAGACTTCTCTGTTGGATAGTATAAGAAAAGCAAATGTCGCGGATAGTGAAGCAGGAGGTATTACTCAGCATATTGGTGCTTATGTTGTCTCTGTTGCTGATAGTGGTACTATTACTTTTCTGGATACTCCTGGTCACGAAGCTTTTACAGCAATGAGGGCAAGGGGAGCAAAAGTTACAGATATTGCAGTTATCATTATTTCTGCAGACGATAATATAATGCCTCAGACCAAGGAGGCTATCAGTCATGCTAAGGCTGCTGAAGTTCCTATTATTTTTGCTATCAATAAGATTGATAAGGAAGGTGCAAACCCTGATAGAATTAAACAGGAATTGGCAACAATGGATTTACTCATTGAAGAATGGGGTGGATCTTATCAAAGTCAGGATATTTCTGCCAAAAACGGTACTAATATTGATTTGTTGCTGGAAAAAATATTGCTTGAAGCAGAAATGCTTGAACTAATGGCAAACCCTGAAAAGAGAGCTGCAGGGACTGTATTGGAAGCTTCTCTTGAAAAAGGACGTGGATACGTTACAAAAATACTTGTTAGAAACGGTACCTTGAAAATTGGTGATGCTATGGTTGCCGGTCCTCATTATGGCAGGGTTAAGGCTATGTTTGATGAAAGGGGCAAAAGAGTGAAATCTGCAGGTCCTGCAACTCCCGTATTAGTTCTTGGACTTCAGGGCGCACCACAGGCAGGTGAAACAGTCAATGTTTTATCTTCAGAAAAAGCGGCAAAAGACCTTACAAACAAACGGGCAAACCTCGTAAGACAACAGCAGATCAGAGCAACACGCCGTGTTACTCTTGATGATATAACCAACAGAATAAAAATTGGTAACTTTAAAGAACTTAACCTGATTGTTAAAGGGGACTTTGATGGTTCTGTGGAAGCCCTTGCAGATTCTCTGCAAAAATTATCTACCGATCAGATTCAAACGAATATTATTTATAAAGCTGTAGGGCCTGTTACGGAGTCAGACGTGAATCTTGCTGCTGCCTCTGATGCAATTATTGTCGGTTTTCAGGTTCGTCCTAATCCGATGGCGAAACGTTTGGCTGAAAAAGAAGGAGTGGAGGTCAAATCATACTCTATTATTTATGATGCTATCGATGAGATAAAATCAGCACTCGAAGGTATGCTTGAACCCAAGCAGATTGAGGAAGTGTTAGGTATGGTTGACGTTCAGGAGGTATTTAAAATTTCTAAAGTAGGGATGGTTGCAGGTTGTTTGGTGCAGGAAGGCAAAGTTTTGAGAAATAGTTATATCAGGGTTATTCGTGGAGGTATTGTCCAATTTCCTAAAAAAGAAGGAGTTCATGGTGAATTATCTTCGCTTAAAAGATTCAAAGATTCAGTGCCTGAAGTCAAACAAGGACACGAATGTGGTATTACTATCAAAAATTATAACGATATTAAAGCCGGAGATGTCCTCGAAGTTTATGAAGTTAAAGAGGTAAAACAAACGTTGTAACTCTTTTTTGAGAATACAAAAAATAAATACAAATTGACATTCTGAATTTTCAGGATGTCTTTTTTATTGAACTAACTAGTAGCTTCAGATTTTTATAGTTAGCCCGTCATGTGCTATTCGAATGTGTTTGGGTAATAACTTTTCTGTCTCTTTGTGACTTCCCATTTTGTGGCTGATATGGGTGAAATATGCCTTGGGGGCACCAATTTTATTCACAAAATCAACAGATTCCTGTAGTGAAGAGTGGGAATGATGTTTTTTGTGTTGAAGTGCACTGACTACAAGGACTTTTGTGCCTTTCAATTTTATAGCTTCTTTGTCATCTATTGTTTTGAAATCGGTGAGGTAAGCAAAGTCTCCAATCCTGAACCCAAGTATTGCAAGCTTGCCATGAAAAATTTCAACAGGAATTACTGAAATATCTGCTATTTTAAATTTTCTGGCTTTTGATATAGTATGAAGCTTGATTCTTGGAACTCCAGGATATTTTGCTTCAAAAATATAGGGGTGCTTCTGAATAAGGACTTTTTGAACATTGGCAGTAGTGTAAAATGGCATCTCCATTCCGTACATGAAATTATAAGGGCGGATATCATCAATGCCGGCAACATGGTCACTGTGTTCGTGGGTGATGAGTATTGCATCTATTCTTTTTGTTCCCTCCTTAAGCATTTGTTGTCTGAAATCAGGCCCGACATCTATAATTATTATTTTGTCATTTATTTCTATTTGAACAGAAACCCGCAATCGGTTATCTTTTGGGTCTTCAGACAGGCAGGCTTTGCAATTACAACCAATTACGGGAATGCCCTGTGATGTTCCTGTTCCTAAAAATGTTACTTTCATAGAGAATGTTCTGTATTGTTCTTAATGTATTTGCACTTGTTTTGCTGTAGTTGAATCAAAATGATTAATAATAATATCAAAGTAGATTGAATCGATAAAATTGTCCATACTTAAAACATCAATAGATTGCTTTTTTGTCCGCCGGGGCAGTAAATCTTTTTTATATACTTCCAAGAAGATATTACGCATCATTTCAGCACAGTATAAAGTATTACTGTTTTTGTCGTCAAAACCCATATCAAACTCAATGTTTTGTTCAAGATATTGAAAGGCATGGGATACTACTTCCTCTGGTTTGCAATATTCTTTTTTTGGCCGTACTGCTATCAGACTTCCTTTCTGACTTTGAAGGCTGTAGTCTTTAATTGATTCGATGATCATACCATTGGTTTTGTCATTCGAAATAGTATGAAGAACTGAGGTGCCATCCCTTGTGTTTCTTATTATAAAGCCACAGTGTGTGACAGGGTATTTCTCTGACAGAAACCTTGCAATAAAATCACTAATTGTACCATATCCTCTGCGAAGAAGTATATCGCCGTCCTTCAAGAGGCTGATTTCGGCTTCATTCAGTGTGTCTGATTTGAATGTATTTTTTTCTCCACTACCAAATAACAGATGTCTTGTCAAGTTAACAAAACTGCTGTCTGTTTCTGAAACAGGATGGTTTTGCCGGGAAGCAGGATTGCATGAAATGGTGATCAGAGAAAAAAGCAGGGTAAAAAGTCTGTTGAATAAAGGGTGGAAGGCGTGTTTTTTCTTATTCAACAGTAGACTCTTTGGGCATATTAATCAACCACTTGCCTCCTTCTTGTACCAGGTTGATGTCTTTGCAGTTCTCAGTGTCATTTTCACAGCATTTACAGACCGATTTGTTATCTGTGGTTATACAGGATGAAGACACCTTGCTAAAGTCGATGCCCCCGAAAAGAGAAGCTATCTCTTCTTCCTTCCCCATTTCTCTAAGAATCTTTATTCTTGTATCAAGAAACTCCATAGTGGCATCGGTATTGTTGTTTGTGTATTCCTTGGCAGCTGCAAAATCCTGAATTTTCATCTTTTCAATGAATCCTTTCATCGTTTCATCCGGCGATCCGACAACGTTTGTGCCTGTACAACTAAAAATGGTTAATATTCCAAAAATAAGTGCGGCGAAATTTATTTTGTCCATAAAGTTGTGTTTTAATTTATTATCAGGAATACTAAAAAAATTATTCTAAAAAAAACAGAAGGAATATGCTTCTTAAGTAAGGTCTTTATAAAGTAAATTCCATTTGAACAAACCATTTGTTGTCCTGTTTGACCATGTTAATGCTAAGCTCTCCATCATTGCTGCAACAAAGATTGCATACTGTAGAGCCTTGATTTTCAGAGCATTCAACTTTTGATATTTCAAAATCAAAAGGAGATAAAATTGTCCGTTTTTCTTCTTCGCTGATCATGTTTAAATTAGTAGCAAAATCACGGAGGGATATCTGAGTGGTTGAGGTGCCGAAAAGACTCGCTTTTTCAAAGTCCTGCTCCCTTAATGCTTCAAACATCCCTTTTGCAGCCTCTTCAGGGCTGCTTTGAGAAACATGTTGTTCCGGTGCACATCCAACTAATGTCAGTAAAAACAGGTAAATAAAAAAACGCATATATAAAAGGCCTTAATGAAAAAATATATTTTTACTCTTTGCTAAAATATCGCAGTTTTTTTGAATTGTCTTAGGAAACGAACATCATTTTCAAAAAGCAATCGAATGTCATCAATCTGATATTTGAGCATTGCAATCCGTTCAACCCCCATTCCGAAAGCAAATCCCGAATATTTTTCAGAATCAATTCCACAATTTTTTAAAACGGCAGGGTCTACCATTCCGCAACCTAATATTTCTAACCACCCCGTGCCTTTAGTTATACGCTTATCTGTCTCTGTTTCACAGCCCCACCATACATCCACTTCAGCACTAGGTTCTGTGAAAGGAAAGAAAGAAGGACGCATTCTGATTTTTGTAGATCCGAACATTTCTTTGGCAAAATAGTAAATAGTCTGACGTAAATCAGCAAAGCTTACCTTTTCTGCTATATAAAGTCCTTCCACCTGATGAAACTGACAATGTGCACGGGCAGAAATAGTCTCATTTCTGTAGACACGGCCCGGCGCAATGATCCTGATAGGGGGCTCTTGAGTCATCATTACATGCGATTGCACAGAAGAAGTATGAGTACGCAACAACCTGCTTGGGTCGTTCATGATATAATAAGTATCCTGCATGTCTCTTGCAGGGTGATCTTCAGGAGTGTTTAGAGCAGTGAAATTGTGCCAGTCATCCTCAATTTCGCTATCTTCAGCAATGGTAAATCCAAGTCTGTCAAAAATCTCAATCATCTGATTCAAAACTAAAGAAACAGGATGCCTCGAACCAAGTTCAATGGTTTCTCCGGGAGCAGTAAGGTCAATTTGTTCAACCTCATTGGCAGCTTTGGAATTCAGCTGTTTGCTGATTTGTTCAAACTTCTGTTCTGCTGATTGTTTAACAGCATTTACCAGTTGCCCATATTCTTTTTTGCGCTCATTTGGAATATCACGGATCGCCCCGAAAAGTGGCTTGATTATATTTTTTGTTCCAAGGAACTGTATGCGAAAAGCCTCTAATTCCTCTTTGTTCTCTATCTTACCTGCTGCTATGATCGCTTGTAATTCCCTGACCTTGTCGAATGCATCAATAACCATAAAAATGTTGTTTGTTTGTGAATTTTTTCAAAGTACAAAAATAGCTTTTTATTAAGTGAAAATCAAAAAATGATTGCTTCATTGTATCAAAGGCTTTTTTTTTATTGATTTTGTCAGGTTTTCAAAGACTTTATCAGGGGGTTTCTTATGTTTTATCCTTCCTTCCTCTGTTTTTATCCTCATTCACTATATCATAATAGGTTGTCAATTTTAACGGTTGACTTCTTTTATTTATTCGATTTTCTTACTTTTGAATGTAAAACCAATTATTTTACTTTTATCAATAGAAATGAAACATAATCTAACTGTAATATTTTTGTTCTTAAGTGTTACGCTTATTGACGCACAGGAAAGTGGGAATCGCAACAGAGGGAATGTCAATTATAATGAAAATAACGCCATTTATAATAATAATACACAAGCTCAGAATATCCTTCCTCTTGCTACGCTCAGAAAAGGACGCATCGTTGAATTAAATGTAAATGTGCTCAGCAACCAAAAAGCGGATACCTATGTAGCGATTTTCAATCTTACTCAAATGGGTAAAACCGTTGATGAAACAAATAAATTACTAACAGACAGGTATAACGGGTTTTTTCAGGAGTTGCAAACCGTTGGCATTCCAAAAGATAATGTTTACCTTGATATGGTTACTTTTGTCCCCATTTATGAATATGAAAAAGAAAAGAAATTATTTACGAAAACTCATAATGAAGTTCCTAAGGGTTTTGAAATGCAACAAAATGTCCATATTAAATATAAAGATCCTGAAATGATGGTCAAAATTATGTCTGTTGCCGCTAAATACGAAATATATGATCTTGTAAAGGTGGATTATTCCGTCGATAATCAGGAGGCAATTTATGTTGATATGAGAACAAAGGCGGTGTCTCATCTTGTCAAGGAAATTGAGTTGTACGAAGAAAAATTAGGCCTAGACCTGGAAAGTGGCTACCGGCTTGTCGCAGAAAATAAAAAAGTAACCTTTCCGGTCGACAGGTATTCATCTTATAATGCTTTTTCTAATGTTTCTCTGGGAGGTACTCCCGATAAAGGCAAAGTCCTGGATATGTACAAACCCAAAACAAGGTATTATGATAAGGTGGCTTATGATGATTTCGATATTGTAATTAATCCTGAAGTGCTTGAACCTGCTATTCAGTTTATGTACAATATGAAAGTGCAAATTGTTTTAAAAGATACAGAACAACCTGCAAAAGAATATTTTTGGCTGACTCCGGATGGAGATAAAGTGCCTGTTAAAGTCAAATAGCCAAAATAATATTTATCGTTTAAAGAACCAAAAAGCAAGATGTCGGGTTATCCTGAAAAGGAAAAACGAAAGTGTGAGTATAAATCAGGCCCACACTTTCGTTTATTTTTTATAAAACATTACTTTTGCACCTTATTATTCATTATCTAATACATATATATTCAGCATCATGGTAAAAGAAAAAGCTACAGATCTTCAGGATATTGTTTCTCATTGCAAAAAACTCGGGTTTATTTATCAGTCAAGTGAGATTTATGGTGGATTAAGTGCCGTGTATGATTACGGTCCTTATGGTATTCTGTTGAAAAATAATATCAAAGAATACTGGTGGAAAGCAATGGTGCAGATGAATGAAAATATTGTAGGATTGGATGCAGCTATTTTTATGGATCCTAAAGTATGGAAAGCTTCCGGTCATACAGATGCTTTTAATGATCCTCTGATTGATAATAAAGATTCAAAAAAACGGTATCGGGCCGATCAGTTAATTGAGGATTATATTCAGAATAAAATCCAGAAAAAAATTGATAAGGATGTAGCTAAAGGCAAAAAAAGATTCGGAGATAGTTTCGATAAAGAACAGTTTCTTGCTACTGATAAAAGATCATTGGAGAGGCAACAAAAGATCGACAGCATTCTCAATCGTATGAATAATGCATTGAATGCCGCAGACCTTGATGATGTGAAACAGTTGATAGTTGATCTTGGTATTGTTTGCCCGCATTCCGGGTCTAAAAACTGGACTGATGTACGTCAGTTCAATCTGATGTTTTCAACTCAGGGTGGAGGTGCCACTAGCGAAGATGTTTTATATTTGCGCCCTGAAACTGCTCAGGGGATTTTTGTCAATTTTTTGAATGTGTTGAATACTTCCAGACAGAAAATACCTTTCGGTATCGCTCAGATCGGTAAGGCCTTTCGAAATGAAATCGTCGCCAGGCAGTTTGTTTTTAGAATGAGAGAATTCGAACAAATGGAAATGCAGTTTTTTGTTCGCCCCGGAGATCAAATGAAATTCTATGAGTTTTGGAAGGAGGCAAGAATGAAATGGCATTTGGCATTGGGGACTGCTGCCGACAAGTTGAAATATCATAACCATGAAGCATTAGCTCATTATGCGGATGCAGCTTTGGATATTGAGTTTAAATTTCCTTTTGGATTTAAGGAGTTGGAAGGGATTCACTCCAGAACGGATTTTGACCTTAAAGCGCATCAGGAACTTTCCGGTAAAAAAATTCAATACTTCGATCCCGAACTGAAAGAAAGCTATATTCCTTATGTTGTTGAAACTTCCATTGGTTGCGACAGGATGTTTCTCGCTTTGTTGAGCGATGCTTATCATGCTGAAATGGTGCCGGATGCAAAAGGTGGCATGGATGAGCGTATTGTCTTGAAAATTCACCCTTCGGTTGCCCCCGTTAAATGTGCCGTTTTGCCATTGGTCAGGTCAAATGAAGAATTGACCAATAAAGCCAGTGAAATATTTGATGCAATCAAATATTCTTTTAATTGTCAGTATGATGAAAAAGGATCTATAGGTAAAAGATATCGCCGTCAGGATGAATTGGGAACTCCTTTTTGTATTACTATAGATGGGCAGTCTTTAGAAGATAATACAGTGACAATCCGTGAAAGAGATAGCATGAAACAGGAACGTGTTTCTGTAGAATTGATAGAAAAAATTGTCTCAGAAGGGGTGGATATGCGTAATTTGTTAAAACAACTATAAAAAAAAGCAGGAAAAGTTGATTTTTCTCAGTTTATATTGATAAATTATGAAAAAATTGTACTTTTGTAAGTACACCTATTATGTATACTCTTTAAAAAAGAAAAAAAGACAACCCTTTTTCTTTTTTATCGTTCAATAACATAATTGACTTTTTAAACTTTTTTTTTGCCAGTATCTATTCTCGCAAGAGCATTCAATCCAATTTTTTGTCATGAAAATATTTTTTTTCTTATTTTATCTAGCTGGTTTTTCTCTGTTGGTAGCTTGTGGTTCAACCAAAGGAACTACATCCGAGGAGGACACCGTGAGTACTGATGTAAAGGAGCCCGACGACGATTACGACGGCGTAGCCAATTCGGAGGATAAATGCCCCTACATTTTTGGTACTGCCCGTACAAACGGTTGTCCGGATGCTGACCTTGATGGAATTCAGGATTCCGAAGATAGTTGCCCCGACGATAAGGGCTATGCTAATCTCAGCGGATGTCTCGACAGAGATTATGACGGTGTTATCGACCCTGAAGATAAATGCCCCGATGCATATGGTGAAGGTCTTTTGGGATGCCCTGACGCTGATGAAACTGATCTTGATGGAGATGGTGTCAAAAATGATGTCGATGTATGTCCTGATACTAAAGGTATGTTTACTGCTAAAGGTTGCCCTGATGGTGATGGCGATGGTATTAAAGATGAAATGGATGCCTGCCCCGATTTGTTTGGCGTAGCAGAACATAATGGATGCCCGCTCGCTATTGGTGATATGCTCGCAATTGCAAAATTGAACGGACACCCTGGTAAAAGTAATGGAATTGCTGAAAAAGGATACTATAAAAATTATGATGGTAAACTTTATGACAGAAATGATAAATCCGTTGATGTCGTTGCCGGTGATATTGTTGATCAGAAGGGAACTTTTATAACGGATACAAAAAAATACTTGATTGACAGAGATGGGTATATTCGAAATTCTGGCAACGGAGGTATAATTCGTATTGACGAAGAAGGTTATGCTTTCGGTCCGAAGGGTTTATTAAGTATGAAAAAAATTAATGGTGGCGAAAGTGGTGGCGGAATTCAATTCGGAGACTTTAACGGTCCTGAGAATAATAGTAGCGGAATTACTTTTGAACCTTCAAATAACAATAATAATAATTCGAACAATAGTTCAACCTCCGGCAATGTAAATAATAAGGATATTTATAAGAACAGTTCAAGAAACTCGCAGCCTTTGTCTGCCGAGGAAACTGCTGACTGTAACAGAATAAATCTTTCTACTCTTACGGCAGCTATTTATTTTGATTATGATGCTTCCCGTGCTGATAATAGTTCTTTGCGCCAACTTAACCGGGTTGTTGATGCTATGCAGAAATGTACAAAGTTAGAACTACAGGTTGGTGGCTATGCTGATAGCGATGGTGCTGATAGCTACAATTTTAAACTTTCTGAGAAAAGAGCTAAATCGGTCCTGAAGTACATTATGGGACAGGGGGTGAGTGACAGACGTTTGAAATATAATGCCTATGGAGAAAAATATCCTCTCGTTTCCAATGGGACAGAAGATGGAAAACAACAGAACAGACGTGCTGAAATTCAAGTCAGCCGATCAAATTAATTGTTTTTGATTGATATATATAATTAAGGAGATGCATTGGCCTTTGGGTTTGCATCTCCTTTGTTTTTCCTGTTTTAATGGCTTTCTTGTATTGTGGCTGTTTGGCTTTTAATTAAAAATGGTCTTTCTCTGTTTTTATTAATTGTTTATCTTTTTTACAACAAATAATTGAATTTTTGCCTGTAATAATAGACAGATTATAGTATGTACGATATTATCCCTGCTTTTCTTACTGCTTTTTTAATTACTTATTTTGCTACGCCATCTATCATAAAGGTAGCTTTTGAGAAAAATCTTTTAGATGAACCTGGTGAACGTCGTTCACATTCAACCTCTGTGCCTACTCTCGGTGGCCTTGGTATTTTTGCAGGGCTTATCTTTTCCACTACTTTTTTTATCCCCTTTAATTTAGAGTCTAATTACGGGACCTCTCATTTACAATATATTCTTTGTTCATTTATTGTGATTTTTCTCATAGGTGCTAAAGATGATATTATACCACTTACCGCTTCAAAGAAGTTTGCAGGTCAGATTTTAGCTGCTTTTATCTTAGTCTATTTTGCCGGAATTCAACTTACAAGCCTGCATGGTATTTTGGGAGTCAAAGAAATACCTGACGTCGCCGGAATTCCTTTAACTATGCTTGCTATTATAGTAATTATTAATGCTTTTAATTTAATTGATGGAATCAATGCACTCTCTGCCACAATAGGCTGTATTGTTTGTACTGCTTTTGGTTATTGGTTTTTTTGCTTTGGAAGGTTGGACCTCGCTATTTTGGCTGCAGCTACTACCGGGGCATTATTGGCTTTTTTGAGATATAATCTTGCCGCAGAAATTTTTATGGGCGATACAGGGTCATTACTTATAGGGCTAACTACTTCTATTCTTGCAATTTCATTTATTCAGGAGAATTTAGTTTATAAAAACGATCTGACTATTGCTTCGGCTCCTTCTGTAGCAATTGGCGTGCTTATTATCCCTTTGTTTGACACATTAAGGGTTTTTACACTTAGAATTATTAAAGGACGTTCCCCTTTCAGTCCCGATAAAACACATATTCATCATTTGTTGCTCGAACTAGGGATGCCACATTTGATGGCTACTTCGGTACTTGGTATTGTTAATATAGTATTCATTGCTTTCTCATTTAAATTTCAATGGGTAGGCACACTTGAACTGGGCCTTTTGTTGTTAATTCTTGCTACTTTGCTTACAGGGATAGTCAGACTTGGTCTAAAACTAAAAAATAATAAACTAAAAAATGCTTAATGTACTTGCTGTGTTTACAGGTGGTGGTCTTGGTAGTCTCTGCCGATATGCTTTTAGCTTGTATTTGTCTGATACTGCCTTCCCCGCAGGAACTTTGGCCGCAAACATCTGTGCCTGTTTCATATTGGGGTTTCTGACTGGTTATTTGTTTAAAAATAATATGTCTGATCATCTTAAATTATTGATAGGCACCGGGTTCTGTGGAGGGTTTTCTACTTTTAGTACTTTTTCAAAAGAGACATTGGAGCTGGGGCAGAATGCCCTTGGTTTTACCACAGTATCATATATTATTTTGAGTATTGTATTGGGAGTACTGGCAGTTTATATGGGGTTATTGCTCTCTAATTTAAGATGATCTTTAATCAAATCTGTGTTTTTTGTGAAAATATTTTATTCAGACTTTTTTATTTTATTCAGACTGTCTTATATTAATCGATATTTGCAAATTTTAATGCCCTTGGCCTTTTTTACTCTAAAATTTATCCTCTATGAAAAAAGAACCTTGCTTTGTCAGTTTTGAACAAATAGGGACTCCCACCCTGGGTTATATAAGTATTGCAGAAGTTGAAGATAATATCCCATTCAAAGTTAAGAGGGTATACTGGACCTACTTTACTCCAAATCACGTAGAAAGAGGAAACCACGGACATATTGCTCTGGAACAAGTTATTATTGCTGTTTCCGGAGTTATTAATTTTAAATTTGAAAATGTTCAGGGTGAAATTTTTAATTTTGTCCTCGACGAACCTAGTAAAGGGGTCTATATTCCTCCAGGATACTGGAGAGAAATGAAGTTTTCCCATAATGCTGTACTTTTATGTATGGCCTCTCTTAAATATGATGAAGCAGATTATATCAGAGATTATGATGAGTTCAAATCAGGTGATTTTCTGAAAAATAAATAATAGTTATTGCAAAATGAATAAAATTAACTCTATGATAAAATTCCTCGATTTACAGAAAATTAATAATCAGTATCAAGATGAAATTAAAGCTTCAATTAATGATGTCTTTAATTCCGGTTGGTATATTTTGGGGGATAAAGTCAAAAAATTTGAATCAGAATTTGCTGATTATTGTGGAACAAAACACTGTATCGGTGTCGCTAATGGCCTTGATGCTTTGATTTTAGTGCTTAATGCCTGGGTCGAATTAGGCAGATTGAATAAAGGGGATGAAATTCTTGTCCCCGCCAATACCTATATTGCTACCGTTATCGCTATAAGTAAAGTGGGATGTATACCTGTTTTAGTGGAACCCGACCCCAATACTTTTCTTTTGGATACAGAAGGGCTGAAAGATTATATTACACCGAAAACAAAAGCAATGATGCCGGTTCATCTGTATGGTCAGTTGGCAGATATGGAAAAACTGATGGAATTTGCTGATGAACATGCTTTGTTGGTTCTTGAAGATTCTGCACAATCTCATGGTGCCACTCAAAATGGTAAAAAATCAGGAAACTGGGGACATGCTTCAGGTTTCTCTTTTTACCCCGGAAAAAACCTCGGGGCTTTGGGTGATGGTGGCGCTGTCACAACTAATGATGATGAACTGGCTGAAATGGTCAGAGTGCTGGGTAATTATGGTTCTGAAAAAAAATACCATAATAAGGTGGTTGGAATGAATAGCAGACTCGACGAAATACAAGCTGCTGCCCTTTCTGTTAAATTAAAATACCTCGATAAAGATACGGCATACAGACGAAAAATTGCTTTGTACTATTCTGAAAATATAAAAAATCCGAAATTGCAACTGCCATCTTGGGATAGTTCTGCTATGAACCATGTTTTTCACCTTTATGTGGTCCGCTCTAATAACAGAAAAGAACTTCAAGCCTATCTGGCCGACAACCTAATTCAGACTATTGTTCATTACCCTATTCCGCCTCATAAACAGGATGCCTATAAGGATTTTGCTTCCTTAAATTTGCCGGTAACAGAAAAAATTCATAATGAGGTATTAAGTATCCCGGTCAGTCCGGTTATGGATTGGGAGGAAGTAATTGAGGTGGTTCGGGTGTTGAATGAATTTTAATTTTTTAATTAATGATGATATCTTTATTGGAATTTATATGAAAGTTTATTTCATGCTAATTAAAAAAAACGGTATGAAAAATTTTCTGAATTCAATATTATATACTCATTCCTTACTCAAAAGGACTAAAATTAACCCTGTTTATTATTCAGATAGTTAAAAAACAAGCCCGAAATTCTTCAATTTTAAAACTATAATAGTATCTTGATTTTCCAACAAAATTTTTAATTTTACAGATCTAAATCTTTAAACATAATACCCGTTCCTCTAAATTTTTAATAACTCTATGAACGTTGAATCAAAATCCAGACAACAGGCCAGGAAAATTATAAACAGTACCCTGTTCAATATGACCATTTTGGGACTTATTGTTATCAACGGACTTTTGATTGGTGTTCAGACTTATGATGGAATGCCGAGCTCCATTCAGGTAATTCAACTCTGTATCCTCTTTGTCTTTTTTATTGAGGTGGCGCTTCGATGGCATGGAAGAAATTCTACTAAAGAATATTTTGCAGATAGATGGAATTGGTTCGATGTCTTTATTCTCCTCGTTGGTATTGTTCCGGAAGTAGCCGGAATCATTTTTCCTGAGATGGACCCAAGACAAAATTCAGTCTTTGCCACACTCAGAGTCTTGAGAATTGTTCAGCTGACCCGCTCAATCAGAGCAATTGAAGAACTCCGCGTCCTCATCGGTGTATTATTGCGTTCTATCAAATCCCTCTCGTATATTGCAGTGCTTTTTCTCCTCATTATGTATATTTATGCAATTATGGGGGTTACCCTCTTTAAAAATCATGACTACAATACCTCCGAACATCTTGAACTGACTATAAGTAACCCCGATCCCTATGGTGATCTCGGGGAGGCTTTCTTCTCTTTGTTCCGGATTTTAACAGGGGAGGACTGGACCGATTTAAGATACAACCTGCTATCGAATGAACACACCCAAAAAGATAAAAAAGGCTCTTTTGCCCAAAATCCCAATGAAAAAGATAAAATGAATTCTGTCCCCAAGACTTCTAATTGGGTAGTAACTTTATTTCATGTGTCCTGGATGGTCATAGCAGCCTATCTGCTGGTCAACCTCGTTGTGGGTGCCATCGTAAATAATTTTCAATTGGTTTTGGATGCTAAAAGAGAAGAAGAAGAACGGTTTAATAAAAAAAATGATGATATTATTACGGATGATATTGACGATGGGGGAGATGACGATGGAGGTGATGACAATGACGATGGAGGCAATGACGATGGAGGAGATGGAGATGACGATGGGGGTGATGACGATGACGATGGGGGAGATGACGATGGAGGAGATGACACGCCTCCTCCGAGGCCAAGAAGAATCAGAACGGTAAGACCTAAAGTCTGATAGCTCCTGACGTTTTTAATTTATTGTTGTATCATAAAAGAGAGGTTGCCGGATTAATCCGACAACCTCTCTTTTAGAAAATATTAATTAATCTTCTGTTTTTATGCCTGACCTTTCGGGCTGTTGAAATTCATTGGAAATGGCATTTGATTCATATCCGATTCCTTAATAATTCCATGTGCAGCCTCGTAGCGCTTTATGTTCTCTCTTATTGCAATCATCAACCTTTTTGTTTGTTGTGGGGTCATAATAACCCTTGATTTTACCTTCGCCTTGGGGACATTAGGTACCATTCGGATGAAGTCGAGTACAAACTCTGAATTCGAATGTGAGATTATACTTAAATTTGCATAAATACCTTCCGCAATTTCTTCTGGCAACTCGATGCTTATCTCGTTCGGTTTTTGATTTTTATCACTCATTTTTTATGGTTTTATCTTATGTTTAATTGTATTTAGTAAAATTACAGAAATCTAATGCAATTTTGCTTATTTTTTTGAATTATTTATTTGCTCTTTTATTCCGGATCAAAGGATAAATATACTATTTTTTCTGCTCCGTCCAGACAGAGAACTTATTTTTTTATTTGCTTTTTGCGTCCGGGCGCTACGTTACGCAGCTCGCTTCCGCTCGGCCCACAACATCTGTAAAAACAGCTGCTGTGGTCTGTGGCCGTAGGCCACACTACTGCACATCACTGACGATGATTGTTCTGATTGTTCTGATTATTCTGATTGTTCTCATGAGATGGATTCGATGCAGTTGATGCAGGGGATTCGTCTATGTTTTGAACAGGGTGTCTTGAGGAATCTTGATCATGCCGTGCCCTCTGTTGTGTGTGTGGGCGTTTACAATCTCCCTAAAATCTTTTTAATTATATAATCCTTAAAATTTACTAATTGTCCATTAAAAAAACGTTGAAAAAATATAAACGTTTTTAAATAAAAAAAATATAACAGTTAAGAATCATTAAGTTTCTTTAGGCTTTTCGAATTAGTAAATCTGTATAAGGTGCCTGTTTTTATGATTATCCGATAAAAAAAGAGCTTTTCTGTTTAAGGAAAAGCTCTTGCCGATTTATTTTATCAGACTCCGTTGTTTTTATTGAGATAAAGAGAATCTAATCGTAAGACCTCCTTTTACACTGGTAATCGGAAAAGAAGTAGATACCGCAGGAATAGTTTGTGTATAATCAAAAAACAAACGGAACGTCAAACGGTTGTTTGGAATCCACTCAATAGAGGGGGATATCCGGATAGTTTTCATACCACGCGTTGCTACAGATTGATCCTGATCCAATATGTGATTTACTGTCTTGTCATCCCTGAAAGATACATCACATTTCAGATTTAATTCGTCTTTAGCTACAGTTTTACCAAAATCAAAATTGAAATCCATTTCTCCGATTTTCATTTTGGTTTTAGCCTTGTCGTTTTTCTTCTTTTTAGATTTAAATAACTTGGCAAGGTTTTTAAATTTGAAATTTTTAAATTTCCAGCCAAACCCAACAGTAATATCCGTAGTGTTTTGTTCACTCAATTGGTAGTCAATAAAGCTCATAGCAAGGTTTCTGCTTGTCTTATATTGAAAACGCAATGAAAGATCATTTTTAAAACGCATGTCCAACCCTATTAAGGGATTGAAGGATTCGGAAATTATTAAATTGGGGATTTCAAAACTTGAGTAATAATTCTGGCTGTTAATATCTTTGCCATCTGTACCGTTTACATTTAATGTAGAGGCATAATCAAGGTCCGTAACAAAACTGCTGACCGATAATGTAGATTTATATCCATGTGTCAGACTAAAACTGGAGAATATTTTATCCAGCCCTTTTATTTTTGCCAGTCCGTTATAGGTCAGTTTCCAGTTCGGCATAGGAACTGCATTTCTGATGTCACCAAGATCAACAGATTCAGCACTTCTCCCGGTGTATGCAGCCAGAAAAGCAGGAATTAATACGTCTTGTTGGTATCGGCCGTAGCCCTCTGTAAACCCTGCATTCTCTTCCTGATTGTCATGGTTGCCCAATCCCTTGCGTTGAGAAATGATAATACGGTTTGCTTCGAAGGTCTCAAAGTTTACCGAGGAGTTTATTCCTTTAGTACCCTGTTTGTCAAAGAAGGTGGACAATGGTAAATAGGTCATTTTTATATTCCCCCGTTGCATTGCATTTAAATGAGAGAACTGATCATTGCTGAACTGATCTTCTACCTTAAATAATTCTGAATAATTTTCTGTTATTGTTTTATTCAAATCAACATCTATCTTAAAGCCTTTGTAGGGTTCCAGTGTCACTTTGGCCGTGTAGGTTTGAGTATGAGTTTGTATAACCTGCTTGTTCTGATAAATATTATTGGTTATCCACCCGCTTTCCGATGCATTGTCAAGCCAGGCATTGTCCGGTTGCAAACCGGCAATAAAGCCCCAACCCGGTCTCGGACCTGCATTCGTACTAGTTCCGGTGTAATCCTGTCCTATATATTTTGAAACGCCCACAAAACCCGGCAATACCGTAGTAAAGTTTTCGTTATAGGTGATTCTTGCACGTTGAAGTAAAAGGAAAGGCCTGATTATAGCACGTTCCGCATCCGAGGGCATTCGCTTTTCACGAATTTTCCTGACATCATTCCGCCACTTTTTTAATTCATCTTTTCTTTTTATTTTTTCTTCATCCCGTTTTTCCTCATCTTTTATTTCCTTCAAAGGTGGGTATTTAGGTTTGTCCGGAAACTTTACCTTTTTAGGCTTTTTGGCATTCGGTCGCTTGGGAGTATTTATTTTCTTGAGATACTTCCATTTGTCATATAGTTTTTTGAACTGAAAATCTCCCGTTACCTGACGTTTCTGAGAGTTTTGTATTGTATGGCCCAAAGAATCCATCCCCAAAGTCGCTGCAGTCCAGCTGTAAGTAGCATTATACTGTCCTTTGACAGATATCCAATTCAAAATAGGAATTTTTTTCAAAGGCAGCGTATAGCTTAGGCTGATGTTGTGCTGATAGTTTTTGGTACGACCAAATCGGGCTACATTCGACCATAATGAGTCTCTTTTTTCCTCCGTGTTAACCCTTCCTTCGGGCTCATCAATGACTCCGAAATTGGTTGCGTTATAGTTGAACTTAAGCGCTTTGAAAATATTCCATTGTAAAGAATAGGTCCTGTCCCATGAAAACTTCTTGTCGTAATAGGTACTTGTTACTCCTTCTGTAAATTTATAGGTAGTCTCTCCGAAGTTTCTTTTGAGTTCGTTTCGAAACCCTATACTGTTTGGTAGTGGGTTAATGTTTATATCACGTATCAGCGCAAGCCATTTTACAACTTTTTTATTCTTTATTTTATTAATGGCTTTTTTGAAAGGATAAATTGATTTGGTGCCGGGAGAATATTTATAATCTATTACTCCTCTGTGTTCTGTACGTTCCTCCCGTTCAATTATTGGCGAACGGAAAAGATTACTCGATTGTGCATAGGTGAATGAGAAATTAGAAATGTCGGTAGGCAAGGGGATGAATTTTGAAGTTCTGCCTTTTTTTACATTGGTAAAATTGAAACTGGAAATGGTACGAACAGTTCTTGCGGCTTCCCGGATTGATTTTCGTTCATTCAAATCAACAATTGAAGACAGCCTTTCCTCTAAAGGAACATCCAATTGATAAGGGTCGTATTCCGGTGTGCTTATTTCCTGAGAATACTGAGCATAAAAGGGAATGTTTAATTTCCATTTTTTAGGAAAGAATTTATCAAGTTTTAAAGAGCCTGAAAAATCATATTGAATGTTTTGTTCACGGCTGCGTTCTCCCACACTCTGATCAATATTGCCAAAGCCGATAGATTGAAAACTTCCCGATGCAGTAAATTGTCCTAAATCAGCCAATTGTACATCAAGCCTCGCCAATCCGGCAAAACCACCCCGTTCGTCAAAACCGGTAAGTCTTAGTTCATTTACCCAAACTTCTGCACAGCGGGCAAGGCCATCGTCTTTTTTGTTGCGTATACCTATCATGACATTTTTTACCTGTCCCAAAGTAGGATTTCCTTTGATTTTAACTCGGTTTTCTCCATCTGGAAGTTCGTGCAAGTCACTAACGGCAACTCCTTTAAGTTCTCTGTCGGTTTTTATTTCCCGCAATAGGGACAAAGGAAAGTTAAACTCATTTGCTTCAAGCCATACATTGGAAGGTTCATTGGTTCCTCCGGCTTCTTCAGACATTGTTAAAGGGATTTCGTACTCATAGTAGTTGTTCTCGAAATCACTTCCAATTCGCATAAACAAGGTCATGTCCCCTGTTTCATTATGGTATTCATCCCTGATATCTTCTGCATGAACATACATCTTAATACGTTCGTAGACACGCATGTCAAGATTAAGGATTTTGTATATCCCCCTTGCGTCTCCATCTTCCAGGTTACACACTCTGAGAGATTGAGATTGTTCATTTTGCTGAGCATTTGTAACAGAACCAATAACCTGTTCACGTGAAACTCCCGGAGGTAATACATAATTGAAGGGGGTTCTTGAACCATTCTCTTCAATGTTGACCGCATTTACATCAAATGTAGTACTGCTCGGGTCTTCCGGAGGTATCACCATACCTGGTAAAACAAGTGAGCGAAAATATCTTCTCCATTGGTTCCTGATCAAATCAAGACGTGCCATTCTAAGCGTAGTCTCTTCATTGAAACCTGTCATATACATGCGCATAAAACGTATAGCACGAATGCCGGAAATACCACCTACCCGTTTTGTGAATTTGTCTATAGGTATTTTTAATTGATACCAATAGACAGATTCAGACTGACCATTGCCATCCTGATAATCCATCCGAACAGAATCTACGGTGTATTGTGTGAAAGCCATTTCTTCACCGTTGTCCCTTCTGATTGGAATTTTATATTGAAAATACGATTCTTGCTCGTTTAATGTATTGTCTTTGTTCAGGTCTTCCGTGTCCGGTATATTGGTGGAGGTGCTGATTGCCTGATTTGCCCCCGAAGTGGTTGAAGGGTCATTGGTGGAATTACCCTGTGGGTTATTGTATTTACTGTATCGGTGAAGAACAGAATTGACTCCGGCAGGGATATTGTTCGGATCGTCATAGTAGGCGTCCCGGTAGTAGCGGAAGTTATCTCCCGAGGGGTCATTGCGCAATTCAGCCGCAACAGATGCGTTTAGCTGACCCGCAGTAACCATTGCGTCAATGGTATCAAGAAAACCCTTGAATTGTATTTGTTCCCCGGCGTCATCATAGCCATCGAGTCCAATGTCCTGCTGATTGCGGATTGAAGGGTCATTATCAAAGGCACGGGTTACTGCCTGTGTCCGGGGAATTCTTGACCATACTGTCTGGTCAACATTTGAATTTGCATTTGAATCCGGTATACCATTTTCAAAAAACAGACGTGAATCCTTGAGGATATCTTCAGAAACATCTCCGAGATCTATGTATAAATCTCCACCATCACCACCTTTTCCTTCTTTGAAAGGACTCATCACCCATACTTCTATGAATTCTATGTTAGAGGCTTCGAAATCACTGTTCTGTATACTACGCATTACGCCACCCCATCTCGCTTCAGGGTCTGTGAATTTTCCGTCAATGTCGAGGTTTTCTGTGCTGAAGTTGTAGGGCCCTCTTTGAGTAGGGTTGTAATTTAGATCAAAGGTACGTAATCCCTGATAGGTCAGTCCTGTATATTGAACATTCTGAAAAACATCCTGTTGCTGTATCTCCCTGGTGTAAATACTGGCGCTTGATGCCGTTGTGGCTAGTTGTGGTTCAAGATTATACCAGGATATTTTTGCCCTGTTCTTGTTGTATTCAAGGTCGTTCGATAAACTCGCTTCAGGAAACAAAGGACTGACCTCATCACTTCGGGGGGTCGATGCGAGTATCCAGTTGAGGCTTGGTATAGACAGATTGAAGTTACTTGTAGAACCTTCAAAATCATCAATGTATACCACCCCGCCATTGTCATTTCCCTGGTTGATAACATCGGGTGCACCCGGTATCAGATGGGCAAATTCTGCCGTAAAGGATATGTTCGACATTGCCTTGGTACTGATTAGGGGTATTTTGTCTATTAATCGGGTCAGCCAGGGGGCTTCAGCACTATAGCGTACATCAAAGCCATAAATGCTGTTTGATATCGGATCATCACCATAATTTACTTTTTGTGTAAAAGGGCGCTCGTTCAGGTGTAAAAAGGTAGCCCCGATATTGATTTTCTCACTGATGAAATAGTCAAAGCGGGCACCGAAAAATCCTTGTTGATTGAAACCAAAGGTCGAATTGTCTTCAAAAGCAACTCTGACCGGTTGTCCTGAATTGAGATAGGATTCGTTCAATATCTTGATTCTCCCCAGATTGTAATCAATAGTATAATCGGAGCCTTCTGTTAAAGTTCTTCCTCCGGCAGTTACTACTACAGACCCCTTGGGTATGTTAAAACCTCCTAAAGATATTTCTGATGATACACTGGATTTGTAACGACCCCGTATCAGGTATCTGTTAAATTCAGGGAATTCCCTGGCCCGTGTAATGGTCGAGTCATACAATTGGTTGTATAAATATTTTTGCGACAAGGGGTGAATGCTTGCAGGGTCGTTGGGTACTGTATAAAATTCTTTTTCCAGGGAGCTGCCAAAGGGCTCAAGAACAGGGAATATTATCCTGCCGTTCCTGGGTAATATTGTCAGTCCGGGTACATAATCAAATTGACCGTCCGGAATCGGGTCTAATGCCCGGTTCAGATTATCAAGATTCAGCATCGTAATAAGAGGCTTCCCGTTAACCGGCCCTTCAGGAATAAAACGCTTTTCCCCTCCTCCGGGGTCCTGATAAAATACATCCAACATGAAATCTTCCTGATTGATCTGATAGGCGCCCAATGAATAAATGTTTTTCATCATAAGGTCCCATATAGGCAGGTCTACTCTTGTTCGAACTCCTTTCAGCAGCTTCATGTGCATCACATTCAGTGTGTCAGCATCAAGAGGTAAATCCTGTGCAAACTCCCCCACCTGATAAAGTTCCCCGTTATAGGTGTATTGGTAGGCTACAGCAACTACATCGGTTGGTTTTATAGAAACATTGACAGAAACAAAACCCAGCTTAGGATCGTAGGTGAATTCTGAAGGTGCCAGCTTTCTTGCCCTTATTTTTGAAAAATCTTCCGCATCATTCATATTAAAGGTTGCTCCCTGAAGAGCGGAGATAGAGGTCTGAAGACCACGGGCATTAGATTGTGGTGCTCCGTTTTCACTATCAAGTAATTTGGAATATAACGTGTTTGCATCATTGTCAGGAAGTCTCCGGTTCAAAAGGTCAACTCCTTGTTCGGGTGCTGTAGCAGGTGTGTAATCATTCCCGCTTACCATATTTGCTGTCTCAGGTTCTCCAAGGTCGGCGTAGCCCACAATATCCCTTACACCCTCTGTAACATTCCGGTCGTTTGTAACCCAAACTTCAATTTTCGTAATATTAAACAAAGAATTTATCTGTGGTAGTGTCGCCAGGTTCTGTTCATAGGCTCCTCTGTTGTAATGCGAAAGGAAAAAGTGCCGGTTTTCATCATAGTTGTCTGCTGTTACTTCAAAATCCTGAAGCTGTGAACCACCTTGAATTTGTATCTCTTTTCGTTTTGTCTGACTCTGAGAGGCAACTAGTGACATTTTAAGGCGTCCAAACTGCAGGTCTGTCCGAAAGCCAAAGAGATTCTGCCGCCCCTGAATAAGTGAGGTGCTCAGGGGAAAACTAACATTACCGGCCTCTATCTTTTTGATAATGTCGTCTTCAGAACATTCAGTATCACTAAGATATTCCACCTTTATCTGCCGGTCAAAGTCAAAGGTAGCCTGTGTATTGTAGTTAAAGGAAAGTTTAAGTTTTTGACCGATTTTCCCTACTACACTCAGTTGAATGTTCATGTCAAAATCAAAACCACCTTGTTGTTGTTGTTGTTCGGTAAGTATTGGATTTGCTATTTTTTGATAATCAAAGCCAAAGGTAAGGCCAATATTCCCCTGTGGGCGGACATCAATAGTAGAACCACAAAATAAACGCTCTACGAGGCCTTTGCTTATCCGGTCCTGATAGGGCACTATCGGGTCTCCCCCCACTTTTCCGACCTTATTCATTTTTGAAAGTTCTTTCATGTAGGCACTGTCTTCTTCTTTTGCCCGCCACTTGAAATACTCTTCAGGACTCAGGTACATCGGAGACCTGTAATTGGACCCGTCAATAGTTTCTGTTATGATATAATAACCACTTTCGGGGTCGTACTCTACTTTTTTCTCTATAATTTTAGGGTCATTAAGATCAAAGGGATTATTGTTTTCATCAGTGATGAAATCTCCCTGCCTGTCGGTGATAGGAGGTAAGGTATCCAATAATGTATAAACAGGGGATTCCCAAAGATCTTCCTTCAGATAATCAAAACTGTTGTCATTTGCACTTAATCCAGCAATATAACAAAAGCTATAAAAAAATAAGGAAAAGTTCAATATCTTAAAATTCATAAATTCGCTTGATTGTAGCAACAAGAGACTGTTCTGCAGTGTCTTGCTTTTGTTCGTTTTCCAGGGGTTTAGCCAAAAAGAACAGATATCAATAAAAGGAGTTCAAAAATATCTTTTTTTCATTGATTTTCTTGATAATCCACTAAAGAATTTCATGCTTATAAAAGATATGTGCCTTTTAAGCTGAAAATCCAACTGAAATGAGATTTTTTGACCTTGTTTAGTATAAAAAACGTAGAATTTGAACCTTATAATTTTGTTTTTATGAAATGAAGTAAAGCGATGTGTTTCCTTTGTTTATAATATTGTGTTCTTCTTTGGAGCATGGTTTTTTCAGGAAGACAATTGCCCTAAGGCTTGTTTTATTAATTCACTTGAATCATTTATGACTTTTGAAGTTTTTGAAATCCTGTTTAATGCTTTCTGAACCTGTACCTTGTTAAAACCTAACGCAATTAATGCGGATAAAGCTTCTTCTTGCACTATGTTATTAACTGTTAAAGTTTTGGCAATAACCGCACTTTCCTGACCACTATCCTTCAGCAGTTTGTCTTTTAATTCCAAAACAATTCTTTTTGATGCCTTGGGGCCAATTCCTTTGGCGCTTTTCAGAACATTGATGTTTTCAGAAATGATAGCATTCCTTACATCCTGTGCAGATAGCGTAGATAATAATAAACGGGCGGTGGCAGGGCCTACTCCTGAAACGGATATTAATTGAATAAAAATATGTCGTTCGTCTTCTTCAGCAAAGCCATACAGTGTCTGACTGTCTTCCTTTACAATAAAATGAGTTAATAATTTTATTTCCTCAAGCGCTCTTATTTTATTGAATGTGCCCAGTGTAATATGTACAATGTACCCTATGCCGTCATTGGTTTCAACAATTACATCAGTTGGGCTTTTGTGTGTCAATTTGCCTTTAAGATATGCTATCATAGGATTTTTTTATATATGAAGTGCTTAAGGGCTTTGCCTTAGATTAATGCAGCACAAATTTATAAAAACCTCAGACAAATATGCTGCTGAAATTAACTATTAATAGTTTTTTTAACATAAAAACTGATTTCAGCGCTATTAATTTTATATAGAGAGTTGAAAATGATGCAAAATTAATAATGTGATGATTTTTTTCTGTAAAATCAGTGGCATAAATGAATCTCAAAGATTGCTTTCTTTCAGCCTTTTTTGAAGGAGCTCGGCAGGTAATGTCTTCTCTCCCTGAAGTGTTTTTGCATTTCGCAAAATTCAATTTTCAATCTGCCAAAATGTTTTAGTGAATACTTTTTAGCATGAACTATAAAGGGCTGTTTGTTAACTGTTAGTTGTTTGTTTTAAATATTCTTTGTCTGTTGAAAAAAAGCTTCCGGTCATATAATAGCTCAACTTTCGAATCATTGTTGATCATGGCATCCTGTACAATAGAATCAATTGATTGGTCCAGATTATAATCTACCTTATTGATATATCTGTCCAGAATTATATATTCCTGCCCGCTTTTTAGTATGTATTCTACGCTGTCACTATACACCGTTGTTAATTGGTAGTTCGGATTGTTGGTGTAGCCATTCTCAGGAAAATCCAATGCATTTATTTCGGGGAATTGAGCAAAAACCCTAACTTTTTTACCTTCTGTTAATCTGTCTAATTCTGCTATGCTTTTTTTTATGTTTTCTACTACAATTAAATAACCCATATTGTCATCATTTCGGAAAACGAAAAAATTGCATTGAAAGGGAAGGGTCAGCAAGAAATAAACTGCTAAATGCTTTAGGGTATAGCCCCGTGATTCTACTATAGTAAAAAAAGCAATCATCATTAATGGAAGGACTAATAAAAAATACCGGGGCATGAAGTAATTAATACAAGAAAATAATAGCATCATCATAATTACTACAGCAGGAACAGAAATTTTATGAAATATTTCAACCCGCTCTTCCTTTGTCATTCTCATTAATGCAATAATAATTGCAAAGGTTAACATAAACCTTCCCTGGTCAAGGAAAATGGCAATAATATTCAATGCCAAACGCAATAAAATACTTGTAATTGAAAAAGATACAAGGTTGGTATGATAAGGGTATAAATAATAACCGCATTGGTAGTTCTGAACGATTAAAAATGCCAGGAAAAATAAGGTGGGTACTGACCATTTTACTATTCTTAGAATTAGCCCGGGACTTATTTTGAATTTATCTTTATACCATTCATGAATGGCTATGCCTGCAAAAATTACAACAGAGGTTTCCTTTGTTAGTGCCATAAGGGTAGCAAAAAAGAAAAAATATAAATACTTTTTCTTCAGGTAAAACAAAAGACAGAGCATGCCAAGTAAACTCAGAAGGATTTCAGGTAATATTAAGGTGCTCTGAGCAAAGAAAATTGGCTGGAATGCAAGGGTGACAGATGCCAATATTCCTGTTTTTTTTCCACAGATTTCTTTGCCCAGAAAATAGGTTGTCAAAAGTAAACTTATCGATGTGAGTAAGATTACACACCTGGCAGCAATAATGGTACCCCCTCCTAATTTGGTCAATATACTTAAAAAAAAAGCAAAAAATAAAGGATGACCTCTGGTAATATAGTGGTCAATTCCACCCGGATATAGCTGTGGCCCGTTATTCAGCATGTGAAATAAGGCCCGTCCGTAAACACCTAACTCATCATGAAAAAGAGGAATGTTTACATGTATAATCTTTAAAAGAAAAAAAATACTTAACAATATTGATAATACTGTTGTTGTCTTGTATTCCCCTTTATTATTCCTGAGATGAAAGTTCATTTTAATTGCTCTTAAACCTCTTCTTTTATAGTCTCAGCAAATTTTTTGAATCGCTCCATAGTCATTTCTGTCTGTTTTCGGAAAACACCCTTCAGTGCCATAGCGGCATATTTCATGATTCCTGAGAATTTGAAATTGTTTTGCATGATCCACCGTGTTTTATTGACCCCTGTTTCCTTAAAGTTATTTGTAACTGTATTGCTGACTCCATCTGATTCATACAAAATGACAAATTCTTCAGGCAGGTTTCTTTTAATGATGGTCTCCTGCATAACAATTTTTTTTACGACCATATTATAATGAATCCGGGAAGTAGCACCTTCCTGACCAATGTCACCGCTTAAATGCTCAAAACTAATAAGATTTGGCTGCCATTTTTTGAGGTTCTCCGGGTTTTCAAATAATTCTATTAATTTGTTTAGTGATATGTCTACCGTAATCTCTATATGGAATTTCATTTTCAGGTACTTTTTCGTTCTTCTGGTTTATAAATGTGTAGATGGGTTTTAGAAATGCAAGTGTTTGACAGTTAATCCATTGTTGATTAGCTGCTTCAGGGATGCTATCCCTACTTCAAGGTGCATGTTAACATAGTTTTGGGATACTTTTGAATCACTCTCAGATGTCTTTACTCCCTCTGGGATCATCGGCATATCAGAAACCAAAAGCAATGCTCCGGCGGATAATTTGTTGTGAAAAGCAGAAATAAACAAAGTCGCTGTCTCCATATCTATTGCAAGACATCGGATCGCCCGCAGGTATTCTTTAAATTGCTGATCATGTTCCCATACCCTTCTGTTTGTTGTGTATACCGTTCCGGTCCAATAATCAAGACGAAAATCACGGATTGTTGTAGAAATTGCTTTTTGTAAGGCAAAGGATGGTAAGGCAGGTACCTCAGAAGGGAAATAATCATCAGAAGTCCCCTCTCCTCTGACCGCTGCAATAGGTAAAATCAAATCTCCTACCTTGTTTTTGTCACTTCGTAATCCGCCGCATTTTCCCAGAAAAAGACAGGCTTTAGGCTCAATAGCAGTTAATAAATCTATAATAGTAGCTGCATTAGGGCTGCCCATACCAAAATTTATTATTGTTATTCCGTCTGCTGTCGCGGTCTGCATTGCTTTCCCATAGCCTTTGATTTCTACCTTGTGCATCTCGGCGAATTTTACCACATACCCACTGAAGTTGACTAAAAGAATATATTTTCCGAATTCCTCAAGTTGGGTCCCTGTATATCTTGGTAGCCAGTTCTGTACAATGTCTTCTTTTGTTTTCATTATTGATTAATTTTGACAGCAGTACTGTCTGGAAAAAAATGAGATGACAAAGTACGAAGTATTATGGAAAAACTATAATTACTTCAGGCAAATAACACGGATGATTAATTGAATTTATGAATAAAGGGAATTGTCGGCCAGGAGAAAATGCCGGACTTAAAAAAGGAGGGTTATTTAACGGATCAACATTACGGTTCCCTGCCGTTCCATCCATTCACCATTCGGCTGTCTGAAGCGTATGGAATAAATATATACTCCGGTTTTAATTGGCGCTCCATTCATTGTGCCGTTCCAGGCATCGTAAAGGTTGCCGGATTCAAAAATCTGCTGCCCGTAGCGATCATAAATCAACATGGTATAGTCGCTTATGCTTTGACTGAAAACTATAACCGGACGGAAATATCTGTTCTTTCCATTTGGTGAAACTGCATTCGGGATATGAATTTTCGATGCTTGTCGGATACAGCTTTGGTTTGATTGACTTGATGAGTATGCTGATTGCCCGTCCGGAAAGTTTAACAGAATGTTCGCACGGATAAAATAACAGTTCTCGGCCTCTGCTTCATTCGTTACATCAAGAATGTCTGTATGAGAAAATGTGCCCGGCTGCAAGGTGGCTATAAGTTGTGGCGATCCATTTATTATTTTGTATAGCATATAGGATTGAATGGTTCCGTATTCTATCTTTCCGGCAGACCAATTTATTTTATTTTCGAAATTATCAAGTGCTTCAGTAGTTAAGTGTATGGTTTCTGCAAGGTTGCTGTAAGCCCTTAGGTTGCATTCATCCTGACTTGAAATTTGGTAATAATAGGGCTGTATCTCAGGGTTTGAATTGATATCAGTAATACTGTTACTTGTTGTACCTGAATTCAAAAGGCTTTGTAAAAAAGTTAAATTTGCAGCATCGGCTCCTTTGTTAATTTCTGCACTGGAAAAATCAACATTCGTATCCCAATCCCAATCTAGTTCAATCTCATTACTTGTGTTGACGGAAATGCCGGTTATATGAATAAAGTCCATCGGTCGGTTTACTCGTACATTAAATGTCAGTGCATTGGATACAGCATTATTGTTTTTGTTTTGTTCTGTTGCACGTATCTGGAAAATTAAGAGGTCATTGTCCTGAGCATTAGTGTAGGTGTAGGAAGTGGAATTTCCTGAAACTGTATCATAAGGAGTAAAGCCACTTCCGTTGGTACTTAGTAGTATTTCGTACCGCAACACTCCGTCCTGCCAGTTTTCATAAGAATTCCAGTTAAGGGCTATCTCCTGTGCACAAGTGTCAATGTCTCCACTGACAACCATCGAGGTATGTGGTCCGGTGGTGCCATCAATAGCATTTCCTATACCTAGAAGGCTTTTGTTGCAAGGACTGACAGCAACTATTGCATATCTCACAAGTAGTGAAGCTGCACTGATGTCGTTAAAGCTTGTTCCGTTTTGTAAGCTGTTTGAAGTAGGGTAGGGGAAAAAATTGCCGGAACCGTAGGGGTTTTCTTTGTATAGTTGGTATCCGCTGACTTCTGGGCTTGGACTTGCCTGCCAGTTGACTACAGGTACATTATTAATAATACTCACCGAACTAAGATCGGGGGTAACAGGTCTTTGGTTGCTTACTACTGTTGATAGGTTTGTCAATGCACCGTTACATATCATTCCTACCTGATAATTCCACAGGATTTCTCCTGTGTTCGGATTGGCAATGTCAGGAGAGAAAACGGTATCTAAAGGAATAAATGGACCGGACCCATTCTCCTGACCCAAAATTACATAGCCACCGAAAACGGCACAGGGACTTGCATTCCAGGTTATCGAATCCTGACCTGAACCTAATAACAAACGGGCACAAACCTCAGGGGGTATCTGAGATTGTATCTGTTGAAAAGAAAATAGAAATAGTATAAATACCTGTCTTAGATACATCTTGTTTTATTCTGCTCTGTAGTATGCTATACAATAAAGCATTGTTTATAATCTTTGGTAGTTGAAAAGTACAAAAAATAAGCCATAACATTGTATTGATATATAGGTAACGTTAAATAACTACAACTTCTGTTAATTCTTCTTTCTTTAAATACTTTTGTGCCATCAATTGTATCTCTCTGCTGCTGATGTTTTTTATAGTTTCCGTGAATCTGTAAAAAACACTTTCGTCCAAATCTGCAGTAACAAGGCTTTTGATAATACTTGATACATTAAAAACCCCGTCAAGTGAAGTAAGTTGCATACCAAGGGAATAATTTTTGACCATCTTGAGTTCTTCCTCGCTGATTAATGTCTCCTGAAGCCGGGCGATTTCATTATAAATTTCCTTCAGTGCAGCCTCTTTTACATCTATTCCCACATCAGTATGTATATACCAATAACCACTGTGTCGTAGTGTTTCTATTGAGGAATAACAACCATAGGTATAACCATTACGCTCACGAAGGTTTTGCATCAACCGAGCACCAAAATATCCTCCAAGTACCATGTTCATCATATAAAACTGATCACAATCCGGGTGCGCTCTGTTAAAGGTTTTTCGCCCGATTCGGATCGATGCCTGTAAACTTTTCCCTGAAATTACCTGATGTAGATTTCCTCCTGTTTGAATAGCAGAAAATTTTATAGGAGATTCCGGGCTTTTCTTTTTTGTGGGTAAATGACCAAAGTGCCGGTTTAGTAGTTCTGTAGTCCCCTGAGGTATTTTTCCTGCAATAATTATTGTACAGTTGTCAGATGTGTAATTCTCATAGAAGTGCCTTTTTATTTTTTCAAGGTCAATTTTTTTATAACTTTCTTCTGTGGAGTTATAACCGTAAGGATGGCTTTTACCAAATAACTTTTCAGTAAACAAGCGATAAGCAACCACATCGTTTTTTTGTAACTGAACTTTTAAATTCTGTCGGTTAATTCTGATGAATTTCTGTAACTCCTTTTCGTCAAACAAAGGCTCAAACAACAATTCCTGTAACATGGGAAGTAAGGTGCTCAGATGCCTAGACAAGCAATATAGTTGAATGTTGGTAGTATTGAAACCATCGTAAATGCCTAGTGAAGCGCCATAATATTCAAAAAAGTTGGCCATTTGTTCGGCATTATGATTCTGACTTCCGGATTTCAACAATTGAGAACATGCACGGGCAATGAGTTGTTCTTTCTCATACCACCTTCCGGCTTTGAATATTAATTCTAGCTTTATTACCTGCTGACTCCCCATGTTAATTTCGTATACAGGGATTTTATTGTCGAGATGATGAAGTACAGGTTTCTGTAGGTTTAGGGTCTGAACGGGTTTTATTTTCGGAACTTTGCTTCGGTTTGTCATCTGATTTATTGGTTTGGACAAAGATACAAACATGATTTCATGATTGTCAGAATTAGCAGATAAATTTGAGGAATATTGATGTTCAAATTCTTTCAAGCATCTTCACAGGAATCCAGCCAATCAGATTGTTTTGTAATCTGATATGTACCCAAAGGCCTTCTTGCTTCAGTATTTCTACTTTTGAACCTTCATGAATTATTTCTGACTCTTTTTCGGCAAGGTCAGGAGATTGTCGCAAACCAGCATGGCCAACTATTAATATTGCTGTGTTCTTGCTGCTTTCGAAGGATTTTTGCTGAAAGCCAAAGATTAAAGGAAGTAAGCTTAAAATAAGTAGCATTATTCCGGCTTTCAGGAACGTCCGCTTTTTTGATATTCGCCAGTAACAAAGGGCGGCAGACCCTATACTTATTTGTATCAGAAAAAGGATTGCCCAGCCGGGAGATGTCATCGATTTTGAGATTCCGTTCCACCATCTTACAAAAAATAATGGCTTTGCTATAGTGTATTGTTCTTCAACGGCTTTTTGGGCTACCTCTAAATTGTGAAGCGCATCCTTGTTATTTGCCGATGATTTCAGGGCTCTTTCAAATTCTAATATGGCCTTTCCCGTTTGTTGCTTTCCTATATAAGAAAGTCCCAGATTATTATGCAAAGCAGAGGAAGTGAGATTTTTATTCTTCAGACTCTCGTATAGATAAATTGCTTCGGTGTAGTGGCTGTCTTTTTGTGCCTGAAGTGCTTTAGCAAAAATATTATCATTGCTATCTGTTGCCCGTGAAGTTTGAATAAGCAAGCAGAATAATAATAGTTTTATGACGGCAATAGGTTGCATTTATTTTATTTTATTTGTGTTGATCTAAGTCTGAATTAGCTGTCACTGTTAATGAAATCCGAACTTTCCCGGAAAATAGTTTCCATTGACTCACTCTTTGTCAATCCTGAAAATAATGCGCTTTCACATGTCTCCAATATAAGGATCAGACGATCAATTTTATTTTTATCGATATGCTGTTTGGTAAGTTGTTCTCTGACATTATTTTTTGTTAATTTTATAGTGGGTATGTCGTACTTAATACTAATATAATCTAATAAAGTTTTAGATAATTCTTTGTAAAAGGCTTCATGTAATCCCTCGGCAAGGTGATTTTGAGTGACTTTTAGTCCTTTATTAGCTTCTGAAACTGCATTGATTTTTTTCTGATCAGACACCGAGTTGTTAATTTGTGCTTCTTCTCTGTATTTCCACCCGAAGAGAATCGCTGAAAACAAAAAAGGCAAGAATGATAAGGCCCAGAATATCTTCGATCCCATAAAGCTGAAGTTGTTTTTTTGTCTGAATTTCGCTTCTGTTTGTGGTGGTTTATATTCATTTATAGCTTGTGGGATCTCTTCTGTAAATTCTTTTATTTCTGTCTTTTTTTCTTTGAGAGGCAGGTTGTTCTCCCCTTTAATTACCCGAATATTGATGATAGTATCAAGTTTTACGAATCGTTTTAATCTGGCATTATAAAAAGTGAATTCCGGTTTTATTATAAAATCTCCCAGTGCTTTGGGATTCATTATATATTCAAATTTTTTTGTGCCACCAAGTAATTGACTTCCTTCCTGAATCTCTTCAGTAATATTCGGAGAGAAAATGTCGAAGTATTTTGTGTCAGCTCCTGTTTTGGGAGATAAAACCTGCTTTATATCACCCTGCCCCTGTATCGTAAGGGTTAGTTGGAGGACATTATCCGAGCTGATCGTATTTTTTTTTACACGGGCCTCCAAATTGTAGTTTCCTGTAGTACCCGAAAAGTTTTTTGCGAGCCCCTTCAGTTCTTTTATATTTAGTTCAACTGGCAGGCTTTTAAGTGTGTAAGTCATGATCCGGTAAGGATTGAAAGCACCCCCTTTGTTTTGTGCTACCCCCACCTTAACAAAGGCAGGGTCTATTTTTAGTACTCCAGGTGATGATGGGAATATTACCATCCTCCTCAGAGTTTTTGTTGTATATTTTTTGCCGTTGATTGTTTTTGTTTTGCTCTCACCACTAAAGCTTCTCAGATAATAATAATAAACATTTCCAAAGTTGGGTTCTTTTGAAATTTCTACCTGTTCTATTGCTACTTGTGTGTAGATGTTAATATCAACAGTAACTTGTTCTCCTGCTACTGCATTATTGGTGCTCAATTCAGTTCTCAAGAAAATATTGCCATCTAATACATTATTATTATTGTTGTTCCTGGCAATAACTTTTATAACCATAGCCTTGCTGCGCACCGTTGTCCCGTTCTGTGTAATTATTTTTGCAGAACCAATTTTATATCTGCCGGGTTTGACAGCCTTAAGGTAATAAGTCCGCGATTCTATTGTGGCGCTGTTTCCGTTTATATAGGAGATTGATTTTCCCTCCTTTGGTCCTTTTGCCTGCAAGCCGTTAAAGGGCGGAGGGCTAAACAACTTAATTTTTGAATTCCTTAGTTCAAATGTTAGCTCGAAGGGTTCGTCTGTAAATACTTCCCTGACATTGCACACAGCCTCAAAGGATACTTGTGCAATGCTGCTGCCTGGTGAAAACCACCACAGGAAAAACAGGAATGTGTAATTATATTTTATTGCCTTCAAGCCTTTTGGAATTGTGTAGTGCAGACCGGAAATTCAGAATGTAAATCTTGTCAGTAGGAAATTATATCTTGTATACCTTCTCCTTTTTTTTCTTTGAAGGGGATTGGTTCGGGGGGCTAGGATTGGTTTGGTCCTTATTCTCAAAAAGAGGTTCTAAATTAAATAGTTCGTCAAATTCTTTCATCAAATCATCCATAGATTGCCCTGGATTTATTCCCCGGTCAAAAAAGGGGTCGTTAAAAAAAGAATTGTCCTGAAAAGGGGATTGGTATACATTTGATTGTTTATTTTCTCTTGGGGTTTTTAATTTGTCAACTACCGTAAGCAGGGGTTCATCGGTAATAAGTGCCCCTCTTTCCGTTTCTATACTCGCGGATGGAATATTATAAGTGCCCAAATGATTACCAATAAGTATGAAAGTGTAGGTGACCGACTGTGAAATATCTCCGTTTATAATTGAAGTGGTCTGATTCGTAATCGGGCCGGCAACTAAATTGAAATCCCTGAAGTCAGGTGTTTTAAAAGGGGATAATTGTTTGCTGTTTTTAAAAGTGTATTTTACCTCAAATTGCTCTTCAAGTTCAATTGTGTCAAAGCTGATTTGTACCGATACGGATATGTCTTTGTCTTGTTGTGCATTTATAGTAACTGAATAAAAATACCCCAATATCAAAATCAACGCTTTAATTTTCATAATAAAAATGATTTATGGATTATTAAGAGCTATAATATACGTAATTTGAATAAAAAAGTTTATTTTTTTTAATGATTAACAAGGTTTTAACTAGGGTGTTACCAATCGTTTTCTGTCGAGGGGGCTACCGGTCGTTTGCGTTTCATCAGTTTTTTCTGAACTTTTTTGTCCTCCTGTTCTATTATTTCCATCAATCGGTCTACCTCATCTTTTTTTAATTCTTCAGGTTCTGTATTCATTTCTTCTTTGCTGTTTTCTATAGGCTTGTTTTCCTTGTTTGGTTTCTGTGGATTTTGTTCCTTATTTTTTTTCTGATTCTTTTTGTTTTCCTGCTTTTGTTGCTGCAATTGCCGCAAAAGCCTGTAGGCCGTTGCAAGGTTATTTTTTGCATCGTAATCTGTCGGGTTGTTTCGCAAAGAATTTTTATACGATTCAATTGCCTGTGTCAACTGTTTCTGAGTATCTTCTCCGCCTGAGGGGGCAACTCCTCCCGATTGTTGAATGTTTTTTTTTGCTGTTTCAAGGTATGAATTGCCAAGATTATAATAGGCTGCTGATCTTTCTGAACCGCTTTCTGTATTGGTGACAGCCTGTTGAAAGTACAATGCTGCTTCTTCGTATTTTTTGTTCTTGAACAGGGCATTTCCCAGGTTGTAATTGCCTTTAAGAGAATGGGCGTTTTTCTCAACAACCGTCCTGAAAATTTGCTCCGATTCAGAAAAATTGCCTTTTTGATAAGCCTTTGTTCCTTTAAGAAGGGATTTGTGTTCTACTTGTGACAGGCACAAGTTAAAGTAGAAAAAAAACAGGATCGAAAAAAAATAGTTCATCCTTTTGTTGTTGTCAGAAAATCAGAAAGCCTTAAATAGGTTTGATGATATCTGTAGGGACCTAAAATAATTTATGTTGTTTACCATATAGTTTGGACTTCTCCAACTCCAATAGCCATCGCTTTGTTTCTATTCCGTAAGCAAAGCCGGTAAGGCTGCCGTCGGTGCCTATAACCCGGTGACAAGGGACTAATATAGCAAAAGGGTTCCGCCCAATACTATTTCCTACGGCCCTGACAGCGTTTTTGTTAGCGACTTTTTCTGCTATTTTCAGGTAAGTAGTGGTTTTTCCATAGGGTATGTTAAGCAATTCTCTCCATACCTTTTGCTGAAATTCAGTTCCCTGTTCCAACGAAAAGTCTGTTTTAAAGGTTTCAAGCCCATCCTGAAAATACGAACGGAGTTCATTAGCACAAGCTGCCATATAAGAAGGGAGCTGTCCCGCAAACCTTTTAGATTCATTTTCTATTCTCACCGATGTTATTTTGTTGCCCATCCCGGTAATAACAAAACGTCCTACAGCTGTGTTTATATATGTTTTCATCTTTTATTCCGGGGGGGTGCCCGGTTTTCCGTTGTTAAAATACTTTTTTAACAATAAGGGGGAGAAATTACTGACGTATTTGCTTATTAACATGATCATTGCATAGGCTTCTTCTGTGTCGAGCCCTTCAGCAACACGGGTTCCTTTCAAAACGACACTTTTATCATTCACAGAAAATGCAATCCCGCAAAGTTCCAGATTTATTTGAAGCAATTCTCTGAATAATACTGTCTGTGCCTCGTCTGGGATTTCAATTACAGGGGCAACTACCTGAAGGTAGGCAACATTTTCTGCAGGGTCTTTCCATACATCTACCCAAATTGTGTATTCACCACGGTGCAGCGTCCATTCTCCATCCTGATCGCCTCTGAATCTGAGCGGATCTAACCCAATCTTGCTGATCGCCGCTTCAACTGTATTATAATATTTCTTTAATTCCTGCATTCTTTATTTAACAACATTAACTAAAATTAGTAGTCAATTTGAATTTCATTTCAAATTTTCATCCCAAAATTATGAAAAGAATCCCAAATTTGTTTAAATCGTGCTACTAATGTTTTATTAATTATATTTTATTATGCTGGTATCAATAAAAACAGTTTTTCTGAATTTGCAATTTTGGTTGCGACTTGCACTCGCTTTTCTTTTTCCCTACCTTTTCTTTTCTGCCCTCATGATCCTGTCTGCCAATGCTGTTAATGAAGCTCTTGAAGGGGATGGGGAAATGCCTGAACTTGCAATTGTAGGTCAGCAACACATTCCTTCCGAATTGTTACAAAAGTACAAAGATAGGGCAAATGTGGTTTTTCTGAATGACAAAAATGAAATTACGCTGAAATTAGCTAGCGATAGCATAGATGCAGGTCTTGTTTTTTCAAAAGACTTTAGCTCAGATTCTAATTTTATCAGACAAGTTGATTGTTATTATAATTCGATGAAAAACAGCAAATCCCTGAATATGATAGTCGATGTGTTAGACACATATGAAGATGAAATAATTGCTGAAAATGCTGATTCTCTCGGTTTGGATGAAAGTGTTTTTAATCCGGTTTCTATCAATAAAAATAATTCTTTCAGCGTGTTTAATATGGTCGCTGATATATTAAATCAGGTGAAGGGGGTTTCTGCAGGGATTATCAATTTTTTGTTTGTCATGTTTGTCGTTTGGCTATTACGCAGTTTGATACTGAGAGTTGAAAGGGGGCAAAGCCCATCTTTTGTCTACAATCTGATATTTATTTTTGCAGCTTCATTAATGGCCATGGTCTTGGTGTTTATTGGCTTTCAAAGTGGAATAAACAACAGTTCACAAGGGATTATTAAAAGTCTTGTTTTTGGTATTCAGCAATTATTGCAATGGAAGAAAGTCAGTGCCGTATTCTGGCTTTGGTTGCCAACATGGCTATTTATTATCGGGGTTTTAGGCTGCTTGGCTTCCTTTGCTAAAACTTCCTTGAAGGCTTATTCCTTTACTTTTTGGGGAGCGGTGATTCTTCATATTGTTGCCATTGCCGGGTTGTTTCCATTAGAAAAAATCAGTTTATCCGAAGCGATTATCCCCGTGTATAATATTTTTTGTCTCGGTCAGCTTACTCTGAAAGAGGCACTCCTGTCTTCTGATTGGTGGATTGCCTTTGTTGCTGTTTCTTTATGTGCATTGTTTGCAAATGTACTATGGTATAAAATCAAAAAACGAAGTGACCGGGAATCTATAAACGCAGAACCTGAAATCGTATGATATAATTTCAAATGTCCCTTTTATTTCTGCTTGTGAAATAATCCCGCTGTTAAAACCCCTCAAAATCGGGAATTGTTACTTAAAGCAGGGCGTCCGGGCGCTACGTTTCGCAGCTCGCTCTCGCTCGGCCCACATCAGCTGTGAAAAACTGCTGATGTGGTCTGCGGCCTGCGGCCACACTACTGCACATCGCTGACGCGGATTGTCGGATTGACCGATGGATTTGATTTTGATTGATATGGATGTTTTAATTGGAAATGTTCAGATGCCTGAATGAAAAGCGATAAATTAGTTGTTTCGGAGTACGCAGGAAGGGTTTAAGTATACATTTTAGGAAAGAATGAACTTATTGTCAGAACTGAAATTACCTCCCGTTTATCAATGAATCAATTACATCATTTTTATCATTTTTGCGTCAGCGATGTGAAAGAGGGATACGAAGTAGCAGACCGCTGTTGTTTTTTGACAGCAGCGGGCCGAGCGATAGCGAGCTCTGTAACGTAGCGCCCGGACGCCCTGAAAAACAAGGTCTGTTATAAAAACTATGTTTAGCAGGACAGAAGGTATAAACTTTCAATAGGGCATTTTTTCTGTGACCAGGTTTACTCCCATCCATGTAGCTGAAACCATCCCGCCCTTTCAATTACATTGGACGAATAATCTCTGCCGGTAGTATAATAATCTACTCCATGCCCCATTCTGAATCCATCCCATGCCCTTCTTGGCCCGCAATTATATCCGGCAACGCCCGCCTTTATTAATTTATAACTCATTTCCCATTCTGCCTTTTTTACAAAATAGTTCATGCAGTTTTTAAGTACAGCAGCACCGTAAATAATGTTATCTCTTCCGTTTGCCCATTTGCCGGATTCAACGAAAGGTATATGCCAACGGTCGTCAACCTGCATTAGGCCCCTGCCATGTCCGCCGTCTCCTGTGCCGCCAGGCCCAACAGGCGTAAGTGCCAGCCCCCAATGTGACTCACGGGAACCAATGCCGGCAATAATTGAAACCGGTATCTCGTATTTTGCAGCTACCTTTTTAGCCGTTTCTTCATACTTTTTGAATTCCTCCAATTGCTTCAGTAAATTTTTGTCCCACTTGGAATAGGTGGTTTGAAAAGTTGTTTCCACATCTTTAGGACTGGGCTTGTTGAGCAAAAGGGACCAACAAAATGGCCCGACGACCCCATCTGCTGTGATTTTTTTTGAAGTCTGAAATAAACGGACAATGTTTTCTGTATAGGCTCCGAATCCACCATCAGGCTTGATTCTGTATCCCAGGCCCTTCAACAGGGTTTGTAAATCCTTTACATCGTCTTTCAGGTGAGGTGAAGTATGACTGAATCCATCGTACAGTCTCAATGTTGGTCTTGCCATTTCAAATTTGTTGTTTTAAAGTTTGTCAATGCATGTGCCTGCTCAAAATCAGCTCATCCTTTGTGTTTTTGATGCCCTTGTTTTGAACTGATTTCTTAAAAAGTATGTAAGGCTTAAAAATAAGGATAAAAACTCTTTATCTCAAAATTCCATTATAAAAACATTTCTTTTTCATTGTTTATGTTTACTGATGTACGGCCTGTTTGTTTTGTTAAATCTAAACTTATTTATTTTTAACTTATTTTTCTCTTTAAAATGCTTTGATTAAATTGCTTTTGCTTAAATTCATTATTTATACTTCAGTACTTTTTTATTCAGTACTGCCCATGCCTACTTTTTTGACTCTGATATAACATCAGAAGGCTTATCTTAACCGTCCCTCTTTATGGATAAGGTATTAAATAGTATTTGTTTTATTCTGTCAATTGCTTTACTTCCATGCTTTTGCAATGCTCAGTCTGATCTGCAAAAAATCCTGAACAGAGCAGATAAACATATTAATGATGCGGAGAAGTATTATGCAGAAATGAAATACCAAAAGGCTAAAGAGTCTTATCAGTTCGCTGCCCGTTTGTACAGAAATAATAACCTGCCTGAGTATTATGCCATTTGTTATAATGGGATAGGAAATATTTATATCGACCTCTCTTTGTTCGAAGAAGCAAAAAGTAAAGGCTTTGATCATGCGCTGCAACAGTTAGATGAAACGAAAAGTATTGACCCTGATTTTGTCATTGACAGCAGCCTGATTGCGGATGCCTTTGAAGGCCTCGGTCGTTATTACAGCAGTGTCTCCACTATCCTCAAGACAAAAAAAGGAACCACGAATACCGTTCATTACTTCAAAGCGTTGGAGTATCACAATAAGGCCCTGTCTATCCGAAGAAAATTGTTCGGGGAAAAACATCAGAAAGTAGCCTTGTCTTATTATTATATCGCGAACTGTTATCGTGGGTTTTCTAAAGGAGAAACTGATAGAAATCATGGCTTTAATCCGATCAAAAAAGAAAAGGAATTTCTGCATCTTGCCCTCAACCTTCAATTGAAAATTCTCGGCGAAAACCACTACCAAACGGCTAATAGCTATGAGGCCCTGGGGAATTATTATTACGATATAGAAAAAGACTACTACAAAGGCTTTGACTTTCAAGAAAAAGCATTGGTGGTCAGAACAAAAATATTTGATGCAAACCATCCCAAAATCGCCTCTTCATATATCGATATGGCCATTTATTTCAGGGTCATAAATATGTTCGATGAAGAACTCAAATATCTCGAAAAAGCGCTGAAAATCCAACTGAATGTTCTCGGGGATGAACATGTGGAAGTTGCCAAAAGTTATTTCCTGCTCGCTGATCGCTACAGAAGGGCGGACGACCTGTCTAAAGCTTTGTCTTACTATGAATATGCTTTGTCTGTTTTCAAAAAACTCAGACATGAACAATCTGCTGAAGTTGCTGAAACACTGCTCGGGATAGCTTTAGTGTACAGGGATATGAACAAAAAATCTCACGAATTGGCGCATCTTGTAAAATCTTGTGAAATTCATATAAAAGTTTTTAGCGAAAATCATTTTAAGACAGGAATGGTGTTTATGGAACTGGGAGCGTATTATATGAACTATCAATTAATTGATTCTTCCCTCTTTTTTTATCACAAAGCTATTAAAGTCTGGAGCAGACAGTTGGGGCCTAAACATTATTTTATTGCGGATGCCTATGATAAGATCGCTGCGCTTTATTCTACTCAGAATGATAATCAAAAGGAATTTCATTATTTAAAATTATCACTGGATTTAAAATCCGACAAATCTTTTCTGCGAAATAATAAAAGGGTTTTCAGAACAACCGATGCGGACTTAGGTGCTTCTTATAATAACGCTGAACAGAATAATAAGGCCTTGGCTCAACACCTTTACAGCAGTTATTTTAAACTGGCTCAATTCTATAAACGTGGAAAAGAATACAAATTGGCCCTGCGGTACATTCAACTTGCTTTGGGGGCAGTTTGTCACTCGGTTTCTTCTGAAATAATTGATGTTTATACCAACCCCACAACTAAAGACCTGTCCCGTAATATTCTTTGGCTTGAAGCACTGAAGGAAAAGGGGGGCTTGCTCAGAGAATTATATCAATTGGAAAAACAGGATAAAAATCTTAAATATGCTTTGGAAACTTATTTGCAGGCTGTTGATGTTGTTAAATCCCTTCGTAAAAACTTTACTTCCGGTGTCTCAAGAAAAGAACTGGTAAGCAGGTCTATGCCGGTCTGTGAAGGTGCTGTTGCTACTTTGTTTCTTTTGTTTAGCAAAACCCGTAATTATAAATACCTCGATAAAGCATTTAATATTGCCGAACAAAGTAAAGGTTTTGTTCTTTTGCAGGCTTTACAAAACAATTTGGCAAGGGGTAATGCTAATATACCTGCTCAATTACTTCTAAAGGAAGAAAAACTCAGACAAAATCTTGCCTACTACTCAAATTATAAAAATAAAGGAGCTAAGGATAATCAGAAATTTGATAAAATTTATTTTCAGACCAGGCAGTCTTATGACACGCTGATTTCAATGCTCGAAAATAATTATCCGGCCTATCACAACCTCAAATATGCAACTAAAGTTTGTTCAGTTGATGACGTTCAATCTTTATTAGAGCGTAAAAATGAACTTCTTTTAGAGTATTTTGTCGGCGATAATTATGTGTATGTTTTCAAAATCTCAAAAAACAAAAAAGAGTTTTTTCAAATTCCAATTCCCCCGAATTATGAAAGTATTGTGTATGATTTACGAAAATCTCTCACTAATTACGAGATGATAGGTTCGCATCCCTATTGGGCCTTTAAAGCCTTTGTGGCTTCTTCCCACAAGTTTTACCAACACTTTTTAGCACCTTTTATGCAAGATGTTGCTGATGTCAATCGTCTGAACATAGTCCCTGATGGTATGTTGAATTATATTCCCTTTGAAGTACTGATAAGCGCTGTCCCCCCGGAATCTGATACAAAAAAGATTTTGTATAAAGATTTACCTTTTATGGTGAAAAAATATCAGATAAATTATAATTATTCTTCCACGCTGCTCATCAAAGATCAACTTAACAGCAAACAGGATAATAACGGGTTTTGTCTTGGCTTTGCCCCCTCTGATCACATGGTTAATAATACAGATAGCTTGCCATGGACTCAGATGGAATTGGATGCGATAAATAAAATTTTTGAAGGAGAATATTATTATGGCAACGATGCAGGGAAAGTAGCTTTTATAAAAAAGTCTGCTGACTTCAGTATTATTCATCTTGCAATGCATGGCAATGTTAATATGCAGCATCCGATGAGGTCTCAGCTTTTGTTTTCTATGCCCGGCGATAGTGTAAATCCGGAAGATGCGTCTTTGTTCGCCTACGAAATCCATAATCTGACTCTTAATGCGGACCTTGTAGTTTTGAGTGCTTGCGAAACCGGTATAGGAAAGTCAGAGAGGGGAGAAGGCGTCTTAAGCCTGGCCAGGGCGTTTATGTATGCAGGGGCACCCAGTGTGTTGACTACCTTGTGGAAAGTGAATGATTTTACAAGTGCGGCACTTATCGAATTGTTTTATATCAATCTGTCGAAAGGGATGTCAAAACCCCTTGCGCTGCAAAAGGCCAAACTTGCTTTTTTGTCCAGGACTGACCTTGTTTCAGGCCACCCTGCTTATTGGGGCAGCTTTATTTCTATTGGAAGTCCCACTCCAATAAAGGACCCTTATTCCATTTGGTATTATGCCTTGTTGTGTCTTTCGGGAATAAGCTTTTTGTTTTTCCTCCTTAAATTACTGAAAAAAAACAAAGCCACCCTGAATTCAGGTTCAGAGTGACTTTGTGTTTGGTTTTTACAGAGATTTATTTCAAATCCCCCGCCTGTTTGTTCCAGTTATAGCGCTCATACCGTGCAGCGAAACCTTTTATTTTTTCGTCTAAGGCTTTTACTTCTTTTTTTGAAAGCCCGGATAATTTTTTGAAAGTTGTTATCCCTTCTGCATTTAATTTATCAGAGATTTTTTCTCCCAGTCCCTTTATTTTAGTAAGGTCGTCTTTTGTATCCATTTTGACTTTGTTTATAGTCGAAGACACTTCTTTTTTTACTTTCTTCCCATTTTTCTTAGCCTTTTTTAGCTTACCTGTGACGGCCTTTTTAGCTTTCTTGGCTTTCTTAGCCACCGAATCAACTTTTTTGCTTACAGTGCTTTTGGCATCTTGGATTTTATCGGCTATTGCTTCTTTTACTTCTTCTGCTTTTTCTGAAAGTTTACTGTCTTCCCCAAAATCATCCATGAGCTCTAATTTGTCATTGTTTTGGTCTTTTCTGTGTTTTAACTCAACTTTAAGTATGTCACTGAGTTCGTCAAACTTTTTTTCAAGATTATCCAGCCTCCCTTCTATTGTGGTGTAAATACGATTTTCAAGGCCAAGGTATCGCCCTTCCATTTTTTCGTAACGTTTTTTAAACTCTTCGCTTAGTGTTTTTCTTAGTTTCTTTAACATTGTTTTTGGTGTTTTTGATGATTGATTATTTGGTAACACAAAACTACGCTTTCTTATTCGTTTTTGCAATAATGTGTAAAATAACTTCTTTCTGCTTTGCCTTTTCAAAAAAAACCATCAGGAATCATTTTCCTGATGGTTTGTGTTTGTAAAACCTGCTATTTTCTTTAGTTTATATCAAAATTGAAGACCAACAAATAATTGTACCCCAAAATTTACATCATGGTCCTCTCTGATTATATAGGACCCGTCACTGTTTAAATCTTTCATGGAGTAATCGTACTTGTTTGTTGTTATGTCTATTAAACTGTAATTTACTCTTGCCCCAACCCGTAATCCGGGGGTGAAAAAATAGGAGACGCCCGCTTGTAAACCAACATCAAAAATATTATATACATGCAGGTCATTCTTTGATGTCTCGTCTGTAAGATAATAGGCACTTGGCCCGCGTGGATAATATCTGGTGGTCCCGTCAATTTTAGCAGATTTTGCTGTTCCGTCATATAAAGCACCGATTTCGTCTTTTATATACTTGAAATCCAAGTCCATCTCTATGAACTGACTGATGTCCGGATTGGTGGCATCTAAAATATCTGCATCACCATATTTAATAGTCCCCAAAGCCTGAGAAGAAATTAAAAATCCTACACTGGCACCTAAGTCAAATTGTAACTTATCATCAATAGCCTCAAAATAGAACATTAGAGGGATTTCTATATATCCGTTAATAATGTTCATTCCCGTTCTGCGTTTGTAGTTTTTGTCCAGCTTTTTGGTGTATGTGTTGCCGGTTTTGTTGTATCCGTAAATAAGCGGCTGTTCTGTTGCAAATTCAGGTAATTTCAAAAAAGAATTATCTGCCGAAGCAGTAAAATAGGATCCCTTTTGAACAAAAACAACCTCAGCATTGATGCCAAAACGCTCGTGAAAAGGTATTTTGACAGTACCCCCTGCTACTACCCTGACTGTAGTTTTGTGTATCTCTTCTACCCCGCTTTCCTCCGGGCCAAAGATAGTGGAAAAGCTTGCGCCGGCACGAAGTCCGAATTTTGGCTTTAGCAGGTTCTGTGACTGAGCATCATAAACGGTCAGCAAAACAAGAATAAACAAGGTTATTTGTACTTTTTTTATAAAATTCATGTTTTTTTTTCTGTTATTAATCTATGGATTGTTTATCTTTCTATATATTCTGTTATGCTTTGCAAATCAACAACATTTTATAAAGCAGCACAAAGATAAAAAAAAGGCTCATATTATTTAAGTCCTGACACGCTAACTGATTTTAACCTTATAAACATTGTATTTGTTTGTTTGGTTGGTCTTATGTTATTAAAATTTGACAATATTAAATGAACTTCAAAACAAACATAGAGATTGACAGGGCTTCTTTTGATATTAGTTATCAGGATTATATTTTGTCTATAGGCTCTTGTTTTGCAGAAAACATTGCTCAGAAAATGCAAAATATCCTCTATAATGTTTCCTCGAACCCCTTCGGAACATTATATAACCCATTGTCAATCCGTAATAGTCTCGGACTGATGTTAAATAATTATGAATTTCAATTACATGATCTGTTCCTCAATAACGGATTATGGAACAGCTTTCAACACCACAGCTCTTTCTCGGATGCTAACCCTGCTGTTGTTCTTGAAAAAATAAATGTTGAATTAGCTAAAACAAGGTCCCGCTTGCTCCAAACTTCTGTCTTGGTAATCACTTTCGGAACCGCATGGGTCTACGAACTTAGAAAAACGGGAAAAATTGTCAGTAATTGCCACAAATTACCAGCCAATCGATTTCGTAGAAGAAAATTGTCTGTCAGTGAAATTGTCAACTATGCAGGCCCGCTGCTCGAATACCTTAAAGAAAAATTACCCGAATTGAATATTGTTCTCAGTGTCAGTCCTATCCGTCACCTGAAAGATGGATTTGCCGAAAATCAAATCAGTAAATCTACGCTTATTCTTGCTGTGCATGAATTGGTTCAGCGCGCAGGCTATATCCATTATTTTCCGGCCTACGAAATTATGATGGATGACCTGAGGGATTACAGGTATTATGCCGATGACATGATACATCCCGGAAATCCTGCCATTGACTTTATCTGGGAATTGTTCAAAAAATATTGCTTTGATGGTAAAGATGATGCTTTAAGGAATAGTATCGTTAAAATTCATAAAGCAATGCAACACAGATCATTTAACCCTGCATCGGCAAGACATCAAAAATTTGTAGAACAACAACTAAAACAGATAGATAAAATTCAAAAAAAAGCAGATTATTTAAATATAGAATCTGTAAAAAATCATTTTATTGCTCAATTGATTGCTTCTTGAATTTCAAAACAGTACTTTTATTTATATAAATAAACAATCATTCTAAACAGGTAATCATAATGCAATCTATTCTTAAAAAATATTCACGATATATAGGGGCACTTATCACTATCTGCGTTATTTGGCTCCTTGTTTCCTGGTTTAGTGATATTGTTACCTGGGTAGTGCTTGCCTGGGTGATCTCTTTGCTTGGTTCTCCTCTTATGAACTTGTTGGGACGTGTCAGATATAAAAAATGGGAGCTGCCGGGTAGCCTCAGAGCCCTCATTGTTCTTTTTTTATTCTATGGGGTCTTTGGTTTATTTCTTTACTTGTTTATTCCTGTCATTGTTCAACAGGGAAGAAATTTAGCGGGTGTTGATTATGCCTCTGTCATGCAAAGTCTAGACGAGCCTATCAATCACTTTAATGACTGGTATGCAACGGCCGATACAAATACTGTTGATAGCTTGAATTTTAATGTTTTTGAATCTGTTGACAGTTTTCCGGAAAGTGTTGTGACAACTACCACTATTGATATTGATTCCATTATTGTCGCAAAAGGTGATACTGTGACAAAGACGAATATCAACCTCAAAATTTCCTTCGAGAATAATGAAGACCCTTATACTCATTTCGGACATTACGATACCACCGCTTTGGTGAAACCAGATGATACTCCCTCCGAACAATTACGTAAAAAAATGTTTCAATATATAAGCCCTTCCCAAATTATTACCAGAACGGTTTACTATGTAGTAACCTTCTTTGGTAATTTTATGGTAATCTTTTCCTCTGTGACTTTTATAGCCTTCTTTTTTCTTAAAGACGAAAAATTGTTCGGAAGGGCATTGAAATCTGCTATCCCCAATAAACAAAGTTCGAAAACGGATACCACTCTCCTGAAAATAAAACAATTGCTGACTCGCTATTTTAGCGGGATACTGCTGCAAATTACACTCATTTCTCTTTATGTTTCTATGGCACTTTCCTTTTTTGGAGTGCAGAATTCTGTGTTAATTGCTTTCTTTGCTGCTATTATTAACGTAATTCCTTACATTGGACCTATTATAGGTGCAATTTTTGCAATGCTTGTTACCATCAGTTCTAACCTGGATGTTGACTTTTATTCTGTCACCATGCCTATGTTGTTTAAGGTGGTTTGCGTTTTTGCCTCTATGCAGGTTCTCGACGGTTTTGTTTTGCAACCTTATATTTTTTCTAATAGTGTTAAAGCCCACCCGCTTGAAATATTTTTGGTGGTTATTGTCGGGGCAAAGTTAGGTGGTATTACAGGGATGGTGATAGCTATACCTATTTATACAATTCTCAGAGTAGTTGCTGCTGTTTTTCTTCAGGAATTTAAACTGGTTCAGAAATTGACTCAAAGTATTAATGAACCTGATGATGATATTCCTGATTTGGATGATAATGTTGCTATCGAAATTGAAGAAAAACCTGAAGAATAAATTTTCATTTTTATGGGCTTCTTACCAGGGGGGCTTAAATTATCTCTGACATGGAATTATTATTTGTAAACCTGTGTTATTAGATTGATCTGGTACTAATTAAAATTATATTCAACTTACCCTTAATCATATGGCACTTAAAATCAGATATAATTCTCCGGTTGTTCTCACCTTTTCTCTAATTTGTATTACTGTGTTTTTGATTGACCTTGTTTTTCCAGGGTCTTCCGATATTGGCTATTTGACAGAGCACTTTTTTATGCTCAAAGGGGCTTTTGACTGGTCAGACCCACTCGATTATCTACGGATTTTTACCTACACTATGGGGCATGCCAATCAGGGACACATTATGGGTAATATGTCTATTTTTCTTTTGATAGCTCCTATCATGGAAGAAAAATACGGAAGTAGGAATATTTTAATAATGATGGTTATTACTGCGCTCCTGACCGCTTTTTTTCAGATCGTTTTGTTTAGCTCAGGATTATTGGGGGCAAGCGGTATCGTCTTTATGTTTATTGTTCTTGTCTCTTTTGCTGATGCAAGAAAAGGGACTATTCCGCTTACGTTTATCCTTGTAGTCCTTTTCTTTGTAGGCACCGAAGTTCTGCACAGTATGCAGGATAATCAGGTTTCTGAATACGCCCATATCGCAGGGGGGATCATGGGGGCTGTCTTTGGAATGACTTTCAAAGAGTCAGATAAAAATGCCTCTAAAATGGTTTCTTACGATGATGATTTGACGGGTAACGAGTAATGTTGGTGGTCTTTTCCTGGCTTTGTTTTACTTCCGGGGTAAACGGACTACCCTGACTTTTTCGATTTTAGTATTACTGGCTTCTAATACTATTAACCTGTAGTTGTTAAGGGAAATTACGTCTCCTTGTTCTGGGATTTCCTCTTTGATCGTAACTATTAATCCTGATAATGTGTGGTATTCACTGCTCTCCGGAATGTCAAGATTATATTCCTCATTGATTAAGTCTATCTCGTTTCGTCCGGAGAAAATAAATTCGTGATCATTTATTCTGACGTCTGAATCGTCCATGTCGTGCTCATCCTCTATTTCTCCGAATATCTCTTCTAGTATATCTTCCAATGCTACGATCCCGGCTGTTCCGCCCCGTTCATCTACAACCCAGGCAAGGTTCAGTTTCTCTTTTATCAATTGATTCATAACATCCTGTACAGGAGTAAACTCATGTACCATAGGTATCTTCCATAATATTTCACTTATGGAAGTAGGGTTTTCAAATAATCGCTGATGATGTACATAGCCTTCAATATAATCAATATTCTCTTTGTAAACCAATAATCTGGAAAGACGGGTTTTAATAAAAGTGTCACGTAGTTTGTCTATGCTTTCGTTTATCTCTATGCTGCCTATCTCATTGCGGGGAATCATACAGTCTCTTACCTGAAGTGTGTGTATATATAGTGCATTCTGAAACAAAGTGGTGTCAATGTCATCCTCTTCCGATGTGTTGATGCTGTTGATGAAGTGGTCAAGGTCTAAACGGGTGAAGACTTGTTTTGTGGATTCAGAGGGTATGCGAAAGATCTTTTCAATAAGGGTGTTTGAAGATTTTATCATTATCCAGACCAAGGGGGTTAAAAGCCATTGTATTGCATATAATGGGAATGTGAATAAAAAAAGTATCCCGGTAGGGTTGATCTGAAATGAAACCTTGGGCAAAAATTCACCGAAAACCAGTACGACCAACGTGGTTATCAGGGTGGCTTCTATAGTACCCAGAAATTCATTGCTGTCTATGCCAAAATAATTTTCGAGAAAATGACCCGCTAATAAACTCAGAATAACCAGCACTATATTATTACCTACAAGTGTGGTGCCCAGGAACTCTGATGGGTTTTTAAGAAAATTAGCAAGAATAAGGCCCCTTTTGTTTCCTTTCTTCCTTTCTACTTCTACCCGTAACCTGTCGGCTGATATAAATGCAATCTCTATGCCCGAAAAAAAACCCGATGCCATAAGGAATATCAAAAGGAATAAAAAATCAGTAGCCATTTACCTGTTTTGATGTTATTGTGCACTCCAAAGTGAATTTTTTATTATTATATATATAAGGTAACAAATTATTTATAGTTTAATAAGCATTTTGATTTTTTTTAGTGCTGTTCTTTGTGTAAGAATATACTTGTTTTGTTAAAATGGACTGTCCGTCAGATTTTTAGACTCTATAAGCCCGCTTACTTCATAAATTTCCCAAACAGAAAAATCCAGATTCGATTTGAAACCATACCCTTCTATTATCTGGGTAGGTGTCGTGATTCGTACAAATTTGCTGGAGGATATTTGTTTTGATGTCTGATCCCAGATTAACTCTTCGGTCTCAAGTAACTCGTTTTTATTGTTCCAGATACATACACTATCCCTTAAGAAGACTTTTTGCTCTTTCATGAACTGTTCAGCGTATTTTGCTTTCAGTTTACTGGTCTGTATCTGATCTTCGTTAAAAAAATCTGCATCGACACCTTCAGGAAATATATTTTTTGGCTTTTGTTTGTCTATATATCGCAATAGCACAGGGGCGTTAATGATTACCCTTACAAATGCAGAATCACTGTAAATTAATTCTACCCCTGTTGCTCGCTCAATACCCACTTCATCTTTTAATATTATGTTTTCAAGGTTGTTTAATTCATCAGAATTGCATGAACTACAGAAAAAAATAAAAAATATTAAATATATCGGATGTTTTGTCATTGAGACTCTATAGTGTTTGTATGGAATGTATTTTAAACAAATATAGTCATTTTTGATCTTTTTTTTGTTTTAATACCATTATAAGAATTGAAAAGGGATAATAATGTGTATCAATTACTTCTGCTGTACCAAAGGTGTTGAGGATATGAATAATTCAAAAGTTTTAAGAATTAGAATGCCGAAAATTTGGATTTTAAGACTATTAAAGTTATTTTTATTTCCACGCCTATTTGTTTTGGCTGAACTTCTCATTCTGTTTTTGAGTTGTAATATATACAAGTTTTAAATATTTATAGCGTTTTGTCAGTTCTTCACACTTCTGATTTTTAATGCTGTCATTTAATAAATCATTAATGCTTATTATCTCATCTTGTGTTGTTTGCTACTTTTAATGTTTATATAGAGATTAATTTGCAATTTACACAGACGGGGTTAAAAGCCTAATAAGATCACAAATAAAAAAAATAAGCCTATGGAAATCACTAAGCAGGCCATCAACTTTGATGCTGATTCTAAATTATTGGAGTTCGTTGACAGAAAGTTGGTTAAACTAGAAACTTTCTTTGATAACATTGTTAGTGCTGATGTTTGCCTTAAACTTGAAAAAACCGCTCATAGAAAAGACGGACATGTTCAGAATAAAGTCGCAGAAATAAAAGTAAAAGTCCCCGGATCAACTTTGGTTGCCAAAGAAACGAGTAAATCCTTTGAAGAATCTGTGGATTTAGGCGCTTCCTCCCTGAGAAGACAGCTAATTAAGTATAAATTGAAGAAAAGTAAATAAAAATCTCCATTTTTTCTTAAAAAGTTTTGAGATTTTAAAAAAGGTTGTATATTTGCAAGCGCTTAGGGGATTACTCCTTAGTAAGTTCTTAAAAAAGCAAATATATTACCTTTTTTTTTGCCGATATAGCTCAGCTGGCTAGAGCAGCTGATTTGTAATCAGCAGGTCGTGGGTTCGAGTCCCTCTATCGGCTCAAATTTATAATGGGAAAAAAACAATAGCTCAGGCTGTTGAAAGGGGGTGCGCCGGAGTTGGAGAGCCGGGCCAGACTGTAAATCTGGTGTCTACGACTGAGTAGGTTCGAGTCCTACCACCCCCACTAATATTTGCTTTTGTAAATCTGAAGGGTGTTTGATGTTTTTGTTGAACTCTCTTCTTTCTCAATAAGCGGGAGTAGCTCAGTTGGTAGAGCATTAGCCTTCCAAGCTAACGGTCGCGGGTTCGAGTCTCGTCTCCCGCTCTAGGAAATTGTCTGAAGGGGTTTTTTTTGCCCTTTCTCATTTCCTGAGAGCTTTTTATTTTTTTGGCGTTTTCGCCAACGTAGCTCAGGGGTAGAGCACCACCTTGGTAAGGTGGGGGTCGGCAGTTCAATTCTGCTCGTTGGCTCTATTAATCTTGGCAA